>CAZYVR010000059.1:0-21596 GCA_964651145.1 uncultured Victivallales bacterium | reverse complement strand
CCAGCCGCCTTCGTACTTTGCCTTGATGCTGTCGGTGTAGATGCCGGGCGGCTGTATTATCCCGATGGGCGGCGCGGCCACATAGAGGACGCCATTGTCGAGCTTGAGCTTCCACTTGTCTCTTTCCGCGCTGACGATATAAGTGTAGTTGACGCTGAAGCTGATAGTGTAATTGGCAGTAGAGGGCATCTTGAAAGTCTTCCAGAAGGGGATTTTAATGTTCTGCGTTTTTATTTCGCTGTCGTTGAATCTTTCTGTTGTCCTGCGCTGACAGAGGGCGAGCTCGCAGAGTCTTTTGATCCATTCGGAGTTGTCGACAAACTCCCGGGTTATGTCTGTCCGGCTGCTAAAAATGTTAAAGGACAAACAGCCCTTGAATGCAAACAGCGCAACCATTGCGACTGCGACAATGCCGATGCCCCCCGCAATGCAGGCTCTGAGTTTCGCGTTCTTTAATGAGGTTGGTTTCTGAGTCGTGTTCTTCATGGCTTTTTGCTCCTGTTATTTGTATACTTCATTTTCTTTTATATATTCTAAGGCTCCGGCAGGCTTCTTGTTATAAGCGGTCACGGCGATGCCAGTGGGGATTCCGGAGAATGCCAGAAGGGCAAAAAAGAAAGCCATTTCGTTTGAATGAAGTTCTCGCCAAAGAAAGTAGCAGATTAGGCTCGCAAATACCCCTCCCACAAGACTGCTTGCAAAACCGGCGGCGATTTTCAGGAAGTCCTTTTCAATGACCCCAGTGATGCCTCCAATAAATGCGCTGACTGGCACCCAGGCAATCAAAATATATTCCACATTCCCTGGCCGCCAACTCATCCAGTCGAAAAAAAAGCTCAGCAATAGCGGAACTGCAACAACAGTACCTCCTCCAAGAGCTCCGCCTATTGCCATGGCTCTGAAAGCAGGCTTCAAGCCTGTCTTTGCAAGCAGGCGTCCGGCAAAAGGGAAGAAGCTGGCGTAAAGAGCTCCAGCGGCTATTATTATGCCCATAAGCAGATAGTCGTCCCAAGGCTTTGGGCATCTCGGTAGCACAACAATGCAGAACGTACAGTAGAAGGCTGTGGCAAAGGTCGCGCCAATGATTCCCGCCAACGCCATATAATAGAAACGCCATGCGGGGAGACTCGTCTCTTTGGGGATTTCGTTATTCATAATCAACTCCGTGAAGTTTTGCAGTGGCAAGGACGTCATGAAATGTCGAGTCAATTAAACTTTTGTTACGAGACTCCCAGGCGGCTATGTGCTTTTTGTAAGCCTTGCGGAAATCCTCAGGGCAGTCCCCTAGGGGCGTTTTCTTAAGGTTCCTGACATACGCGGCGGTTTTCTCCGGGTTAGCTCCGAACAACACTTCCAGCAGGCTGGAGTCTTTGTATACTTGCCTGCTTATGGATTTGTCGTATGAGATGGCTCGCCTCATTGCAAGCTTCGGGGCGTCTGAGCAGCCCTGCCATAAATAGATGATCCCTATGACCGCAAGAATTAGAACAGTGATTCCGAGGCAGCCCCATATCTCTTCATTGCCCTGCGGAGGGCTCTCGTGTGCCACCTCTTGGTTGGGGGCGTCTTTCTTCTCTTGAATTTGGATCTGTTCTTTCATTTTTGCTTCCCTCCGTTTTTATAGTTAATTTCTTCTAAGGTCCATTTGGGTTTGCGTTTGCCGTAGTAGGGCTTGGCGTACCCACGCTTTATCAGCTCATCGGCGAGATTGTCGCCATCCACATACACGTCCGCTAGCAGGCGAAAGTACTTGCCTCGTTTAATATTGCGCAGTTCAATGGCTTGGGCGTTCTTAAGCCGCTCACGGCTATATCTGAGGGCTTCTTTGGATAGTTTTTTCACAGCAGGACGCTTATCGCGCTTCTCAGGGCAGTCGATGCCATAAATCCTCACAGGCATCTTTTTGCCGACGATCATGGGCCAGTAGTAAATATCAGCTACAAAGGTGTCGCCGTCGATACAGCGGACATAACTGGCTTTTGCAGAAGAGGGATAATTGCAACAGGAAGCCACAGCGCAGGCCAGCGCTATGGTGGCAGTTAATTTTATGATGTGCTTCTGTTGCATGCCTTCCCCCTGGTTTTAATTTGCGAGGCATGCCAATAAAAAAAGGCGCGCCCCATTCGCATCCAAGTCGAGGTACTGACATACCCATCCAAGAATACGAAGAAGCACGCCATTATTTGCGTGTTTCTACTCGCGTTCCTTGGATATAAAAGTGTCAGTTTTCGACTTGAAACGCTGTTTTACAATTATTTGTTATTTATATTTTTATATACTCTATTTCCCTTGTATGATTCATTTTTACTAAAAATAATGCGGCAACGACCATATGTCAATGCCCCTTTGCTATTCAGGGTCTCTTTGGGCCATAAGGATCTTCAGTGTTGCTATTATATCCCCAGGCTTTCCAGGCCTCTTATTTTATTGCTCCGGTCGATAGTGACAATGTGTATGCCTGCTTTTTTCATTAACGGCCGTTCTCGCCATTGATCTGCAAGAGATGAAAACTTTTCGGAATGAGGAACAAGCACGGCAAGAATATCTGTTGGCTCTGCCTTTTTTACCGTCATGAGTTGCCCAATTGCTTCGCGAATAAGCCGGTATTCCTGAGACGACTTGCTTCTAGTAAGCGGCCCCTTCTTAGACTCCATTCGAAGGTTTAGCCCACTGTGAATCCGGGCGACCAGATCGCCCTCGCCAGGCAATGAATGAACGGTTATAGCTTTTGAGTAGTTCTTGTTTTCGTACCTGCCTTGCCAACCTGGGTTTCCCATGCCTTGCCAACCTTGGCTTGCCAAGAATTCAACAATGGGGAAGTGAACCGTCTTTAGAGTTTTCACCTGAGCTCCATCAATGGCCACTACAACATCACTGCTTACATGCTTTCCCTCGATTAATGCCATTGCCATTCGTAGAGTAACTTCGGCTTCAGCCATTTTATCATCTGCCAGTATAACTCTCCTAAAGTTATCTATATGTTTATTTTTCAGCTTCTTCTTTATCATTTGCTCGGCATAGAGTCGACTGGATGAAATCAAAGATCGGACGGAATACTTCAAAATGATCGGCGGGTAATTCGGGCACTATATCTTTGGCGAATTTAAGTTTATGCTTGTCGCCTTTGAATTTTATAAGTCCGCTCTTACTGTCGGTTCGAAACCAACCTTTTAATTTATCAATTCCCCAGAAAATATGTTCCACACAAAAGTGCGGCTTCGGTTTGATCTTTTCGTTGGGGTTGTCGTCGTCCCATACCTGAGCCTTTAACTTGTTATCCTGCACAGGAAGCAGGAATGTGTGAGCATTTTTCCCATCAAGTTTTCGGCATAGTCCGAGGGAGATGTCGGTTACTTGAGATTTGCCTCCCAATTTACGCCAATCCTCATATGCATCATCAAAATCAAATAAGGCAAAGAATTGCTTGTCTGGATATGAGGCAAAGATTTCATTACGGGCAAGCAAAGTTCGGAGAAATCCCCTGTCAAATGCATCCTGAACCAGGATGGGAATATCTTCATCCGGGTACAGCTTTCGATAAGCTGTGTTCAAAATGCTGACATCGGAAGGCCCTTCGACAAATAGAATGGGCCTTAGCGATGATCGAATGACATTATCAATCAGCAGCTTGCTTTCGTCTTCCGAGTACTGAATAAAACTACCCGAGAGCTCGTGAATGACTTCCTTTTTGGAGCGTTTAAAACAAGAGACCAGTGAATCCTTAATCTTGAACAGGCTGATTTGTTGATCGTCAAGGCTGCACAACGTTGACGCACTATGGCTGCTCATTAACACATGGTTGTTTTTTGCGGTGGTGTCGGTGATCTCGAATACCTGCTGCAAGAAACTGAATTGCCATTCAGGATGGAGAAAGGAGTCCGGCTCATCCAGCAGGGTTATGCAGTTGCGGTCTTTGAACAGTTCGACGATAGAGTAGATGTAGACTGACTGAAACTGGCCGTCGCTGAAGTGGGCGATGGTTGCGTCAATGCCGCCGGACAACTGCAGCGGAATCGAAATCTCGTCCAGCATATCCAGAGTTTTCAGGTTGTCAAATTGGCGAAAGTGCTCTGTTATTTGTTCGCTCGAAAACATCTTTCGGAATAGCTCAATGTTAATGGGGATTTGATAGCGATCTTTTGCAGAGTCGTATACACTTTCATGATTGAATTCGCCCTTGATGCAGCGAATCAGTTTATTCATGAATTTACGTGTAATGCCATCAGCTCCCCAGTAGTGGGTTCGCGGATCAAAATTCTCTATATCTTCAACTCCTAAGGTTTTTAGTCTGTTATTTGCAAATGTAGGTCGTTTTAGTATCAGCTGCATTTCTGGAGCAACGTTGGTGATCTCCAACTTTTCGCAAATAAACTGACGCGCCTTGTTGTTCTCCTTTTGCATCAACAGCACAGCAAGCAATAGTTCCTTGTATTCTGGGCCGATGCCGATAAAGTGGCGGCTCTCGTCAAGATCGGCTTTTTTAATGCGTTTGCGGAAGGCATCTTCGTATTCCTCCACCAGTTTTCCCACGGTGTCGTTATGGCCGGAGTAATAGATCAAGACATTGTCGGGCAGTGGGGTATTGCCGATGGTTCTGCGTTTCTCGCCATTGACGCTGAGGCTGCCGGAATCCCAAACTATTTTAGTTTCTTTGTCGTCTATTTCATAGGTCAGGCTATAGTTAAAATCGAGCTCAGCTGTCTTCCTGTCGTATTTGTGGAGGTGGCGGAAAATTTCGATCAGTGCTTCAAAGAAGTTTGACTTGCCAGTGCCGTTTTTGCCGACAAACACATCTATAAAACTGCTGCCATCAAAGTTCAAGGTAAAGTTCTTGAGGTTTTTATATTGACCAATGTAAACTGATTTCAAGCGCATGGCATATCCCTTATACCTGCGCCATTAGGGCGTTGAGCAGGGCGGTTTGTTTGTCGGTGGAGGAGTTGATCTGTTCCTCCAATGTGTCGCATAGTTCCATCAACTGATCGATCTTGGCGACGATGCGGTGTAATTCGGGGAATGGGGGGGTTGGAAAGGCCATTTCATTGATGATGCCAAGATTGATATTTTTCTGAGCCGTTGATGGCGCATAGTGCTCTAAGTCTTCCTTTGCAACATCAATAAATACTTTCACATATGTAGAAAGAGATTCATTTACTGATAGGAAAGCAACTACGCTGTCGGGTATGCAAGCATCCATACCTAAAAAACCAGTTTCAGCAATATTCGCGGCGATAGTTATGCATAGGGTTCCTTGCTCCCATAGTCGACTTTGTTGTAGGCCAACATCATTGTAATAGCTTCCGCAGGTTTTTATCTGATAGTTCGTTTGCTTGGCCCTTGAAACATCACCCGTTTGAACAAATGGATATGTGCCGTCGATGAACAGACGTTTATCATTTCTTGGACGATGTTTTGATTTTCCTCTTTCAAAGGCTCCAACATTCCCCAACCTCACCCACTGCCATCCCTTCGGCAGAGCATACGACCCTTCTTCCGGTTTGATTTCAGGCAATGGCTTGGGCTTTTTGATTTTGCCTTCTTTTATCAGGCGCTTTTTCTCGGTCTCTATATCTTTCAACAGTTTGCTGGCTGGCGGGTCGTTTGGGTCTTGGGGAACGAGTTTACCCATGACGGCTAGTTGCAGGATGGCTTTGCGCAGTTCGGTGACATTTTCCTTGACGGCATAGAGTTCGCCAAAGTGTTGGTTTATAAATTTCCAGGCGCTTGTGAAGCCCTTCTGCTCCTGTGCGTCCAAAAGGTGCTTGAGCGCTGAAGTGTGGACGCTGTGCCGCTTCTTATCCCGCTCTGCACGCAGCTTTTCCAGCTCATCACAGCGCGCCATCAACTGATCGATCTTAGCGACGATGCGATGTTGCTCTGGGAGCGGGGGGAGAGGGAATAGTTGATTGGTGAAATATGGTGTCGGAACACGCTTCTGTCCAGCAGAGCCAGTCATACAGGGAGCAGCTTTAGAGATGTAGTGTGGATTTTTTATGTGATATAAAAGAAACCTGGGTATAATCGCATTAAACGAGTTTCTGAATATATGAAGTTCTGTCGTGCCGGCTCCAATTCCATTGGGCAAACCAGAGAATATGCATGACTTCCCATTCTCAAAACATGGTGTGATCTTTGCCATGCCAACATCACCATCTGCAAAATGTGTATAGCCTTTTTTGATATCATTCCACTGACGTTCCTCAAATTGGTGCTTTTCTGTATAGCCTTCAGGAATTAGTGGCATCGGAACAAAGCCTGCAGGCTCTAAATCCTCGGCGTCATTGCGTGGGTTGATGATTCCGATCTCACCAAGCCTCACCCACTGCCAACCATCTGGCAGGGCATACGGGATTTCTTTTGGTTTTATTTCGGGCAGTGGCTTTGTCTTTTTGATTTTGCCTTCTTTTATCAACCGCTGTTTCTCGGTCTTGATTTTCTTCAGCAATTCGCTGGCGGGCGGGTCTTTGGGGGCTTGCTCCACCAATTTACCTTGCATGGCGAGCACCAGGATCAGTTCGCGCAGTTTTTTAATGCCGTCAGGGGCGGCAAAGGCGGTATTGAAATGTTGCTCCAACAGTTCCATCAGTTCCCTCCAAGCGCTTGCATCAGTTCCGTTTT
The DNA here is from genome assembly GCA_964651145.1 of uncultured Victivallales bacterium. GTDB lineage: Bacteria > Verrucomicrobiota > Lentisphaeria > Victivallales > GWF2-45-14 > CAZYVR01. The sequence goes on along the minus strand of CAZYVR010000059.1, from coordinate 14,978 downwards.
CAAAGCGTTCTGTGCGGCTTCGAGTTGCTTAGCTATCTTCTGATACTCCTGCATCAGCTCTTTCGGATCGCGATGGTTGATTTCCTCCTCATGAGGGTTCTTGCAATCGAGGTTATAGTTGCGCTCGGCAAGCTCTTTGGCACTGAGCTTCCAGGCGTATTCGGTAGTCTTGCGGCCTCTGCGTGTCTTGCCGCCCCACCACTTCTTTTCCAAATCAAATTCGCCAATAGTGAGTGGTCTAGAACGGGAGTAGGATTTATAGCCCTTCGGGTATGGATGTTCGAAAAACCAGACGTCCTTGGTGGGACCGCCCTTTTCAAAGAAAAGAATGTTGGTTTTGATGCCAGTGTAAGGACTAAATACGCCCTTGGGGAGGCGAACAATAGTGTGCAGATTGAAGTCTTCGAGCAGTTCGCGCTTAAGGTTGGTTTTGGAGCCCTCTCCAAACAAAAAACCATCTGGCAACACCACGGCTCCGCGTCCGGTGTCGTGTTTCAAAAGGTGCATAATCAAAGCCATGAACAAATCGGCAGTTTCTCGGGTTTGGTATTTTTTGGGGAAGTTGCTTTCGATGCCGTCCTCTTCCATGCCGCCGAATGGCGGATTGGTAATAATGATGTCAACTTTATCCTTGCGTCCGTAGTTCTTGAGCGGACGGCTCAGTGTGTTATCGTGGCGGATATTGCTAGGCACGTCAATGCCGTGCAGCATCAGGTTGGTCATGGCCAGCATGTGCGGCAGTGGCTTTTTCTCGACCCCATGGATGCAGTCTTGCATGGTGCTCCGGTGGTCAGCGGTTTTGATCTGGTCTTTGAGGTGGTCTATGGCGCAGGTCAGAAAGCCGCCGGTGCCGCAGGCCGGGTCGAGAATCTTTTCGCCCAGTTGCGGGTTAAGAATATCCACCATAAACTGGGTGACAGCGCGGGGCGTGTAGTATTCGCCAGCATTGCCAGCCGATTGCAGGTCAGCAAGAATTTTTTCATAGATGTCGTTGAACAGGTGTCGGTCGGTGGAGGAGTTGAAATCGACTTCTTCTTCAATGGTGTTGACGACCTGGCGCAGCAGAGTTCCGGATTTCATGTAGTTGTAGGCATCCTCGAACACCGATCCGACCACTTTGCCGTGAGGCGACACACCAGCAGAGGTGGCCAGCTTCTTCAAGGCCGGAAAGAGGTCGTTGTTGACAAAATCGATCAACTCTTCGCCTGTGATGCCTTCAGCATCTTTGGCCCAGTTGGACCAGCGGAAGCGGGTTTGCAGCGGGGATTTGTAGCCATCAATGGTGAGTTTCCACTCCTGCTCTTTGTCGTCAAAGATTTTCAAAAAAAGCAACCATACAATCTGGCTGATGCGCTGTGCGTCACCATCGACGCCGACATCCTTGCGCATGATGTCCTGAATAGTTTTGATAAGTGTTCCGATTGACATGTTTGTTTTGTTCCAGTCTGTTTTTTTATGCGCTGTAGAGCGCTTTTTCTAATTCTTGCACAGCACTCTGGTATTGATCTAACCCACCAAAGGCGCGTATTATTTCTATAGGGGTGCCGAACTGAGTAAAGGGCGCGATATTTAGGACTTGCGTCTCCTCGATCAGCCCTATTCCTTCGTCGGCATATTTGTCCAACAGCGCTTGCAACACGCGCTGGGCTTGCTCGCCATAACGGGCAAAATAATTGTGTTTTTTGACTTTTCCAGCCCGCTCCTTGCGCGTTAGCGGTGGCATATCCCAAGCCACATGGCAAACGAGATCAAAAGGACCGCAGTCGCGTCCAATTTCCTCGGCCAGCGCTTCAAAGAAAATGCCTTCGTTGGCCAACTCTTCAATGATGACCTGCTTCTTTTTCGCATCGCTCCAACGACGCAAAAAGTCATCCAGTGAGTCGAATTCTTTCATCAATGTTTTGCGGGTGTAGTCCTTCAGCGACTCTGTTACAAGCTTGCCGTTGGCGTCAAAGTACTGAACTCTCTCAGCGGCCACCTTCACATCTACACCTTCGACCACATAACGCCGCGTGCCCGATGTTTCTTCATCAGGATCAGGATCGGACACGCTAGACCAATCAATCTCTTCACCTGCTTCTATTTCGAGAAGCTCAGCGTCATCCAACAGCTCAGGCGGCACGGGCGAGTCTTCCAATGTATTGGGCTCATAGATTTGCGCCGGGTCGCCATCGAAGTCGGGGTCAGCAAAAAGCTCGGTGGCCTTCTTAAAGTCGATGATGGTAAAATAGTATTTTCCGTAGTCCTCATTAATGCGGGTGCCGCGTCCAATGATCTGCTTGAACTCCGCCATGGACTGGATACGCTGATCAAGCACAATCAGCTTGCAGGTCTGGGCATCGACGCCAGTGGACATCAGCTTGGAGGTGGTGGCGATAACCGGGTATCTTGATTCGGGGAAGATGAAGTTATCGAGCTCGGCCTTGCCCTCTTCATTGTCGCCAGTGATGCGCATGACGTACTTGTGACTTTGTTCGACGAGGTCGGCATTTTCATTTACCAGCGCTTGACGCATGCGTTCGGCATGATCGATGTTGTCGCAGAAGACGATGGTCTTGTCGAAGCGGTTGGTCTGTTTCAGAAATTCGCTGATTTTTTTTGCCACCAGTTGGGTGCGCTTTTCCAGCACTAGCTTCTTGTCGAAATCTTTCTGATTGTAAATGCGGTCTTCAATCTCGCTGCCGTGTTTGTCCAGCATCCCCTTGTCAGGACGCCAACCAGTCAGGTCTTTGTCCAAATCTATACGCACCACCTTGTAGGGGGCGAGAAAACCATCGTCAATTCCCTTTTTGAGCGAGTATGTGTAGATGGGGTCGCCGAAGTAATCAATGTTGGAAACCTTTTTGGTTTCCTTGGGGGTGGCGGTCAAGCCGATCTGGGTGGCCGAGGAAAAGTAATCAAGGATCTGTCGCCATGCGGAATCTTCCGCGGCGCTGCCCCGGTGGCATTCGTCCACAACGATGAGATCGAAGAACCCAGGGCTGAATTGCTTATAAATATTCTGCTCTTCTTCTGTGCCAGTTACCGCCTGATAAAGCGAAAGGTAAATCTCATAGGATTTGTTGGCCTGACGCTTCTTTATCTTGGTCATGGCAGAGCCGAAAGGTTTGAAGTCATTGGTCATGGTTTGATCGACCAGAATGTTGCGGTCGGCAAGGAATAGAATTCGTTTTTTGGCCTTGGATTTCCACAGCCGCCAGATGATTTGGAAAGCGGTGTAGGTCTTTCCCGTGCCAGTGGCCATAACTAACAGGATGCGATTCTGGCCAAGGGCGATGGCTTCGATGGTCTTGTTGATAGCCAGCAACTGGTAGTAGCGCGGTGTTTTGTCGCTGCCATCGCTGTAGTAATCCTGAATAACCAGATCGTTCTGTTGAGCTGTCAGTCCTTTGCTATTCGTCCACCATTGCCAGAGTGTGTCAGCGGAGGGGAACTCATGCAGACTCAGCTCGCGTTCAATGATGCCGTCTGTTGCAATTTTATTATGAAACAAAAAACCATCACCGTTAGAGCTAAACACGAAGGGCACCTGCAGCATATCGGCATAACCCAGCCCCTGCTGCATACCATCTCCCACAGAATGATTATTGTCCTTGGCCTCAATAACCGCAATGGGAATATTGGGCTTATAGAACAGAACATAGTCTGCTCGCTTATGCTTGGCACGCGTATGCAGCTTGCCACGCACTATGACTCGGCCTTTTGTCAGGGGAAATTCTTCACGAACCTGAGTGTCAACATCCCAGCCTGCCTGCGCCAGAGCAGGAGTGATGAACTTGGTGCAGATGTCGCGCTCGCTGAGCTGTTTCTTATCCATCGTTCAGCTCTCCCTGTTCTCTTTTGCTCGCACAAAACTGATCGAACTGTCGCTGTGCCAACTTCGAGGGCGATGTCTTGCCATTCTCCCAGCGGTTGACGGTCGCAAAGCTAACCCCCAATGCGTGCGCCAATTCGTCCTGACTTAATCCAAGCTGCCTCCGCACTTCCTTTGCCAATTCTGAGAATTTTTTAGATGCTACAACCATAGTTTTAGCTTTGAAATAGTGTTATAAAAGATAAGCCTCACCCCGTATAAATACATTACAAACATAACACATGTTATACTATATTCAATATTTTATTTCCCATTTTTCGATTGTCGATTAGACCACGTAAGGTGGCAGCGGTATTGCCTTGCTCGCTTTTTATTGATTAATATCTAACTGCACGTGAATCACGTAGAATTGTCGCGGCTGCGCTTCTGCCTCTACTTCTCATCCATGCGCATGTCAAAATAGCTGAACTTTTGCACCTGGTTTTTTGTCGGCCTGCATTTATGCCATGCCTTTTATCCATTTTTCTGAATATGCTCAATTAATGCCTGCACAAAACAAGTATCAAAGTTCAGGCCCTGCTTTTTTCTGCATGAGCGCTTCAAGATAGACTCGGCTCTAATACTGATTTTCTGCAGACTCATCGGCGTCTTCACCGCTTCCTTTAGTTCGCCCGATAGCAACTGCTCAAATCGAACGCGACAGGCCTCAATTGTAAGAAATGTCTTCCTGCAGCGGCTTATTAAACGACCTCTTACAGAATAACCTGCCGTTTCCAGCATCCGTTTTGCTTCTGCGGGAAAGATGGCGGGTTGCCCGGGGCGTTCTTGCGGGGAAAGGGTCTTCTTTTTTTTTGCAAGCGCCGCGGCGTCGATGGAATTTTGCATCGACAAGATGACTGAATGCATTTCTTTTGGGATATACTCCCGCTTACGTTTACCGTCCTTGGTGGTGGTGACGAAAAATAGAGACGGGTTCTTTCTGCGGCAGCCTTTGCGGCAGCGTGGGTAGATCCTTTCCAGCCATATAGGCGTCTTTGCGAGTAGTGGTGTTGCGCTCATAATTCTTTAGTTTCGTTTTTACCGGCGTCATTAACCTGTTGCAAACCTGCCATGTTTAATTGCCCTGCAGAGATCCTCAAAGAAGCGCCCGGCAATGTTTCTAAGCTTTTCACTGCGAGGGCCATTTTTAAAGCCTGGTTCTCGCACTTTATTTTGTTCGGAAGCAAGCTTCCCAATGTGGCGTAATTCTTTTTTTCAGTTTCTTTATCCAGAATTGCATATTGCAAAAAATCAGCAATTACAAAATTGTTCAACGCCATTTGGCTCATCATCTCAATAAGGCTGACGTTCTTTCTTTCAGAATCGTTCAGTGACTTTTTAAACTTGTCCTCAATGGCCGCCTGCATTTTTGCAGCCACGGAGAGCTCGCTTTCTGCGTGGCTGGCTTTTATCAACTCCAGGGCTGAGCTGTATGGAAACAGGTTCTCGTCTGGTTCATCCTTAGACAAGTGCCTGTAATTGTCTGCGAACGCTGCCAAGTGATCATCGAGGCTGGGCTTTGACGTGTTGGCATTTTGCTCTTCCAAGCATTCTGGTGGTGCCTCTTCTCCAGGGAGATATTTTAGCTCATCCTTTAGTCGTTCCCTGAGCTCATCCATCATATTAGAGGGCGGCGGCGGGGTTGGCTGTGGTTTCGCCTGCGTTATATTGAAGGGCATATCGTCTATACTAATACGGACAGTTTTCATTGGCGGCGGCATTTTCTCCATTTCGGCAAAGAGATCAGGGCTGTAGGGCTTTTCCCCTGGGCTTGTTTTTAAATGTTGGACTGGTGACATTTGCGCGTCCTTTTGAAATTTGTAATTGGCATTCATGATATTTCCTTTAGTTTACGGTCCTGTTTAGGGCCTGCCTTATTATTGTAATTTACTCATTTTTAGTTCTGAAATCCATAAAGCGCAAACAACGTATTGCCTATAAATAGCGGAGCCTGCTTATAACAGGCCCCGCCTGGATCAGCTTATGCGCTTTTTCTTAGATCATCCCCGGCACCTTCACTTAGTTTCTCACTGATGCTCCTCTGAATATATGATAACGTTTCATCAGCAATCCCTTCAGGCACTCCCAGGCGTCCTCTGGAGTAAAATCCTTCAAAGCATAAGCAATGGACTCTATTCCACGCCGCTTTGGGTCTTCCTCAACGGTTGCCGCATCCTGTGCACCCGGCGTTGCGGCATCCTGTGGCTCTGGCCTTGCAGGTTGCCCTTCTGCCGCTGCTTCACTATTGTTGCACAGGGTGTCCTCCGATGGCTCTATGGCCACATTCTTTTCGGCGGGGCCTTTATCCGTTGCCAGAATAACTGGTTCCTTTGTCTGGTTGTATGCCTTATTTATTGAGAGTTCGCCGCTTATGACTTCCTGGGTCAACTCCTCATTTTTCAAAACTTTTCTGGCATGTTTTGTTGTTGTTGCAGACCTGCCTACAATTTTTGCGATTACCCCGTTGGCGCCTTCGCCAACTTCTGGGCAACTTTGCCCAGAAGTTCTCTTTCCTTGACGCTCTTTCGCCAGCTTCTCTGCGTAGAGCTCCAAAGCTTGGATTGATCTCAGCAAGGTTGCATCGTCTGTCGAACGCCGCTGGCACTGCATCTGCACTGCCTTGAATAGAACGTCATAATCATCTCCAATTTTCACTATTTGTACGGGCAGGGCCTCCTGTTCTGTTTCTATTGCGGCCGACAACCGACTCAAGCCTTCGATGACTTCCAACTTTCCTGCATGGTTCAATATCGCTTGAACCGCGGGGATGTTCTTACTTCCGTTGGCAGTCATTTCATCTTTCAGGCTTTCAAGGACGTTTTGATCCTTTTTGTAAAGATCCTCAATGGCGGGATGTGGGATTAAAGCGCCCAAGGGTACATAGCGCATATTGCTTTTTGTGGGCCCTGCCTCCAGCTTTGTCTGGTTTGGCTCAGTCTCCTCGCCATCTGCATTTTTTGCGAACAGGTTTGGGATACACTTTTCGTCTTTCTCAAGAGGCTCGGTAACTGACGCCATGGCTCCTTGCTGCGGCTCGACGGGTACATGGTCGGTCATAGCTTTAAGCTGTTCCGCATATTCTTTTGCATCGGGGTTATCGACCGTCTCAAGCTCATCTATTACGTTTTGCAAATCGCCCTTTCCATTCAAGAGCAGGTTGCACGCTTGCTTTAGAGCAATTGATTCATCCGGGTTTTTGAAGAACGCATCTGATTTTAACTTTATTTCCTCAATCAAAGTCTGTAGTTTTTGCATTTTTAATTTCTCCTTTTTATTTATTCCTAAAAATTCTTTGAGCACCAATGTTAGACATTCTTAAACAATTCGGGGGTTATAGTCTCGTCCCCTGGTGGCGGAACTGGTGGCGGAACTGGTGGCGGACAGGGCACCTGTGTGACCTGCTGCGGCAGACCTGTTCCTTGAGGAGGGAGTGCCAGCTCCGAAGTGTCTGTTAGCTGCGGCGGCAAGACCGTAGCTTGAGGCGGTGACATCTGTAGACTGGGCATCGGGGCCAATGCTGATAATTGTGATATAGGCTGATAACGACTGATGTTAGAATATTGCTTACCCTTGAAGCTCGAATTAAGGACACTTATTGAGATCGCTTTGCCGTAGAGCTCCTCCCAGCTCCATTTGCCGTTTTTGCCTGTGCCGGCCGCGGCAAGAAGGCGCTGGAACACTTTAAGAGATTTCAGTTTTTTAGTTTCATCCGGGTTTTGTAGATAGAAATTAGCCCAAACAACCGCGTCTCGGCAACTAGGACCTAAAATGCGGAAAAGTAGACAAAGCCGGGGCCCTGCCTTGTTTCCAGATTTCTCAATCGCCCTTTCCAACTCTGCGTGATATTCGCCTTGAGGTAGTAATGTCTGTGCCCTCAATTCCTTTTCTTTTTGGATGGTGCTCTTTCTCATATTTAATACTCCTTTTGTTTATTCTTTTTATGAATTCGAAACTTGTTTTATAACCCATGGGATACTCTAGGTTTTCACAGACCCTTCGGATTTCAAGGCCTGGTATTCAGCGCTTTGTCGCACTTTGCCTTGCGCTATTTTGCAGCACTGGCGTTTTGCCCCTGCGACCCTGCGCATCTCTAAGAAACTGACAGGGCGGTCTCATTATATATCAGCTATTCATGGGCCACCTCCGAAACAAGTCTTCTGTGTACATTTGCGGCTCAGGGCCGTTGCTGGCTCTGGCACGGCTGCGCATTTGTTTATACATGAATTGAACAGCCTCACCTGAACAACCGCTTAAATGCTTTCGGAGCGTCCCGTATTCCTTCGCTGGGAGCGCATCCACAACAAACGCTAACATGGCTGGTGATACTTCGTATGATTTTTCTGAGTTTTTCATTTTCATTCACCTTCCGTTAAAATGTTGAGTCGTACTTGCAGGTGTTGGCGGGTCACATGTTCCTTTTCCACCGCGCTTATGACCTCGGCTATTTCGGCCACTGTCATCCCTTTTTTAACCAAGGCGTCTTGTAAACGCTTGGGGGAAATAGTTCTGTGAAGTTTCCTTTTTTTTACGCTTAAAATTCCCTTTTTTGTGTTTAACGATTTGTTTGGCATTTCCGCGAGAACCTCTTCTTTTAAACGCTTATTTTCCTTTGAGAACTGTTCCAGGCTGACCTGGTTTTCTATTATTCTGTCGATTTTGGAGTGCAACACCTCACTCGGGTTCAGATCACGTCCTGTTGCATCTATCAGAGCCTGTAGCTGCCGTGCATATTTTTGCGCTTTTTTATGATTAAGGCATTGGTCGTGTGTGCCTTTGAAGCCATCTTCCACAAGGCTGCGCACAATGTGTTCGCTCCAGTTTGTTTCTTCCCAAGTAGGGACTGCTTCCAAGAGGCACTCGCAACTCCTCTCTAGAATGAGGTTGCAGTCATATTCTATGTGACTTGGCTGCAGTGAACGACCAGATGATTCGACTTCTTCTTTTATTGCCAGCAGCAATAACGATAATTTGCACCGTAGGACGACCACTGCTGCTTGCACATGATTGTCAGATAGTTTCGAAGCGTTGTTTTTAATCACCGCTACTAGGTTTTTTTGTGATTTAATCTTCATTTTATCATCCTTGGTTTTATGTTGTTTTTATGGATGTTCTCGGAACGTTTTGGGAACATCGGGGTTTCTTCTTTTGTGCCTATTTTTGCTTGTTTGGGAACGTAGGGAACATAAAGCCGTGATCCGAAGCCTTTTTATATAAAAACACACTGCAGTGGTCCTTTTACATAAAAAAACTTTCAGAGAACAAAACAGGTTCCCTATGTTCCCTACGGTTCCTGTTTTAACCCCGAAAAAGACTAGGGAACATACTGCAATCGACGTTCCCTTATGTTCCGCAAGTTCCCCGCATCCACAGCGGGGAACTGCGACTGCTGCCGTTCTGAATGTATCCTTCATTGCACGGGCTCCAGGTAATATTTGCGGTGGCCAGGGCCCCCGTGAGTCTTTATCCTGAAACCAGCGTATTCCCTTTTGTCGCGGGACGTCAGTATTTTCCCGAAGCTGGTTTGCCCGGGGCGCTTATCCAAGTCCAGCCAGGAGAAGATCTCCAGCTCCATCGCCAACGCGCGCAGTTCAGTCGACGTTGTAAGTGCCCCGCCGAAGCGGCTACTCCAAGTTTTAACAAAAGCCCTAAAATCGGAGTCTTCATTATTTCCCGATATCTCAAGGGTCCCAGTGCTTATCGTCCTTTTTGCGAACGGATTGCCCATCTCGCAGACGTCCATTATACCGGAAATTACGCGGCTCCAACTCGAGAAACTGGGAATCGATACACAACCATTAGGGAAACCGGCAGAAGCCCAATGCTGGATTAAGGCGTATATGGCATTCAACAGGTATTCGCGTTTGGCAAGTGTGTACTCCACAATATCCCGGCTGAACTGCCTGTTTATGATATCTTCCGCATAGGTCTCCAATATTATTTCAATAGTTCTTCGTTCCATATCAGGGCTCAGAACAACCCCGTTGCCGGAGAAAGCATACAACGCAATGTTTCTCACTGCCACAATGGTGTTTTCGCCCAGGATACGCCCGCTTATCCAATCGCTGGTCATGGCCTGTTCAAAAGCTTGGCTGTCAAGTTTCCTTTTCATATTGCCTATTAAAACCATCTGCTCAGCCGCCATTGCTGCTGACAAAAGCAACTTTCCCCATTCATCGTCTGTATTGGCTGGACTTTTGAACTGCGCGCGTCTGCCAAAATAAATCAGAGGATTAAGTTCAAGCAAGGCGTCCTTCCCGACTCCGGGCCGATTGCCCATGGGAAAGAAACTCATCGGGCGGCCAGTGTAGAGCAGACGCAATGCCGGCGTTATCAGATACGCCAATGTGCGAATTCTGTCAAGGTCGGGTTCAAGGTAGCAGAATTCTTTCAAAAGGTCCAGAAAGGCTTCACGGGCCTCATCCAGAGGCATGGGAACGATATTTGGCGCATCGTAAGACGTAAACGTCTTTTTATAAGCATTGTAGCCGGGGGCAGTAAAACCCAAGCTGCTATCAGCTTTTTTATAGGGCAAAGAGAACTTGCTTACATATTCTATCTCTGCCAAAGCGTCCGCATGTTTAGACTCAAAAACTCGCTTCATTAAAGCTGCGAAGGGTGTCTTTGGCACCCATGTTTTCCCGCCTTCTTTACCTTTAACCCATCGTCCAAAGCTAACCGAAGATTCAGCGTTTATAGCAGCCGCATCAGCCTTGAACGGCTCGATGCTAGTGTTTACATTCATCACGCACCGTTTGCCATACTTGAAAAACGCATCGTCGCTTGCCGACTCGGCGAAGAAGTCTTTGGCAAACTCAGATTCAGTTCGGCCATTGCCTGGGAGCTGTACTTTTGGCAGTGCACATGATTGCCAGCCATCCTCTTTTGCTAATTTAAAAATAGAAGCTATCGTTACAGGCTTTTCTGGGGTTCCTCTTTCAAAGCTTTGCCATGTCTTCTCACAGCAATCGTCTGTATACTTGCCTGACTGCTTTGACCACTCATCCCAGAGTTCAAGCGGCATACCTTTATTATGAAGCGCCATGCCTATCTTAAGCCACGAGTCTCGGTCATCAGCCCTCTTTGGAGCAAGAGCTTTAAGAGCTGAACGGATGCGAGCATCTTCCTGAGATATATTTTGATTGACTTTAGCAGGGGGCCTCGGCGTCTGCTTACAATTATCCGACTTCACTTGTGGCGACGGTGAGCTTATAGCCTGTTGAGTCTCTACGGCAAGCTCCTCTAGGCAGTGGCAGTCCACAACCTTAAGTTCTGCGGGAACATCAATCATTTTGGACATGCGGTGCGGTCGTCCAATTTCAGGGCAATGGTCGCCTTTGCGAGCGGCTGTACCATATAGCTTGCAACTCCTAACTGGGTTGGCAACCGATGTGTCTATTTTGACCTTTCCATCGTTGAATTGTTCTGCAAGGGCCTCCAGACATTTCTTCACAGCCCCGTTCTCTTCTGGAATATCGATCCGGTACAATAGATGATCTCCGTTTCCTGAATCAGCCGGCACAGGCTTAGGCCAACCTCGAGACTGTAAAAATCTACTAACTTCAAGCACCTTGCTATGCGCAAAAGACTTCTCTTCGTTAGTCGCAGAAACGCCAGACGGACGCACGGGGTCGCAATCGATTAAGAGCCACTCCCGCTTCAGAACATTTTTATCTGTCGCGGCAGGCACATTTGAAGAATCGACAAACCTATTGTTGGCGCGCGCAAGAAGATCTCTTTTTAAAGGGTTTAAGGTGATGAAAACGCCTTTAAAACCGCAGAGCCCGAGTTTTCTTAGTTCGTCCGGCACCGCATCAGGGTTGTCAAAATAGCCAATTTTACTCTTTGGAGACCAGCCTCTTTCTTTTGCAGGCGCAAGAATCAGGACTTGGAATACGTCGCCAGGCGAATGCAACAGATTGCCCGTGCGTTTTATTTCATCCGGATCATAAAGTTGTGGAGGCAACGCGGCACAGAGAGCATTTTTTCCACCTTTAGGCTCTGCTTTTATTATGCTTATATCAGCCCCAGTAACCTTGTTTGTGTTTGCGCGGGATGCTATATTAGTACTGACTTCCGGCCTCGGCGCAGTTTCTGATGAATGCTCGCCGAGTGCCCCATTTATTTCAGGAGAGTTTGTGGTCATGGCTTCAAACCTTTCCGATCTTTGGAGAAGGCTTCCGGCCGGCACTCAAAGCCATTAATACATCATTAACGTCTTGGGCAAAGTAAATACGTGTTCCAGACTTGGCACCATCCAGCTTTGTTGAACGTACGAGTCCTTCAAGACGCCACTGCTCGAGTCTGCGCCACCCGATGTTGAACTTTGCCAGAGCTTCTCGGCGCCGGAGCCAAACAGCATTGGGTTGCAAGGTAGATGTAATCATTTGCAGGCCTCCCATTCTGTAGCAGAGGGGGACCGTTTGAAGTTAAAAGCGAGTCGCCTTAAAGCATACAGGCGCGGAACAAAAAGAATTGTTGGATGCATATAATCCAATCCTTTTATCTTCCGACATAGTAGCTTTGCCAGCCGCGCCCATCGGTCTTAATAATAATGCCAGCTTTGTCAGCCGGGCATATATAATTTTTTTAAGAGACTTTTTTGGTTATTTTAACTTTTTGCTTCTGAGAGTCATATGTTACCTGTGTGTCCCCGGGTAAATTCGAAAGAATGCCTTTATTGTCAAAATATTCAGGCTTGATAGTGTATTTTACAGATGTCAATCTACCGCCGGAATGCTCCACCTCGAGGCTGTCTTTTACAACAGCCTCATTGTGAATTGCATTGACCAATATCCCTTCGAGTTTTGTGAATTGTCTTTTTTCTTCTTCAAAACCTGAAAACGATGATTGTTTGGCAAAGGATAGGATACCTTCCTTATTGTCTGGAAAGTATTCTGTAAGCCCTTTTAGGATGAGATGTCGCAAGGGAACATAATGAATAGAGGAATTATTTTGAATGGCTTTCGACACATCCATAATAGCAGCTTCAGGTGCCGGATAGAACGACCCATTCAAGCCACACTTTATATATAATGGATTTAAGCTAGGGGCAGCAAGAAAAACGTTGATGACCTTTTCGAGTTGCTCCAACTCACTAGGCTCGGAAACGATATGGCCTGTATTGCGGTCAACTTCAAAAATACATAAAATAGTAAGAAATGCGTGCATGTGCCAGTGTCTAACTGGTAGCTTAGACTTTGAAGAAGGCGCCTCCGTTAGTTTCTCTTTTAAAGCAGGGAGACCGTCGATATAACTGCTTGGGAGAATCTTTTTAAGGTAGTTTCCATGACCATGTTTTAGCATTAAGCTAATACTTACTTTGTCATAACCTAGTATCTGAGGCATAAGCTTTGCATTTCTCTCAGTCTTGGCAAAAAAAGCTCTTGTGCTTGTATTTTTGCCATTGGGATCTGTGACGTTAGCCAAATTTCTTAATGTTAATAATTTACTGTTACGGTCTAAAGCGTTTACAAATAGCAGCGTTTTTAAATCTTCAAATTTCATGCCTTTAGTGTCCCTCTTTGTCATTGATATGTTAAGTCTAATTATAACGGGTTAACCTGGGAAGTCAAGGGCATGTATGTAAAAAAATAGACACGCTTACACATCCATGTAAGTAAATGAACCAAAATAGACAAAATAGTCAAGCCTTTGAATTACACGTGAGTCCCGTGTGTTTTTTGTAAGCAGCCTTGAACGGCTTAATGAACCTTGTCAACAGCAGCTTTCCAGCGCTGGAGATTGTCCGCTGTATAAGCCTTTTGGACGCGGTCGGATTTATGGCCTAGGATAGCTTCGCGATCCAATATATCGACTCCTGCATCAGCCATTTGGCTATTACTAAACGCCCTTAAACAGTGCAGCGATTGGTCAGGCGCTACATTCTTAGCAGCATTATTGAATGCTTTCAAAAAATAATGCGCAGGCTTAATTATTTTCTCTTTGTTATCACGCCAATGTCCACAATTAGGCCAGAGCGGGCCTTTCTTTATTTTCTTCTTCAACTTTAATATATAAGGCATAAGCTTATCGCTAATAGGAACAAGACGCTCAGAGGCATCTGTTTTCAAGCGTTTGTCTTTACCGCTGGCAGTTATGCGAAGACAGCTTACGCCATTCTTTTTAATTATATCTTCTACTGTTAGCACTGCAATCTCCCCTATGCGGCAAGCGGTGTAGCGTGCGAATATGGGGAGGAGCCTCCAAGCTTGCTCGTCAAACTTGGAAGAATTAGGAGCGGGCATGGCGCAAAGCTTATCCGCCTCCTCAATGGAGGGTGGACGCTTATGCTTCTGCTTGCCGGAACCGATGACGCTTACACCATCAACCGGATTTTCGCGCAAATTTATACGGCCTTCCGTCATAGCCCAAGCGAAAATTCTTTTTAATGTAGCAATGTTTTTCTTTACGGTATTCGGATGCATAGTTTTTGCGTCCTCGGCAACATGCTTCTTAACAGAAGTTTTTTGCCACCCCACAGGCATCTGCAACAGGGTGTCCCTAAAGGTAATTATATCCTGTTTGCTTATGCAGCCTGCAAAAGTGTCATTGCCGATAATAGCGCAAAAAGCATTTATATGCGACTGGATTTTCCGCTGCGAGCCATCGGCAAAGTTGCCTTTGTTGTATGCGGCTATAAACAAATCGCAAAGCTTGCGCACTGATATGCTTTCTTCCGAGTCATCTTTCCTTTTTAGGAAGGCTTTAAGGTCGTGCATGCTTTTGTCGAGCTCTATTTCTGCCGTGTTCACGCATGTGAGGATGTTTTCAAGAAGTTCAAGAGCAGTGCGCGCCGATAGAGCCGGAACAAGGTATTTATCCCGGAGATATTTTGCCTGCCTATAGTCAGAGGTGTTTAAACTATGCCGTATACGATTAACAGAAAAGAAATTCTTAAGTTTCGCTGGAACTATAAAGTCAAAGTGCCAGGAGTTGTTCGATAATCGCAAGTACTTTGTATCTTTAGCCATATCGTCGCCGACGCCTTGGTTGTTAATGTCAAGATTATGTCGCTTGATGCCTGGCAAGGTTTGTAAGTCCTTCGTTTTGAGCAAGATGCAAAGATTGGTAGCGGCTCAGGGATTTGAACCCCGGACACTCGGATTATGATTCCGATGCTCTAACC
>CAZYVR010000058.1:0-21721 GCA_964651145.1 uncultured Victivallales bacterium | reverse complement strand
ATGCTACTCCGTTTTTTGCATTTGTCAATATATTTTTATATAAAACGCGACTCTGAGCTCACCGCATCGACAAAAGCCTTGGGATGCTTAATATTACTCGGAATAGCCGGAATTTCCCTGCTTTTCGGCAAAAATCGCACTATCGCTTTTTCCGGGCAGTTGATGTTTTTGGCTTTTGTAGGCATGATATATTGCGCCCGCAAGCAAAGCTCTTACGCAAGCGCCAAGCCTATGGCTATAACCCTTTTCGCTGTGGTGATGGTCTGCGGAATCACAATTCTTTCTCTCACTCTCGGAGCAAATGACACTGCTCGCCTAATAGCCAATGAAATGAAATTTGCCAAGGCTGCGTCTATCGTGTTTGGCAGAACGCTTGCTGAGAGATTTCCTGACGCCAAAGCTCTTATCGTGGTTGACGAACATTTTGAAAAAAGCAAACGCCAGAAAGAAATGGTCGAAGGCTTAAAAGAAGGCTTTAACTCAAAAATCAAAGTCATTGCCGTGGACTACGTGAAAGTGCCCCCGCCTGAAGGCATTGAAAACCCGGAAGAGATCGAAATGTTTCCGATGTGGGAACGAATGCGCGCGGAACATTTTGACGAATTGATAAAAGCAAACAAAGACTGCAATCTGGTTGTTTCACTTGTTGGGCTGCCGTACGATGTCGGCGAAATGGAAATATGGAGACTGCCTGCGGGTGAACGTCCTATGATGGCCTTGCTGTTTGCGGATGTCCACAACTTGAAACGCGCTATTCAGGCTGATTTCCTGACAGCTTTGACCTATAAGCCAGGCGTTAAATTTACGGAGGATCCAGCTCCGGAAGATCCGCAGGAAGCTTTCGATAAACGATATATGGTTTTGAACAAAGAAAATGTGGACAAGATAGAAAACGGAATGTTTGCCCTGTAAAGCCTTCTGTCTTTTCTAAAAAAAATATTTTTATTTTTGAGAATCAAAAACTTCCCCGCTGGCTGATTTTCTCTAGTTTTGCCACAAAACGGTATAAAAACATATTTCTAAGCTGTTTTGGCATCACTCCTGCTTTTATAACCGCCATTCAACAATAAGCAACGGGAGACAGGGAAATGGATCAAACAACAATATTTATTCTTAAAGAGCAAAACCGCTATGAGCCCATCAGGGTAAACTTTTTGGATATGCTTGTGGCTGTGACAATAATGTTTACGATAGTAGCCTATCTTATGAATTTTTTTGTGTAGGAACCCCCAACGCAATATCACTCACAACAGCAAGGAGCCGGGAAAAAAAACGGCGCTCGGCAAATAGTTTTTGTCGCTGTTTCTCAGATGTAATGGATTTTTTATTTGTCATTTTTCCGCCGCAAGTGAGTTTTTCGCGATAGCTGTAGAGAAGTTCTTTCATTTTTGAAATGTCGAACGATAGCGCCATGTCAAGACGCAAGAACGATGCGTCCATTGCTTCCCGTTCGGTTTTGTAGTTAATCTCTTCCGACTTCCACGTTTTTTGCTTTTCCATTTCCATGCCTCATTGTTTGTGGTTTGAGACAAGAGGGGCGCAATAAAAAAGGCGTGCCCCATTCGCATTAAAACAGAGGTACTGACATACCCACACATAGAATACGAAGAAGCACGCCAATAATTAGCGTGTTTTTGACCTTTTGGGAAATTAGTAATTCATTCATAATAAAAGCTTAGTGACTTAAATCCCAGTGGCTGACCCAGATTGAGAGCAATGTCTTCAATTCGGAAATATTTTTATTTGCCATTGACAGTGCAGTTGTTTTAATGTATAATACAACTGTATCAATAAAAGACTCGAACGTATTATTGCTTTAATTGGAAGGTTTGCTATGGAGGAGAAGCTTCAGGAAGTTTTGTCAATAATCAATGACGCCGGATTTATTAGCATTAAAGACCTTACAGCGGTTCTTGGCGTGACTCGCTCGACTACTGACAGGTACTTGAAGCGTCTTGAGGAGCTGAAAAAAATAAAGCGCGTTCAGGGCGGAGCCATGCCCAAGCAAAGCGATTTTTCATTTTGCCCCTCGTGGTATTATCAGGATGACGACCCATTTTACCAGGAGAGGGTTGCGTTGGGCAAAAAAGCTGCGGAGCTTATTGGTGACATGGAGTGTGTGTTTCTTGGCGGCGGAAGGAATATTCTGCATCTGGCAAAAAGGCTTGTCAACAGAAAAATATGCGTGGTGACTAATTCTTTGCCAGTTTCTTTGCTTCTTGCCGGGACCGACAATGAGGTCAATGTGGTTGGCTCTGTTCCTATAAGCGATGAAGGCATATTGATAGGCAATTCGGACAGCAACCTTGCTGTTCAAAAAGCATTTATTGCGCCTGGCAGTTTGAATGAAGAAGGTTTTTGCAATCATAGCCAGTTGATAGTTGAATTTGAAAAGGAATTTATAGCCAAGGCAAAAGAAGTTATTGCCATTGTCGATACCCAGAAGTTTCAAATGACATCTCCATACAGGATTTGTTCTTACGAGGACGTCGATGGGGTAATACTTCCTAATTCCGCGCCCGACGACTATAAAGCAATATTCAAAAACAATAAAGCGAGGACCTATTATGTGTAGGAGAATCACGTTTTTTACACTCATTGAATTGCTCGTTGTGATTGCCATAATAGCCATTCTGGTCAGCATGTTGTTGCCAGCGCTCAGAAGCGCAAGAATGACAGCACAGAGAATATCCTGCGCCTCAAACTTGAAGCAGGTCGGCACTGGCACGCAATTCTATTTGAATGACTATAATGACTGGCTTCCTTTTGCATATTATGGGGCTGATGATTATAGGGCTCCCGAAGTTGGCGGGGCTTGGTTTGGGATGCTTGCGCCCTATTTTAATCTGCCAACTTATGATGGCGGCAAGTACCTTGGCAAATCCTGGCCTGGATTGGATGGCCCTTGCATTTTTACATGCCCGGCTCACAAAATTGATTACCCGTATTATGCGCCAGTGTCTTATGCTCCGCCTTTGTCTGTTGCCGCTAACGCTTCTCAAATCTCATCTTCTCCTGTCATCAGGCGATCAAAAAGCTCTCAGGTCAAGAATCCTTCTTCGAAAATATGGCTGGTTGAGTCAGAGCCATGTAGCGTGATGAATCCCGGTCAAATAGGCTTAGTGACTGATGGCGGAACGAAGGTCAATGGATATCTTGATGTCTACAGGCATAACGGCGGGAACGCCTTGTTTTTTGATTACCATGTGGACTTCTTTAAATTGACTGATTTTTTGGCTGAAAAAGCTGAATTGGGCACTTCAGCCTCAATGTTTGAGGCTTATAGATAAAACTTTGCTATTATCCTAATTGACAGACGCGACGGCAGTATTAATTAATTCCATATAAAAAAAGAAAGGACTTTTATGCCCAAATATCTCAAAACCATCTCCTCGCTCATGCTTGTTTCTGGTTCAGCTTTCTTGCTTGCTTCTTGTTCGCTAAATATGCAGGGAGAGCCAGAAAAAGCTCAAATGAAGCTTGTCTCCAAAGCAACCAGCAGCCTTCCGGAAAGAAGGGGAATGAAAAAATCTCAGCCGCGCGAAGGCTTTGTTGAGCTTCCATTTGTTGAGCCGAACCCAGCGCCAGCGCCGCGCGGAATCGAAAAAGATATGGGCTTTATGCTTTTTCAGCGGCCAATAATGGACATGGTCTATCCAAACTCGAATCCTTTGCCAGAGGAAAGAATTTCAACCTTGAGTGGATTTGCGACACAAGGCGAGTTTGAGCCAGTGTCTTTCAGCCTTTATCCATTTGAAAAATTAAAAAATCTTAGAGTGCGCGTCAGTTCCTTAAAAAATGAAGACGGCGAGATTTCCAAAGAGAATATTGACGCATGGCTTTTGACATATGACAATGTGAGATATCCAAGATACACTTCCAAGACCTGGCGGAGAATGCCGGAACTTCTGGAAAACGTGACTGTTCATACGGCGCCCGCAAAGGAATGCCAGCGCTATTGGCTGAGAGTCAAAGTTCCGGCAAGCGCAAAGGGCGGAATTTACAGGGGCAATGTTCTTATTTCGCATGATGGCTTTGATAAAGCTCTCTCGATTCCGATTAAATTCAGAGTGTTGCCTTTTAAGCTATTGAAGGACCCGAAAAAGCATTACAGTGCATATAATTACAACATGGACAAGGAAATCGATGACCGTACCGGGCGTTTGGGCCGAAAAGCCAAGGAATATGGAAAAGAATGGATACTCAAAGCCGCCAGGAACGAATACAACGCAATGGTTGATTATGGGCTTGACACGGCTCCTACTATTTATTTGAAGTACGACCAGAAAAAGAAAGAATTTTATATACCTAACGGCGATGTTCAGATAAAAGAGATTCTTGCCGCAGGCATGAAGGGGCCTATTCCGCTCGCTGGATGCGGTATGGGGGCAATATATCGTCAACATACCGGAAAGAAGCAGGGAAGGCATTCGATGATACCCGTCATGCCACCGAAAGCCTTATACGAGCAATTGACAAAAATGACCATAAAGTTTGAAAAGAAACGCAAAGCCAAGGGCTGGCCGGAATTTATTTATGTACCATTGGACGAGGTGGCGGCAAGCTCCAGGGACTTTGGCGTGAATGTTTACAAGGCTTTTAAAAAAGCTGGCGTTAAGACCTACGCCACAAAGAATCCAAAGAGCTCCGACTCCGCATATTATGCGCCCTATGTTGATTTCTGGTGCTGTCAGCCATACTCCACTCCTTATGAAGAGGTCGTCAAGTCAAAAAAACACGAATATTGGAGTTATCCGAATCACAACCTAAATGAGAATAGAAGAACTGGCGTGAGATGCAAAGGCGGCAGGATGACTTATGGCTTCGGCTATTGGAGGTCAGGATTCACGATGCTAATTCCTTGGATATGGCGCAGTTACGACACTGATCATTTTTCTAAATACGCGGCTTGCGGAAACCAGTTTGACAAAGACGGCAACATGATGCCTGCCGTTTATTGGGAATGCTTCCGCGAGGGCGCTGACGACGCAAAATATATTTACACCTTGCAGACCGCCATTGTTCAAAGAGAAGGCTCCAGCAATTTGGCTTGTAAGGCGGCTGTTAAAAATGGGAAAGAGCTGCTCCAGCAAATATGGGATTCTATTGAAGTTCAGGAAAAGTACTTAAACAAAAATATGTGGCCCTCCGAGGAATTCAACGCCATTAGATGGCGGATGGCAGTGGCTATTATGGATTTGCAAAAATACCCGGCGGTCAATAAAAAAACTTCACCGTCAGTTATTGTGGATTGGGAAAAGGCAGGCAAAAAAGAAAGCTTGGAAAGCTTTTTTAAAGAGCAGAAAAAAAATGGCAATCTAGAAGTTAAAAGCATTGGCGATGATGATTTTTCAAAATGGAAGCCTGTCGGCCGGGAAGTTCAAAAAAGCATAGAAGCAAAACACAAAAAGAAAGGCGAAAAATCGCTTCTTTTTGACCTGACTGTTGACCATAAAAGCGATGGCGGCGGAGAAAAGGGCCACTACCCCATAGGATGGCCTAGAATGACAATTCCTTTTTCCGGCAAGGGCACTGATCTCACAAAATATGACTACTTGACGCTTTGGGTGATGGTTGACTCGGAGCGCGATGAGATTGCAGATGATTTTTCCCCTTTGTACATCGCGTTCCGCTCCAAATTAAAAAAGAAGACTCTTTATATGAAAACAATACTCAATGACACTGAACAGCGAGTTTGGAAGCCTGTCATTCTTCCTGTAAAAGAGATGATTGGCGAGCAGGCAAATGAAAAAACATGGAGTCTGATAACCTCCATTGCTGTTGGCATTTGTGAAAGCAAATACAAGCATGGCGAAAACGTGAGATTTTATTTGGATGGAATATCCCTTGTGAAATTCAAAAGCCCCGTAATCAGCTCGTTGGAGGCTCCGCGCAATCTGACATTGCCATGTCAAAATATTGTTTGCGTTTCTGAAGTGATGGGAGTGTCTGACTCCAGCAAAGAAACATACAAGATGAAGGCGCAACTTTGCGACGAAAAAGGGAATATAATTCTGCAAAAAAACTGCCCCTTGGCGAAAAATGTCAGACTCTGCTTTGATGCAAGCAAGCTGATGCCTGGCAACTATATTTTGAAAGTGCTATTGATTGACTCAAAGGGAAAAGAATGCTCAAGCAAAAGCACGCGCTTGAGAGCTGTTCCTGGACCATTTTATAAATAAAGGTGTTGAAATGTTGCATGTAAAACTCGAAGAAATTGTTATCCCGACTTATTTGCGTGGAGAAGACAGCCCGTATCCTCCGTTGACGTTTGGCAAGAAGCCTCGCAAGTATAAACCTTACCCTTATTGCATGCAGGATGATATTGACATTGGCTCCGGCGGTTTGAAATATGACCCAAAAATTAAGCATAGGGTGGTCAGGCTTTCCAACGGCATTCTTGAAGCGTTGGTCATGCCGGACATGAACGGGCGCGTTTATTCTCTAAGGAATATAAAGACCGGCCGTGAAATATTTTACCGCAACAATGTGGTCAAGCCTGCTTTGGTTTCTATTCGCGGCGCGTGGATCAGTGGCGGCGTGGAATTTAATGCGCCCACTCTGGGGCATTCAGCCAGCACTATTTCGCCTGTTTGCTGGCATATCGAAGAAAATGAAAATGAAGCGGCTGTTGTCGTTGGCGATGTCGACAGAAGCGCTAGGGAGCGTTGGCAAGTAAGGATATCCTTGAAAAAGGGAAGGGCGGCTCTGGATATTGAAACTGAAATATCAAACCCCAACAAATATCGTGAGCGCCTCTACTATTGGGAAAACGCGGCTGTGCCTGTCGGCGATGATTTGCGCTTTGTCTGCAACTCTGATTGGACTGGTGGCGGAAAGATAAAGCCATGGCCCGTTCAGGATGGAGCCGACCGCTCATTGCATGTGAACAACTATTTGCCGGTTGACCATTTTGGGTATAGGACACACACCGATTTTTTTGGCGCGCATTATTCTGAAAAACGTTGCGGCACATATCATGTGGCGCTTAGGACTGAAACAGCCGGACAGAAATACTTTTCCTGGGGAATGCGCGAAGACAATAAAATATGGGAGTCGTATCTGACTGACTCAGACGGACAGTACATCGAACTTCAATCAGGCCTTTTTGAGTCGCAGTCTGTGACAGGCTGGCTTGAGTCAGGACAGTGCGTTTCCTTTTCCGGCTCATGGTTCGGAACGGAAGACATTGGAGAACTGACATGGGCAAACAAACATGCGGCCATGGCTGTAAGCAATGCCGGAGAAAAAATGTCCGTTGATATTGCGTCCCTTGATTTAGATGGACAATTTTCGATCAGGATATTGCGGGATGGGCATAAAGCTCTGCATAGAAAAATCAAGCTTGCTCCAGGCGAGAATTCAAAAGTCAACTTTAAGAGTTTTGGAGACTTTGAACTCTTGCTTTTATCGGAAGACAATGAGCTTGTTTTTCAGGAATCATGGCAAAGCAAGCAAAGCGCAAGCGCGGAGCTTGCTCCAAAAAACTGGAGCGTTGATTCTGCGTCCGCTCCCAATTGGAATCAAATCGGAGTGTTGGGAAA
The DNA here is from genome assembly GCA_964651145.1 of uncultured Victivallales bacterium. Classification (GTDB taxonomy): domain Bacteria; phylum Verrucomicrobiota; class Lentisphaeria; order Victivallales; family GWF2-45-14; genus CAZYVR01. The sequence goes on along the minus strand of CAZYVR010000058.1, from coordinate 14,177 downwards.
ATACCATTCCTGGCTCAGCGCCATTGAAGAGGCCGGGAAGCATGAAAAAGATATGCCTTTGGGCGAGATGGATGCCGCTCTGGCGGAAATATACTTGAAAACTCATCAGCTTGAATTGGCCCAAAAGCATATTGACAAAGCTTTGGCATTTTTGCCGGGAAACAGGTGTTTGCATTTGTTTGCCGCAACGGCGGCCCTTCGCAAGTTTCGGAAGGAAAAGAGCGCTGCGCTTGCATGGAAAATAAATGACCATTGCCAAGCTTCCAGAAGCAATGGAGCTCTCGGAAAAACAGTGTTGCTTATTCTTGCGGAATTCGCCTTGCTCCAAGGCCGTGTTCTTGAAGCAAAAAACATATTGGAGCCATTGATCCGCAAGGATGGCAATTGCCCCGAAACGCTTGCGCTTTATTCTGGCATTTGTCGTAAATGTGGAGATTTTTCCGGCGCAGAAAAAGCTTTTTTGAGCATTTCTTCCCTATGGCCGCAAAGAGCAGGGGAGATGTTTTTGGCAAACGGAGATGCGTCGGCCTTAAAGGGCATTTTGTCAAATAATGGCAATGCTGTTGAGTTTACGGAATTTCTTCTTGAATGGCTTATGATGTATTGGCGCGTTGCCTGGCTTGATGATTTGGAGTTTTTGCTTAAGGCTGTTGGAAAAGAGTTTTCGGGCTGCTTGGAGCATCCTGTGTTCCTTCTGATGCTGGCTGATTGCGCTCTGGAAAAAGGGGAGAGGAAAAAGGCGGTAGACTGGGCAGAAAAAGCGGAATCATGTTCAATGAAATATGTGTTCTCGTATCGCTGGGAAGATGCTGTATTGCTTGAATTAGGCTCCACGCTTCTTGAAGGGGAAGCTCCTGCCTTGAAATATTTGACAGGGATTTGGCTTGCTCAGAATGGACAGTGCAAAGATGCCGTGAAGAATCTCCGCGATGCCTTGCGGAGTTCCTCCATCGACGAAATTAAAAGGCTTTCATCTCAAGCTCTATCTCAATGGAGTTTGCTTTCAGGCGACGTGATTGGACAAAGCCGCTTTTTGAAAAAAGCTTTCAAGGCCGGCTATTTTGACAGAAGATTATTCCTTGAGCTTGACGAAGCTTTGCGCGAATTGCAGGACGTGGGATACAGGAAGACTTTGGCAAATAATATCCCCGAGGATATTCAGGGCAGGGGAGACATTGCTTTCCGAAGGGCCAGATTGTTGTTTGACGACTCTCAGGCAGGGAAAGCTTTGGATATTGTCCTTTCGCATAAATTTTCTCAGCATGAAGGGCAATCTTTTGTTCGGCGTTTGTATGTGGACAGTCTGCTGGTTGATGGCCTTGATCTTTTTGCAAGCGGAGACTTTTCCGGCGCGGCGCAGAGGTTTGAAGGGGTAATGAAATATCCCGAAAATCTGGGCTCGGCTTCCTACTTGGGCGAACACAGTCGTCTTGCGCGTTTTATCTTGGGTATGATTGACGATTCACTTGGCGACAGAAAAAAGGCCGAGGCTCTCTGGCGCGGCGTTTTGAAAAACAAAGACGGCGGCGAAGTTTACAACGGAGCCGAGTTTTCCTTTGGACAGAAAATTCGCCTTGACGAGCTTGCCGCTATTGCATTGTGCGCCCATAAATTGGATTCTTCTTCAGAACAGAAAGCGGCGCGCAATGCGATTGCCTCAAGAAAAGAAGGTGAAGATCGGGTGGCTGGCAAAGTTTTGCTCAAGATCCTGGATGGAAAAAACTCTGAGGCAATCAGGGTCGCAGAAAAAGCTCTTGGCAATTGTCCATGCTCTGCGCTTTTGCGCATAATGCTGAGTCTTGCCGCCGCAGATATTTTGCAATAATCAACGCTGCGGCAATATATTTTTCAATGCCGCTCCATTCGTTGAAAAGTATTGACGTGTGTATTTTTACGCCGGAATCTGCAAAGTTTTTGTGGTGTCCGGCAAACTTGTCAAAGTTCTCAAAGAAAACGATGGGCTTGTTGTTTTCATAAAGGCGCGGAGAATCGTAACAGAAGCCCCATTTAGACCAAAACACCGAGTTTGAGCGCAAGAACTCCATAGCGTTAAAGATTTTTTCTATTGTCAGTTCTTACCCTGTTTCATTAGCTTCAATTCATTGAAAATTTTCTTTGCTTCGCTTTTATTCTTAGCTGGAAAGACCACAAGATTTATTTCATTGTATTTATCTTCAGCAAAAAGGCCAAGTTTGCCGTTTTTATTGCTTGAGATAAACCAGGCAGCGCGTTTTTTATTTGTCTCCCACGCTCTTCCTGAAAAATTTGTAAATATAAAACGCCCCGGTTCCCCAAGCCCCCGATAAATTACTCCAATACCGCTTTCACTGCCAGCAATATCCACGTATATCCACTTTTTTACATGAGGCAAAGGACTCCATGGCTTTCCCACAAGCACTTTTGCATCATCACTTTCAATATAGTTCAAACCATTTCGGAACCCCCAGCAGAAATTGCATTTCGCAGGCCCGGCATTGTCTCGGTTGTAAACCCTGCTGCGTATAAACAGCAAGGGAAGACCTTTTATTATTTCATATTCACAATAAAATTGAGTGATCACACCTTTCTTTTCAACAGCTTTGCCTTGCAGGATAAGCATTTTTCGTTCGGGGTCATCCACGCACAGCTTAAATTCTTTCGGCTCATATCCGGTATTGGCTGCCAGTCGTAGTGGTTTCCCCGCTATTTCAAACATGACAACAGGGTAGTTTCTGTGAACTTTAGCCGTCATCGTTCCCGATTTTAAAACAGCGGAATGCTTAGACATTTTTATTGAAAAATCGCTATCCTGAGCTTTAAGGTTCATCGCTGTAAAAATACACCCGAAAGATATTATTGAGTATAAAATGTTTTTCATAGTATATCTCTTTTCTTATTTACTCTTCGCCAGTGATGGCTATGAGAATCGGAACGGCCCATCCAGCGGAAATAAAATCTATACTGCCTATTTCAACATTCGGCTCCGGGTTTCGCCACTCGACAACATAAAGACCTGTCTCTCTAGGAGTCCCGTTAGATTTAATAATTCCGCGCCAACCTATTATCGCGTTTGGCACAGTCGGAGGATTCCACCAGTCGGCAATATTTTCGCCGTTTTCAAGTTTTAAAGTATTTTGTTGTATTGTTCCCCCCTTTTTTATATTCATGTTCATCCTTAGGAAAGCAACAGTTGGTTTTTTCCTGTATGCCCAGCAGGATGTTACTAGAAAATAAAGTTTTTCGGCTTTTCGGCGCACTTGTATGTTTTTTATCTCCAGTGGCAGGAATTCTGTTTTTGAATGCTTTATTCCCTGAAGAACAATGCATGACTTTCCGTTGTTGCTTGAAGGATTGATTATATTAAACGGCGCTCCGGCGAAAGTCTGTTTTCCTACAGGAAGTTTCGAGGCATCATTTTTTGGGCCTTGATCTGACCAACCGCCTTTAGCATCGTGCGCCTTGCTGTCCGCAAACCCCATGTTAACATATTTTTTAAGATCAACCTGAAAACATTTCCCGGCATCCACTTTATATTCACTGAGCTTTTTGTCCGTATTTTTAAGTTCAGGCGCGTGAGGGTCGTCAAAACCGCCGAGGGTGTAATTCATCAGGTTTACGGTATATTTTGTCGCTACAGAGTCGATTTCAAATCGGTCAATAGTTTTGAGTTGGGAAAAAAAGCATCGTCCCGCCCCGTAACGCGTTTCGCACACGCTCATGCCCATGCGGTAGTTCAACGACATGCCCATTGCCAGAACCCCTTCATTCAATGGAAGTATCCAGTTGTCAACAAGACGCGTGCCATCAGGGGTTTTTCCTGCCCAGAAACGGAAATCGTCTTGATTTAAACCCGCAAATACAGGATGCTTTTTCATTGTAAGCTCTGTCCACCAGCCGAATTCTCCAATGGAACCTCTGCGAGAGTTTGGCAATACCGTTGGTATTGATTTCTGCGCGAAGGCAAGCATTTTTCCTCCACCGGCAATCCATGCGGACAACTTTTTTTGATCATCCTTTCCGGTGTTAGCGTAAGGCGGCAGAATCAGTGTTCCGTCGCGGCCTTTAAGTTCGGCATAACTTTTTATCGCATTAAAATTAACTCCCAGTTTTTTGAGTATGGAACTGAGCTTCTGAACTGTTTCAGGATTATATCCTTCCGGCGCATACACTAATGCCGGAGATGCGGGAGCTTTCACTGTTATGTCGGATGGATTAAGGATATAGCATTCGCAATCATTAAGTGAAAGCTTGCCCTTTGCATCGGATGCCTCCAATAGAAGCTTATAATGTCCGGTTTTTAGTTTGGGCGCCTTCAGTTCTATGTCTTTCACTGCCATGCCGCCGACAGCAACTTTATCGAAAGAAAATTCGGCCAATTTTACAGGGGCGCTTTTTTCATCCGCTTGCAGAGAAATTCCGACTTTTGCATTGCGCAGTTCTTTTTCGCTGTCGTTAATCAGATAAAGTTTTGTTTTCTCAATGTTTCCTGCCACCATGTTTTTGTTGAAAAAACCGTCCAAGCATGGTAGAATCGCTTGTTGAGCCTTCGCCGCCGCTTCGAGCGTATAAGGAAATGCTTCTCCGAAAGAGAAGTGCTTGAATATTACCGGGACATGAATGACATAACCGGCAAGCACATCGCGTTTGCGGCGTTCAAGTTCCATTATCTGCCTGTTATGCCACGCCTGTACCTTGCATGATGCATCAGTGTCAACAGAAACATTGAACGGAATAAGTGAATACTCACAGGCTTCCGATAAGTATTTTCTATCAATTGCAGAAAGATTTCCAGCAAGCCATTTCCTGTCAAATTCTCCATCTTTCATGTGTGGAAGAAAGTCTTTCTGGCGATTGCGCAATGCTTTCTTTTGGGTTCCCTGGGCGAAAGTATAAAACTCCGACGATTCGCCATCAAGCATGGCCCTGGGCTTTCCATTATTGTCAAGGGTATAGGCATCCTTGAATTTTTTGAAAGAACGTTTGAACTCGTCGGTTTCAGAATCTTTCAGCCATCGTGTTGTGACATAAGGGTGGCAATCGTCAAAGTCAGCTTTGGCTTTCAACCAGCTATTGTAGTAAAAGCCAGTATACATTGGACCTCTTCCGGATGAAGAAGTTATGGGGCGTGTAGCATCGTGTTTTTTATATTCTTCGTAAATAGCGGAAAGCAAAGGAGCCCAGCCTGTTTTATTCAACATTGGAAGATCATATGATCGAGGGTCGAAAGCCTCGTTCTGGCAACTTTTCATCACATAGGAAGGAAAATTGTACGAGGAAATGCAACGGGCTTTTATCGCTTTTTTATATTTATCGGAAAGTGTAACTTTATTGTCTTTCATGGATTTTATCCCAAAATCCGGCATAAAGGCTGAATGCTCTTCGTCATATATGAGCAGTCCTTTTTCATCGGCTATATCGAAATAAATATGCGTGGGATAAACTGACTGCACTCTCATGAGATTGAACCCAGCATTCATATACTGTTGCAGAGTGTGCTCCATCATGCGATCTTTATTCAAAATACCCAAGCCGCATATAGACGGGACGTTTCCAGGATAATTCCATGCATGCGGGAAACAGTCCTCACTGCGTAGAAATATGTCTTTGTCGTTCAAGAGGAAATTATTTTTTCCGACAGTAAAACTTCTTAAACCAAAACGTTCCTGGCCAAGAATTCTCCCCTTTGCGTCCTTTATAACCATGTGATACAAATACGGATGCGCCGGACTCCAGTACTGTGCATTTTTAACTGGCGCTTGAAAAGATAATTCGTTGACTCCTTTTTTAAGCTTCCAGGGCGCGATATTGCTTTTCTGGATTGCGCCTTTTGCAAAATTGTATCTGAAAGATGTCCACGGACCAAGTTCAAGCACAGGCGATACCATAACGTCTTTGCCGCTTTCGTTAATGACGCAGGCCTTAACGCGTATCGATTTTTTTTCCAGTTCAGGAGTCACCAGAGCATATTTTACGTAAATTTCCGGTCGCGCTTCCAAATAAACTTCCTGCCATATTCCTCCGTTCGGACACGGCGCGAAAACTTTAACCGCTATGGTGTTTTCGCCTGATGAAAGATATTTTGTAATATCGAAGGTGAATTTTTCCTCCGTTCTTTTGGCGGCGATCCAGTGTATAGGTTTGCGGCTTTCCTCGTGCGCCCCGACTAATTTGCCATTGATGTAGACCTTGGCGTTCCATGTAACAGCTCTGAAAGCAAGAAGAATGCGTTCGTTTTTCCAAGAATTAGGAATGGAAAAAGTTCTTCTGTACCAGCCTAAATTTACTCGGCGTCCTTTTTTAGAGTACGGGCTCCCATCTTTTACATAATGCTCGCCTTTCTTGAACAAAGGGATTTTAAATTGATATATCCATGCCCATGGCACGGGTTGGATAAACCATTTTGAGTCATCAAAATTCTTATCCTGAAAATGATGTTTTTCTCCATAATCAGAGTCCCTGACATTTACGGAAACTGCGTGCGGAGAAGTGTCAACTTTCTGCACGGGCAGAGCTATGCGCTTGAATTTCCAGGCCCCGTTGAGATAGATGCGATTTTTTTTAGCATGCCATATATCAAAATCCTTCGGATTGATATTTTTTTTAAACCAGTCGTTGACTGTTCTTTTCGATAATTTCCCGGCGCTGTAATACGCTGGATCATTTATCTCATGGACCTGAGACACTCCAACGTGGGAAATAAGCATAAAGCACGATATAACCGACAAGAACAGCAATTTTTTCATAGTTCTCCTTTTATATATAATTGATTTTTTTACATCTATCATCTGGGAATAAAATCTGAGTCAAAAAGCGAAGAGCCAGTATAGCGCATGGAGTCAATATGACCATCCGTAAATAAAAAGTTCGCAGATTTATTGTGAACCCAGCCCGGTGAATATTTGCTGGTTGCAGGGAATTTTGATGAATCTGTCCATCCTCCCTGATAAATAAATCTGTTGACTCTGTTTGTCTCGCTACCCTCGCGAGTGCTGAAATTCTGTTCGCCCATGATTATCGAACCATTTTTAATCATGTCCATTTTACGGTAAATATAAAAGGTTCCACCGGAGTCGGTATATAGCCAACCGCCGCAACGCGGATTTGAATTGTTTTGTTTAAGAGTGACAGAGTATGTGGACCAGAATATATTACCTAGTTCGCTTCCATCCCAGCAAGGGGACGATGTCGGATTTGTCATGCTTGGGCAAAAGTAAATGCCTTCAGGGTTGGAAAATGAAATCAGGTAGTTTGGATAAGCCCACGAGCCGGATGTGGAAACGCCAGTTCTTTTTTTGTGTAGATAAAGTTCATTTATAAAATAAATGTATCCCATATTATATTTGGTAGGGGGCATATAATTATCGAAATCGTTGGCATAGAATGTAACGCCTGAATATATTTGTTTCATATTATTTATGCATGTTATACGCTTTGCCGCGTCTTTAGCCTTCCTAAGGGCTGGGAGCAACATGCTTGCGAGAATGGCAATTATTGCTATTACAACGAGCAGTTCGATGAGCGTGAATGGCAGAATGTTGCGATAGGCGCCTCTGGCGGTTTTCATCTTTCCCCCTTTGATATGTCATTGACCTTATTTTGAATGTCTTTCTGGGCGTCTTTCAAAGCCTGTGTCAATGATTTCTTTTTATAATAAACATCAATCAACATCTCGTAAAATCCCTTGGCGAAAACCGGAGCTGCGCTTGAATCAAAAGGGAAATCCCTGACGCTGTCAAGCATGGTCGATATGCTAACACGGCGCGATTCGTCGTTCTTTATAACATCAGGAAATGAAACCTCCCGGAGCGGAGGCAAAATGTTAGTTTCTTGCATAAAGTTTGAAATGCTTTTTTTGCTCGAAAGGAATTTTAGCAACTGAAAACTCTCCTCCGGATGTTTGCTCTCCGAGGAAATGCCCCAACCGTAAAAAGACATAGGACTGAATCTTCCCGACGGCCCTTTGGGCAAAGGAGCGACTCCCCATTTCGAGTATTCGCTGTCTTTCAACAGGTTTAATTGTCCAATGTTGCCGCTTGGGTGCATGGCAAGTTTGCCTGAAACAAAGAGGTCGCGCTGTCCCAGGTGATCCTTATTCCAATGCAAAGGCTGTTGAGTTGTTTTGTGGCGCATTGTCAAGTCTATCCCGTACTTTATGGCTTTTGCCGTTCTTGGATCCGTCAAACTGACCTTGCCGGATTCATCTGTAAAATCGCCACCGAAAGACCATATAAGCGGGGCTAAATAATTTAAATTTCTGAACGGCACGGAGCCAAACTGGGAAATTGAGCCGTTTGTTTTTATCGTAAGTTTTTTTGCCAGTTCGAGATAACTGTTCCAGTCCGTGTTTTCGTCAGGATAAGGCAGATTGGCTTTGTCGAACAATTCCTTATTGTAACAGAGATAAAAAATATTCATCGCCTTTGGCAGCATCCAGACTTTGTCTTTATAATTCATCATTTTTAAAATGTGTTCGTTTATGTCTTCCAGAGAAATTGCCGGGTCGCCTTCAAGGCGGTCGTTTAAAGGCTGTATGAAGCCCTCTTTGGCCAAAAGGCTGATTTGATGAGGGCTGACAGTTATTATGTCGTTTCGCTCCATGTCGCGAGTTGATATGGTCTGAGGCTTCAGAGGTTTCGTGTTTATTTCAACGTCGATGTGCGGGTGATTCTTTTTAAACTCGTCTATCAGGGAATCGTAAACCTTTAGATTGGCCTTGTCCTCCGTGAGCAGAATTCTCAAGACGCATTCCGTTTGCTCCGTCTCGCCGTAATCATCCAGCAGAAAGTAATTGGAGGATATGATTTTGTTCTCTTTTTTCTCTTGATTTTTTCGGGGCTTGCCGCTTATAAAAGTGCCGCTCCCCCTGACGCGGTATATGCAGCCTTCGTCCACGAGCATTTTTAAGGCTCGTCTTACTGTTATTTCGCCCACTTTTAAGTGTTTTGCCAGGGCGACTTCGGGCAACAGTTGATCATCAGGAGAACCTGCTCTGATTATGTCCTGCAGCTTTTCTTTTGCGTATATTGTTTTTTGTTTTTTAATATAATTCATAGCGTCCATGTAATCGTAATGTAGAAGTATTATAGCCTGTTTTAAGAAAAAAGCAATAACGGTTGTCTTGAAAAGCAACAAAATAAGCAACGCGCCGTAATGCGACGGCCCCGACAAAAGTCCCGGGAGCTGGCGCTGCAACGAAATAAAGCTTCGCGCCCTAACAAGCCGCAGACTTTTAACGCGCCATGCGTGTTGTCGCCCCCACAAAGTGGGTTTAAAAGTGGCTTCGCCACCGGTTTTTATTCCGACTACGTCGGCTTTTCTATTTTTCAGGACTTTTGGCGGGGCCGTCTAATGCGTCAGTCTTGTACATTGTAATTAATCTTTTCACGATTTGGCTTTTATACAACTAACAATCACATAGTAAAAGTAGTCTACCATCTGAGGTGCGATCGACCGCTTGGTTGCCCTACGGGCCTCGTGGAGGCGGGCATTACCACCACATTGTCTATGACGGGACCGGCGCCATTCCCGGCAGGACCGTTACTGAAAAAATGCAGGGTCGAAATGGATTGAGTAGCCTGGAAGGTGAATGAATACTTGGTCCACCCCATGTTTTGGGGGCTCTTGCCTTTGATAGAGAAACGGTAGGTTTTTCGAATCACCCCAGTTATCTCCGCGTGGAGTGTTTTGATCTGCGGTCCCGCCCAAGGATTTCCGGCTAGGTAGAAACTAACCCTATAAACCTTGCCTGGTGTGGTCCGGAAGGATTGCTTGACCCCACCTGGGGCGTAGCCGTGAATATCCACCGCTCTGAGGGCGTGGTAACTCTTCCAGGCCGATCCGACGACATCGATGGAATCCCCGGTAATCTGCCAACCGGGCAGATCGGTGGAGCCGGGTCTAACTATGACATATGAAGATCCAGCCGATTTACCTTGTTCAAAGCTGGGGTTGATCAACAGGTTGCCGCCCACACTGCCACCACCTGTGCCGCTGTCTGTATAAAGAGGTTGAGTTCCTGCCTGAGTGTTTGGGCCAGATGACCCCGACAGTATCAAAACCGGTCGTTTTTCCTTATCCTGACGCTCCCTGGAGTAAAACCCGTAGGAGGATTCCGATGCTCTTTTGGACATGATTCCTGCCGGCTTGATCATTAGGCCGTAATTGGGTTTCCCTGTGAGCCATGCCATGACCAGTGGAGTAATGTCCACTTCGATATATTTGCCTGCCCTCGAGCCGGGCTTGAAGCTCGCAACAGGGGAAAAATTAAAGGAAGGCTGGTAAACCCAGCTGATTTCACCAGGTGCAGCGGGTTTTTCGGTCTGGCCCGGATGATAGGCGCCTCCGCCTTCCTGCCATGGGCTGGTGACTGCGTAAATCCCCAGAGATAAAGAATTGTTGCCCCCGGTATGATAATGAAAGAGTTTTAGGGTTGCCTTGCCGACGTTTTTGGAGGCGATGCCGGAAAGGTCAAATTTCAAGTATGTTCTTTTCTCTCCGCCTTGCGGGTGCCAGCCAGCTCCAAGGCTCCCGTATTTTCCCCAGTTGGCTTTGTTCCAATTGCGGTAAGAATAGGCGTAAACATAAGAATCCGAACTGGGCGCAATACGGACGATGTCATTGTCCGGTTTGACAATGACGTTCGGTTGATCATCTATGACGTCCGGTTGGTCATCTATGACGTCCGGTTTGACATTGACATCCCATCCGGCTTTTGCAGGTGTGTTATTATTAGGACCAAGGGCTGACAGTGTATGGTTACAATCATTATCCATAGTGGCTTGCATGCCTGCATTCACCATTATCGGGGGCGCATTATTATTATTTTTGCATTTCAGGCTAACGACACCCTTCCAAACAGTGACAGTTGTTTTGTTTGTTTGTTTATTATATTCAACCTCATAAGAGCTTCTATTTGAATTTTTAATAGAATTACGTTTCCTATATATTGGGAGGTACTCGCCGGGCCAAGGACCATCTTCACAACCGGCTATGGCATTACTAGTTACGATTTTATATCCATTGTGATCCTTGCCATGATCACTGAAAAATAAATTACCAAAAAAGTTGAAAATCCCCCCTTTTTGTCTTTTTTCACGTTCTTCAAGCCTTATCTTTGTATTCGATTTCATCACAACAAGGGGACGGTCTGGATAGTTAAGAATCATTTTTACCATTACATTGTGCGTTATTAATATATCATTGAAATAAATAACATCACCTTTTTTAAGCGTTCTACCTGTCGTTTCATTAACAATTTTCCCATCCTTATCTCCCATTATTGTCATTATATATCCGGCTGCCCCAGGAGGTAGATCATCAACATTATCCACACCGGTTTTAACTGGTGTTTCAGCTACTTTAATGACTTTTCCGCCCTTACGGGGAAAAAACCAAAACTCATACTCAACGCTCTTCGGTGCATTATAACCATTTCCCCAGATGCCCCATTCACTAAATGGATTATACACCCACACATCCAGGGTCATTGTTCTGCCAGCAGGAACCCAGCCGCTCGTTGCATTTGAGTTAGTTGGGTCAACATTCACAACTTTGCCTGGGTACCACTTCGCTTTGCCACTGGGGGAGGTCAACCACTGATCCTCGCCCATACCATGAGCATGTAAGACATGGCCCGATTTGGGGAACTTCAATACAGCACCTGCACCTTTGCTTCTCATAAAAAGTCCCAGATAACCGGGACCAAGCACTGTAATTTGTCCTTTGCGGCTCCATACGTCCTTGGTTACTTCTTCTGGTGTGTGCGTGGCTGGTATTTTTTTGCCGGTGGTAGGATTTGACGTAGGTTCATCATTTTTCCAGTATTTGCCATCGCCATGGGCATACCTGGTTGCCCGCGACCACTTATTACTGAAATGACCTTCACCCGCGGCCACCATTTCCCCCCCAACACTCCTCCACTGTCCTCCGTTGTGGCTAGAACTTTGTGCAATGGCAAGGTTAACAAAGAGAAGCAGGCCAAAAAACAGAAACCCCTTGAGAACAATCTTCGGAAATGATAACAGACTATTTCTGTATGACGTTTTTGCTTTGTTCATTTGATCCCCCCCTGTTAAGTTTTAATAAATATTTTCAAAATACAGTATCTAACTTTAATGCAAATCAAATATCCAACCACTTACATTTACTCCATTATAACAAATTAACAAATGAAATATTATAACCATCAAAAAAGCTGCTAAAATGTAATGCCGCCATTGAAAAATGGGAGACATTATATCTAATCTAATGCGGCTCATGTCTGAAATCAAGGCTGCGGAGCTTGCACTTACTCCTAATTAATGCTAGGGTAATATCGAGGCGAGGCAAAAAAATCGATGCTGTTACACTATTTCACAACGGTCATGCCTGTTTTTTGCGTCTTTTTTATTGCCTTTTTGAAATTAAGAAAAAAGATGAGGGTGGGGCAAAAATATGAATGAGAAAAACACTTCAGGGGTAATGGGTAAAGCAATAAATGAAGAATCTGCAACTGCGGACCAAAATCTCAAGCGGCTTGCTGAGGCAAGCATTCTATCGGATTTTGTGAGACTGCACGATGGGGCATGGGATTGCTCGGGATGGCACAGTCTTTGCCAAATTCTGGAAGATGAGGGATACACTCCCATTGATTTTGAAAAAGTTGGACTGCTTTTGGAAGACAAAAGAACCGAATACTTCAATGGATAATGAAATATGACTGTCACCGCTGATCTCATTTGATTGACAAATATCATACCATCACAAAATTTTAATTACTCAGCCTCCATTTCCTTTTGCCGGTGTTGCTTTACACCCCGCAAAGAACAATACAGCTGAGCTAATTGCTGAAATTGTCACGATTTTTACAATTTTAGAAGTTTTTTTACTTTTCATTTCTTCTTACCTCTGTTAAGTTAATTTCAAAAGACTAAACTGTTTAAAGTTATTATAATTATTTGCAAGAATATTAAAAATATGACTACTAACTTAAAAAGTATTTCTGAGAATAAATTTATGTTTCTCTTATTAGCTTTTGTTGCTCTGCTACTTGTGGTGCCATTTTTACAAGTTGAAGTCACAGGCGGCTGGGGGATTCAAGCTATTTACATGGCAATTTTACTTTCTGCCATATATTCTCTTCGCAGGCACAAAAAGCATTTTCTTTTTTCTGCTATATTCGCAACTTTAGGATGCATCCTCAATTTTATTAATCTAATAACTGGAAATATACTTTATGAACTGATAGGAAATTTATTCTATGCGTTATTCTATCTACTTTTCATTCAGGTTATTTTAAATGACATTATGAAAGCTGAAGTGGTTTCTGCCGATACTTTCTGCGGAGCGATCTGCGCGTATTTTATGCTTGGCGTGTTCTTTACTTCGCTTTATACCGTTGTAGAATATTTTATACCGGGTTCATTCAGCAATTTGAATGCAATTGACGGTAGAATAAAGTCTTTTAATATGCTTTATTTTAGTTTTATGACTTTGACCACTGTTGGTTATGGCGATATTTTACCAGTATCTGACCATGCAAAAGCATTTGTAATGCTTGAGGGTGTCACAGGTGTTTTTTATATAGCCATACTGGTCTCTCATCTTGTAACCGGAGTGTCTAAAATCAAGGAAAAACTATAAACTTGTAAAATAGTCGCCTAATCTGGGTCAGCCACATTGTTTGGTGTCGCTATATCCTTGCTATAAGTTTACCAGTTTTAAAACACAGTAATAGGTTGCTTACAAGTCACTTTTTGTGGCGTTTTTTTCAATTACGTCTTCGTCTTGGCATATTATCAAGCTCTTTATTGAAAATTAGAATAGTTACAAAATAAATCATAAAAGCGTTAAAGTAAAATAAGTGTCTTTAAAAATGGACTCTAAACAAGCTTTTGACCTTTTTGAAAATTAGTAATTCATTCATAATAAAATCTTAGTGACTTAAATATAAGTGGCTGCCCCCTATTGAATGTTCTGCTCTTTTAATTGACTTAATCTATAAAATATAATTCCCAATAATATGGTGCTTATAAATCCCGCCCACACAGAAAAACCAAATAATTTGCCTACAATGCTGTAGGCATTTAAATAACTGTTAGGCCATACATTTACGGGAATATTTAGAAACACTAAAGTTCCTATGATTCCCGAAAGTACTCCAAATAAGCAAAACGCCACCCATAAAACTTTTATGTTTTTAATATGGATTTTTAGATATA
>CAZYVR010000057.1:0-22079 GCA_964651145.1 uncultured Victivallales bacterium | reverse complement strand
GATTCTATATCCTCCAAGCTTTCAATAATCAATGAGAAAGCGAACAATATAAACAATGTAGTCTCAACCATAACCAAGGTGGCCGACCAGACCAATCTTCTTTCGCTTAACGCCGCTATTGAGGCAGAGAAGGCTGGCGAGTACGGGAAAGGCTTTTCCGTTGTGGCTCGTGAAATAAGGAGGCTTGCCGACCAGACGGCGGTGGCTACGCTTGACATCATAAAAATGGTCAAGGAAATGCAGTCTGCTGTGTCTTCCGGCGTAATGGAAATGGATAAGTTTGCCGAAGAAGTCAGGCGTGGAGTGCTGGGGGCTTGCCAGATCAGCAGCCAGCTTGAAAGGATTATTCAGCAGGTGCAGTGTTTGCCACCCAAGTTTGATCTTGTGACTGACGGGATGATGCAGCAGGCAGAGGGCGCGCAGCAGATCAGCGAGTCAATGGTGCAGCTCAACGAGGGAGCGCAGCAGACCGCGGAATCGTTGCGCGAATTCAATGAGGCCACCAGCCAGTTGAACAGCGCGACTCAGACTCTTCAAAAAGAAGTTTCCATATTCAAGGTAAGTTGAATATGCTTTATTTGCATTTCAATGTTGACAGTCGCCATTATGGCGTTGAAGTCGGGCAAATTATAGAGGTGATCCCATGGGTGACTCTCAGGGCAATTCCTCTTGCGCCAGATTATGTTCGCGGTTGCTTCAAGTATAGGGGACGATTAGTTCCTGTGCTTGATATGACTTCCATCATTGAGAAGAGAGCCGCAAAGAAATTTTTCAGCTCCAGAATAACAATTGTGAAGTATAAAGAAAAACATTTGCTGGGCCTATTGATGGAAGGCGCAACAGAGACAATTCAGCGGGAAAGTGAAAGTTTTCAAGACTCAGGCGTGAAGGTTGAAGGCTCTCCGTTTTTAGGGGGCATTTCAGCGGAAGATAAGGAGTTTGTTCAGTTTGTAAAAATTGAGGAATTGCTTTCGGAGTCAGTTCGTGAAATTATTTTTTCCGACACAGGAGGGGAGGGGCAATGATTGAAAATTTTTTGCGGTCAAAAATAGGGCTTAATGTGGAAAGCGTTGGCAAGGGGAAAATTGTGGCCGATGCTTCGCGGCGCATGAAGGAATGCGGCATAGATGATGCATCTGAGTACCTTAAGCTTATTGGTAAGTCGCCGGAAGAGCTTGGCAGGCTTGTGGATATTGTCACTGTGCCTGAAACATGGTTTTATCGCTCCATGAAATCATTTGAATATCTGGAGAATTACATAAAATTTGAATGGCTGCCTCAAAATGCAGGCAAGAAAATACGGATTTTGAGCATGCCTTGCTCCACTGGGGAGGAGCCATATTCAATAGCCATAGCCCTCATGGAGTGCGGACTTAAACTTAAAAATATTTCAATAGATGCTGGCGATGTTAACCGGGAGTCCTTAAAGAAAGCGCAAAGAGGCGTTTACAGTGGCAATTCTTTTCGCGGGAAAAGCTTGGAGCGGCTGGACGCATATTTCACAAAAAATGACGGTCTTTTTTATCTGGACGAGAGGGTAAAGAAAGCGGTCAACTTTTTTTCACAGAATATGCTTCAGTTTGAGCCTCTTCCAATGCATGAGGCAAGATATGACATAATCTTCTGCCGCAACATGCTTATCTATTTTGACAAAGAGAGCCAGAGAAAGACCGTTGAAATTTTATCGGGGCTTTTAAAAGAGGACGGCCTGCTTTTTTTGGGGCATGCGGAAACTGGGGTTTTGATGGATTCTATTTTCCGGCCAGTCAAGGCGCAAGGCAGTTTTGCTTTTAAAAAAGACAGCACCCCTCGGATTTCCATTTTGACGCTGGACACTCAAAGAATCCGAAAGCTTGACATTAAGGCAATAAATGCGCATAGAGACATAGAAGCTTTGCCCAAGCCATCTGTCAATAGGAGAAGCGTGGCGGCCGTTCGCGAAAAAACTATGCCGGGAAAGGTTGAGAAGGCGAAGGATCTTTTGCGGAACGCTGAAGAATTGGCGAACAATGGCGAGCTGAAAAGAGCCATGGAGGTTTGTCGGGAATACGTAGAGCGGAACAAGCTGAATCCTGGCGCTTATTTCCTTATGGGGGTAATTTCGATGTCTTCCAGCAAGGATTCGGACGCTGAAAGTTTTTTTAACAAGGCGGTTTATCTTAAGCCTGATTTTTACGAGGCTCTTTTGAACTTGTCAGCGCTCAAGGAGCGTCGAGGCGATTTGAAAAACGCCGAAAATTTTAAAGAGAGGGCTCGGAGAATCGCCGAACAGCAATAAGTTATGACTATGGAAGAAAATGGCAAAAACAACTTGAATAAAGAAAACGACTGCTGGAACAGCATAGGTGTCTGGAGCAGGGGCATAGCTTCATGTCCAAAACTAAAAGAGATTGTTCATTGCAGAAACTGCGACAAATTTGTCGCTTCGGGAAGAAGGCTTCTTGACAGGGAGCCTATGGATGATTACCTGCTGGAGTGGACTGATTTTTTGGCGGAGGAAAGAGAGGATATCCATGAAAGCGAGGAGCCAGTCATTATTTTTAGACTGGAGAATGAATGGTTTGCTTTGCCGTGCATGATTCTAAAGGAAGTTGCTGAGTCCCGGACCATACACAGGATACCTCACCGGACCGACAATGTGTTTTTGGGAATGTCCAATATTGACGGCGACCTCCAGTTGTGTTTTTCTTTGAAAGACTTTTTCGGCATAGAAAAGTCCGCGCCCAGGCATGAAGCAAAGTCCGCGCTTAAAGCAGATAGATTTATTGTTGTCGAAAAAAACAATTATTCGTGGGTATTTCCTGTCGATGAAGTTTGCGGCATTTACAGATACAATATTAATGAAATCCAAAACGTTCCGCCCACCGTGTCCAAAGCGGCGGAAAGCTACACAACAAATGTTTTTGAGTTTGACGGGAAAACTGTGGGTTATTTGGATGACGAGCTTATAATTTATTCGCTCAACAGGAGCATAATGTGACAGGCGGAGACAGCTTAAATAATTTTTCAATGCTTGGCCTTTTTCGCATGGAAGCGGAAACTCAGGCCCAGATGTTGAGCGACGGCCTTATTGAGTTGGAGAAGCATCCCGGTGACGCGTCAAAAATCGAGCCATTGATGCGCGCCGCCCATTCTTTGAAGGGGGCGGCAAGGATTGTTCAGCTTGATTTTATGGTTAATCTGACGCATGCCATGGAGGACTGCTTTGTAGCCGCGCAGGAAGGGCGAGTCTTGTTGACAGCCGCCAATGTCGATTCGCTTCTCAAGGGTGTTGACATTATTTCAAAGATTCCAGCCATGCCCGAAGAGGAAATACTTCAGTGGCTTGATGGCGAATCCGGAAATATTGAAGACTTGATAAAAGTATATGGCGAAATACAAAAACAGGGAAACAGCCCGGAGCCTTCTGATGGCGAGAATGAGCATAACATTGATGTTCAGGCAGAAAGCGTGGATCTGGGCGATTTTTCAATGCTGGGTCTTTTCAGGATGGAAGCGGAGACGCAGGTTCATGTTCTTGCCGATGGCTTAATGGCGCTTGAGGAAAATCCTTCTGATCTGGAAAAGATCGAGCCGTTGATGCGCGCCGCTCACTCCTTGAAAGGCGCGGCAAGAATAGTGCAGCTTGATCCTGCTGTCGAACTTGCGCATTCCATGGAAGACTGCTTTGTCGCGGCTCAGGAAGGCAAAGTTTTATTGGGGGAATCCGAAATAGACAAGCTTCTGGCGGGCGTTGATTTCATAAGAAAAGTTTCAGAGCTTAATGAAAATGAAATAAACGGATGGCTTTCCGCCAACCTTGGAGCGCTTCGCGAACTGTCCGGGCATTATATTGACATTAAAAATGGAAAAGCCCTTGAAGACAAAGATGCATTTGAAGCGGCCGACAAGGGAAAAAAAGAGGAAGAAGCCACGATGGCTCAAGAGGCTGTCGAAAAGGATAAGCATATTTCGAGCGGCAAGGATAATTTTGTGAGAGTGACCGCTGAAAAATTGAACAAGCTTCTGGGGCTTGCCGGCGAATCGCTTGTGGATTCCAGGAGAATTCATTTATTTGAAAATTCCCTTATGGACCTGAAGAGAGATTCAATGCAAATGTCGGAGACTATTTCTGAACTGTGCGACAGTTTAGGGGAAGGCGATATGTCTCCGAAGATAAAAGATTTAATCAATAAGTTTCGCGAGGGAGACAACGACTTGTATCGAGCTACATCTGAGTTGTTGTCGGATTTTTCAAATTTTTCCATAAGAGCCGATAATTTCTCGGATAATCTTTATAATGAAGTTGTCTCATGCAGAATGAGGCCATTTGAAGACGGCATAAAGGCTTTTCCAAGAATGGTCAGGGACATATCCAAAAAGCTTGGGAAAAAAGTAAAACTTGAAATGTCCGGCAGGAAAACCGACGTTGACAGAGATATCCTCGAAAAGCTTGAAGCTCCGCTGAATCATTTGCTAAGAAATGCCATAGACCATGGACTTGAAACGCGCGAAGATAGACTCGCTTCCGGCAAGCCTGAAACGGGCACAGTGAAATTGTCTGCCAAGCATTGGGCGGGGACGCTGAATATAACAGTTTCCGATGACGGCAAAGGCATCAATATTGAGAAACTTAGAGAGAAAATAGTGCAAAAAGGGCACGCGTCAAAGGAAATGGCTGAAAGCCTTTCAGAGGCGGAGCTTCTTGAGTTTCTCTTTCTTCCCGGGTTCTCCACCGCCCCGAAGGTTACTGAGATATCCGGAAGAGGCGTGGGGCTTGATGTTGTGCAGAACATGGTTCAGGAGGTCAGAGGCGTTGTCAAGGCCGAGACGACGCAGGGGCAGGGGACATGTTTTCATCTTCAGTTGCCTATCACTCTCTCTGTCATATCAACCTTGCTTGTGGAAATCGGAGGAGAGCCGTACGCCTTTCCGCTAATGAGCATTGACAGGCTTCTTGTCGTTTCGCAAGACGAGATAAGCTCTTTGGAAAATCATCAGTTTTTGAATTATGAGAATACAAATATAGGCATTGTTTCAGCCAAAGACGTCTTGGGATTTCCCATGGAAGATGTCAAAGGAGGCGAAATGTCTGTGATAGTGATAAGCGACAGACTCAATCAATATGCGATTGTTGTTGACCGTTTTGTGGAGGAAAGAGAGCTTGTGGTAAGGCCGCTTGATGAGAGATTGGGAAAAATACCGGATATTAGCGCGGCTTCGGTTATGGAGGACGGCGCGCCAGTCTTTATTGTGGACGTCGACGATATGGTAAGATCTATTGACAATCTCATGAAGGGAGGGCGCCTTAAGAATTTGAGCCAGGCAGATCCCGGGACGCAGAGCGCAGGCAGAAAGAGGGTTCTGGTTGTTGACGATTCCATCACTGTTCGGGAGGTGGAAAAGCATCTTCTCGTAAATAGAGGCTATGAGGTCGAAATAGCAGTTGACGGAGCGGACGCCTGGAATGCCTTGAGAATCGGGGCTTATGATATTGTTGTCACTGACGTTGACATGCCAAGAATGAACGGAATTGAGCTTGTGTCCAAGATGAAAGCACACGACAATTTGAAATCCATTCCGGTGATGATTGTGTCATATAAAGACCGTGAGGAAGACAAGCTCAAGGGGCTTGAAGCTGGCGCGGATTATTATCTCACTAAAAGCAGCTTTCATGACAACACGCTTATAGAGGCCGTTGCAAATCTTATAGGAGAGGCCGAAGAATGAGAATAGGAATAGTGAACGACATGCACATGGCAGTTGAAGTTCTTCGGCGCATAATTGTGAAAAATCCCGGATTCGAGCTGGCCTGGACTGCTTTTGACGGTCAGGAGGCTATAGATAAATGCGCCAAAGATATTCCAGACCTTATATTGATGGATCTTATAATGCCAGTAAAAAATGGAGTGGAAGCCACAAGAGAAATAATGAAAAATACTCCATGCGCCATTTTGATTGTGACTGCCACCGTCGAAGGCAACTCATCTTTGGTCTTTGACGCTCTTGGGCATGGAGCTATGGACGCCATCAACACGCCTGTATTAGGTGGAGCCGGAGAAATAGAAGGGGCTCAGAAACTGCTTAGAAAAATAGTAGCCTTGGGCAAATTGATTTTCTCTTCGACAGGAACGCAAAAGGTGGGCGCGCGGACGGACGAAATAGAGGCGCAGTCACCAAAAGGATTGCCGTTTTTGGTGTGCATTGGCTCTTCCACGGGCGGCCCTTCCGCGCTTGTGAATTTTTTCAGTTCTGTCCCCGCGAATGTCAACGCTGCGTTTGTTATTGTTCAGCACGTTGACAAGCAATTTGCTCCAGGCATGGCCTCATGGCTGAACAGTTCAACCGCTCTGGAAGTTAAACTTGTTTGCGAAGGCGATAAACCGGAGTTCGGCAAAGTCCTCTTTGCCGGGACCAATGACCATTTAGTTATCGGAGAGGATAAAAAATTTCACTATACTGAAAAGCCGGAAAATAATCCGTTCAGGCCTTCAGTCGATGTTTTCTTCAACAGCGTTCTCGACAATTGGCAGGACTGTGGCGCGGCTGTTATTTTAACTGGAATAGGACGCGACGGCGCCAAGGGGCTTTTGGGTCTGAAGGAAGCAGGATGGCAAACTTATGCTCAAAGCAGGGAGAGCTGCGTTGTTTATGGGATGCCAAAAGCGGCGGCGGCTATCGGCGCGGCAAAGGAAATCCTTGATCCGGCGGAAATAGGTGAAAAAATTGTGGAACTCGCGCAAAAAAACAAGCAAAAAGGCAAAATAATATGAGCTCTAATTTGAACAACGACAATCTAAGCGCAAGCGTTTCGGCGGAATTGCATAAACATGAAATAACAGTCCTTCTTATAGACGACCAGGCGATGATCGGCGAAGCTGTTAGAAGAATGCTTGTCGAGGAAAAAGACATTGTGTTCCATTTCTGCCAGGACCCGGCAAAGGCCATACAAATCGCCAATGAAGTTTCACCAACTGTCATATTGCAGGATTTGGTCATGCCGGAAGTGGACGGCTTGACGCTGGTTAAATTTTTCAGGGCGAATCCCGCCACCAGGGAGGTTCCTGTTATTGTGCTTTCAAGCAAAGAAGAGGCAAAGGTCAAAGCGGAGGCGTTTTCTCTGAAAGCCAACGATTATATTGTTAAGCTTCCCGACAAAATAGAATTGATCGCAAGAATCCGCCATCACTCTCAGGGATACATCAATATGCTTGAGAGGAATGAAGCTTACGAGGCGCTTCTGAAAAGCCAGGATATGCTTGCCGCCGAACTCGCGGAAGCCGCCGACTATGTCACTTCCCTGCTTCCTAAAAAGCTTGAGGGAAGCATTGAGGCGGATTGGAAATTTGTGCCATCAACATCTTTGGGCGGCGATGCTTTCGGCTACCATTGGCTTGATGATGACAATTTCGCAATGTATTTGCTGGATGTGTGCGGGCATGGAGTCGGAGCGGCTTTGCTTTCGATTTCAGCTATGGAAGTTATAAGGACTCAGACGCTTTCCGGCACAGACTTTTACAATCCTTCAAATGTTCTGTCGCAACTGAACAACGCTTTCCAAATGGAAGATCACAACCAAATGTATTTCACTATTTGGTATGGCGTTTACAGCAAGAGCAAAAGTGAGATCGTGTATTCAAGCGGCGGCCATCCGCCCGCCATTCTGATAACAGGCGATTCCGCTGATTCAGCCGAGATCAAGGAGCTGAGGACCAACGGGTTGATGATTGGCGCCATGCCTGACATGCCCTATGTGAATGCCACAGCGGAAGTGAAAAAATTCAACCAGTTTTTCATTTTCAGCGATGGCGTTTATGAAATAACCAAAATTGACGGAACCATGTGGCGGTTCGAAGAGTTTGTGGATGTCCTGACCGCTCCCTCGGAGCCCGGCTTGTCCGATGTTGAGAGGGTTTACAGAAAAGTGACCGAGCTTAACAGAGACGAAAATCTCGACGATGATTTTTCAATGGCGCAAATTGCTTTTTGATGCTGTTGATTCTATTCAGAATTAGTCGGAGATTGTTCCGTTTTATCAGGGAAGCAAACATCCAGGCCGCTTCTTTAGCAAGTGGTGGCAGACTCACTAATAGCGTCCGAGGGCTTTAAAGTCCTCTGGCCTATGACATAAAAATCCAACTGCTTTTTTTCGTATAATAGTTGAACTTGGCTATTTTTACGGCTGGTCATTGGCTTTGAACTCTGCTTCTTTTCCAGAATCGCCGTCATTCCTGTATAACTTGCCAAAATCAGCAAAAAATTTATGCACACCTTCACATCTTTTGAAAAATTCAATAACCTCGTTAAAATGGCCATTATTCTTGTCCATTTTATTACGTATATTCCCCAGGAATTCGGGAAGGTGAATATTGCAGAAAAACCATTTCATTTTTTCATTGAGCTTTGCCACGTCCGACAAATCTTCTGATATTTCCCGCAGGTGTGACATGATTTCAACTCTATCCTCCCCAGAGGGAAGATGGATAGACAGGGACTTTTTTCCAGAAATTATAGAAAAGGGCTGTATCTCAAGTTTTGATATGTCTTTCCCGTTAAAATGAATTCTGGGAACAAATGAATGCTTGCTCCACTTATAAGTGTCATGATAAGGCATATTGAAAATGAAATTCCCCAAACTGTAGAAAATCAAAGAATCATTGATTTTTTCAATCCCTTGAGGGACATGCGGATGATGACAAAATATCACTTTCACCCCCAAGTCAACAAGTCGATGACACAGGCTCCTGAATTCCGCGCGCGGCCAATCTAGGAATTCGAATCCCTCATGCATAATTACTACCGGAACATCACATTCCTGCACTAATTTTGCGGCATCAGCTTCCACCATGCCCTTTATCTGCGGAGCAACGCCTGCGGCTTCTGAGGTTGCGACTTGCCCTTCATCCTGCGCATAAGCAAGGACTCCAATTGATATCCCGTTGAAGTTTCTTTTGAAAAATGGTTTGCGAGCATCGTTCAAATTGTGTCCCGCTCCAATGTAATCAGTTCCTTGAACTTCAAAATCCTTTAACATTTCATCAAGATTTTCGCGCCCGGCATCCATCACATGATTATTAGCTAGGCAATACAAGTCGAAATCGAGTTTTTTGCGCAAAAGGGAAAAATCTTCTTTGAGAGAACTAACCCCTTTTGCTTTGGATACTTCATCAACCAAAGCAGATTCAAGATTGACCATGGAAAAATCCGCATTGGTCAGTTGCATAAGATTATCCCAACTACTTTCGTCGCTAGTCTCCGGTATAAATTTAGGGGCAGCATCACCGGTCGCAGTCATTGTCCAGGAGTGACCGCTTTCTTTTTCCGCAAAGCTGACGCAGCCATTTTTAAACAATGTTTTGATGTCTAAAGAGTTCATGTCAATTGCCTTGTTTAATTGTTAATTCCATTCAGGATTAGGCGGGGCTTGCTCCATTCTGTCTGGAAAGCGCCATCCATCGTCGATTTCCGTCGCCTGCTTTCTCCACGGCACATTTTTGCAGGTATGAATTAAAGCCTCACGGTAGCTGTCTTGCTCCAGCGCATTTATGGGCCATTTTTTGCTTGGGTTTCTGTCTGATATTTGCACTTTACATTTTCCATTTATGATAAAAGGCGGGATTTCATTCCTCTGAAGAATAGCGGTCTTAGCAGAATCTTCCAACTCCTTTCTCACTTTTCCAGGAGCTTTTGTGCACGCCAATTGAGAGGCAAAATGTTTTTTCGTCTGATACTTGTGTATTTTTGGAATATGCTCTGAAATTTCATGGCACACAGCCTCGTCGCCCGAACATAATATGGCAGGAACTCCAAAAGAGCCCGCAAATGCCGCATTGTTGCCAGCTTCTCCCAATTCATAAGTATTTCCGGAATCCGTTTCAACTGTTATCAATGAATGCGGAGTTCCGGCTTCCAATGTTCCTGTTTTTGCATGCATTCCCAGCAAGATGACTGCGTCGAAACTTTCGTCAAGTCCAGGATGAAGCGAATCAATGAGCATGCCTTGTTCGTTGCGTCCATGTATCAGCATTGTCCTTTCATCCAGCAACTCGGGCAGAATATTGTATCCCACCCCATGGTGGTCATGAACATAAACTTCATCCGCTCCGGCATTGAATGCCCCTCGCGCAGCGGCATTGACTTCTTCAGTCATTAGCGTGCGGTTGCGCATTTCCAAGTCATGGGCTTGCAGCGTATTGCTGTTCATGCAATAAAAAACTACGCCAGCAATGCCTTCAATATCGCAGATAATGTAAATTTTCATCCTGCTCCTTCTCTTAAATGCTTTTTTTATAGTTCTCTATAAAATCTTTGCTTGATTGTTCTTTCAAATGCCCGGCTTCGCTGGGTGACACGCGCTTTCCTGTCTGCAGTGATTCTTCAATTGCTAGCATTATCAGGACGGATTCAACAAGCGCTTTGGGAGTGATTGGGGAAATGCCTGTTTCTATCAGTTTTGCAAAATTATTGCATATGCCGTTATGGATGTCATCTCCATCAAATGCCACAGAATCCTCTTGCCCGTCGACAGAAAACACGTTGAATCTGCTCATCGGGAATCCTGTTTCCAAAAGCAGCCTGAGCGTCATTCCGCGACTATGGCGCAGAGACACAACAGTGGGATTGCCTTCGAACTTTTCTGATTTAACCCATTCAATTCCAGGGCCAAATAGTCCGAGCGCAAATTCGACAATATGAATTCCGTAATAGAACCTCTCGCTGGGCACGCACAGCAGCGCGTCGGATATTTGAGCCTCCGCTATCTCTTTTGCTTTGCTTTGAGTTATTGCATTCCATCTCCATCCTGAGCCTCCGAAAACCGGAGCTTCTGTTTTTTTGCAGATGTCAATAAAGCTGTTTATCTCCTCCATTTTTCCAAACAAAGGCTTGTCGCAATAGCATGCTTTGCCAGCCTCCATTATGGCCTTCATATCCTCAAAGTGCGTTTCCCAATCGGCGGAAAGAATCATCACTCCGTCGCACTTTTCCGCAAGGCTTTTGACCGAAGAGTATTCTTTGACATTGAAATCTTTGCAAAAATCTGATGTTTCTTTTGCGCCCTTGATTCTGCCCCTGTCAAAAACTCCGGCAAGCTTAAAGCCATCAATTGCATTTATCCGTTTGGCGAAACTGCGGGGGTGCGAAGTGTCCAGATCAACAAATCCAATTTTTCTCATTTCAAAAACTCCAGTTAATTATATTTTAAAAGCACAGCCAATGCGTCTGTGTCAGGCTCGGCTAATTTTTTATATGCCTGAAGCGCGTCCTGATATTTGTATTCATGGGTTATCAGGCTTTCAAGGCATAGTTTTTTATCCGCAATTGCTTGCAGGATAACGGCCACGTTTCTGTTTACAGTCCATTTGACATAGCCGCATGGATAATTTGCTCCGCTTTCAAATTTTTCGTCGCGGTATCCTGGCCCGGCTTTTGCCGAGCTAAGTATTTTCAGGTTGCCGCTTGACGAAGCCAGAGTTACTGTAATAGTGGCTCCGCCACTGAAAACGATGCTGCCTTGCTGTATCCCATCTGGAGATTTGCACATCACTTTTTTGACATTGTCAAAAATTTCTGTAACATTTCCTCCCAGGCAGAATATTGTTTTTTCCACTCCAGTAGGGGAGGTCATTTTAGATATCTTATCCCACACATCATCATCCGCATATAACCCTGCAACGTTTTTGCTCAACTTCTCCAGACGGCTTTTATTTCTCTCAACAAGAATAACTTTCCCTGCAAAAAGGCTGGCATATTGAGATGCAAGCTGCCCCATTAATCCTCCGCCTATAACAAGCACGTTTTCCCCAAAATCAATGTTGGCTTTCCTTACTCCTTCAAGGGCAAAGCATCCCATTGCAGACATGGCGGCGTCCCTCATTGGGCAGCCTTCCGGAACAGGCACAACAAGATTTTTAGGGACAAGAACTTCCGTCGCATGATATGCGCCTTCTCCAACGCAAGCGACTGCGTCGCCTTTTTTTACATGCGTCACATTGCTGCCAGCTTCAAGCACATAACCACTCATGCTGTAGCCCAATGGATTGTGCTTTACCTCCTGAGCAATATTGACTCTGCCCATTTGAATCATCGTCAATTCTGTCCCGGCGCTTATATAACTGTACTCCGTCTTGACCCTGACCTGATTTTCTCCTGTTTTGGGCAACGCGCTTTCTTCTATAACAACCTTTTTTTCTTTATCCGCAAATACTGTTTTTGTCATTTTTATCCCTTATTTTTTTAGATTAATCATTTAACGCTTACTTCTTTTCGGGTTCTATTGATACGGCAATAAACGATTTGTTTTTTAGCCAGTCGACAGCAATGCCACTATTAAATTCAGAAGAATCGAACTTGCCTAAAATTTTTCCTGTTATAATATCGCGGCACGTCAGTTTTATATTTTTAGTATAATCAGGGATGCAAATCTCTGTTTTTTCAACACGGCTGTCATTGGCAAAAAGTCCAATGAATCCATGCCCTTTGCTTGAGTATCTGGCATATCCATCCCAGTCATTTCTGGCTATGTATTTGTCTCCCCTGAGTTTGCAGAAATTCGGAAGCCCGGCATGTCGGCTTAATTCTCCCATCGCGGCGGAAACAGCGGCAATGTTCTTTTGGTTCTCAGGAGTAATTTTCCGCAAGTCCCCGGCAACTAATGGCGTTCCTATGAAAGCCGTCAACAAATGCTCAATATCATTTTGATTCTGAAGACAGATCAAACTCCCAAGCAAGCGTTCGTTTGGCAATAAATTACAGAACTGATAAAGAGTGTTGCGAATTTTTCTGCTGTCAACAATGTCCGGGTCACAGGTGTTAAGGTTTGAGGCGTGATGAACCTCCGAATACCTCAATGCGCCGATGGATGGCTTTTCCGTGCCGAAAGTCTCAAAACTAAAATCTATCAGCAAATCTGGATATTCAGTTTTTAACTTTTTCCGGAAGTGCATCATCCCTTCATACTGTT
The DNA here is from genome assembly GCA_964651145.1 of uncultured Victivallales bacterium. Lineage (GTDB taxonomy): Bacteria > Verrucomicrobiota > Lentisphaeria > Victivallales > GWF2-45-14 > CAZYVR01. Next base: position 9,139 of record CAZYVR010000057.1, on the reverse strand, counting down.
CAAAAACAGAGTCTGAAAAGTCACGATGGTATTCATGGCCGAGAGAGGTGCAGCCAGATGAAATTACCCCATATGAACTGACAATGCTGCTGAAATCAAGCTTGTAATAATCAACGTTATACTTCTTCACCAGCTCTGAAAGCTTTTCGAACAGGAAGTCACGGTGCTTTGAAGCCATGCAACGGCAAGCTCTGTCCGCAGTCATTCCTAGATATTTAGTTTCACCGCCAAAATCCAAAGCGTTATCCTCCGGGCATGACTCTAAATTCCCATAGTCTGTGCCCACATTAAACCACAAGCCAAATTTCATTCCCAATTCATGAACACGTTCCGAGATAGCCAGCAGTCCGTTGGGGAATTTTGTCTTGTCTTCCGCCCATTCGCCATCAACAAACCAGCCATCATCAACGACAAAGCATTTGAATCCCATTTTAGCGGCGTTTTCCGCCAATTCCAACAGAAGGCTTTCGTTTATATTTTTTAGAAAAGGAAGCCATGTGCAGTACATAACTTCGCCTTTGTCCGCAAATTCAGGAAGACTCCGGCGAATCATTTCCCTAAAACGGTTTCGAGCATTTTGACTTTCCTGAGAGCCATGATACAGCATTGAAAAAATACGCTCTGTTTTCAGTGTCTCTCCGGTTTTTAGATATTTATTAAAGTCCACATAGCTCATATTATATCCGCAGGCAATTCCCGAAGCCCAATTTGGATAAACCATAAAATAGCGCAATGGACCAGCCGCTCCGTTGCCTACAAACATGCCTTCTCGCAGAGCTTCATTATGAAGCTGTAGAATGTCTTCATCCCCGCAACTTGCAAATGCGGCTTGCTTTATATCCAGCCCTTGATTCGTGAAAAACTCCACATCCACAAATTTGCCGGGGCATGCGTTAAACATTTCAATAAACAGTTTGCTTATATGAGCTTGTCCTTCCAAGCATTTGAACTCCAGCCATTTGGAGCATCCAGGCAAGTCAGGGTATATTTCATAAAAGACGCTGATCTCCAAGCGCTCTTCAGGCAGAAACAATATAAGCTTTAATATTTCACTTCCGTTCTGTCCAGACAAAGACTCATGCCCAAGATATCTGAAGTTTATTTTTGACTCAGTTTTTTCGCCATCCAAAACATGATATTCTGGTTCATGATAACTGAAAACAGCTTTGCCGTTTACTGAAAATTTAAATTCCGCCACATTTTTTCGTTTAACATATTCTGCGCCGGTTTCAAGGTTGACAATGGACGTTGTCCTTACTCCAGTTTCATCGGCTGAAATACAGCGGCGGAAAAAACTGTTTTCCAGAATGTAATTATTATTTTCTACTTTTATCATTTTTATTTTTCCTTAAGCCTTGCGTTGTTTTATGTTAATTTAACTAATTCGGCGTAGTGGCCCGGTTGTTCAAAAATGCCTCCTGAGCAGCGGTAGAAAGATTCATCAAGCGAAAACATTCCCTGCCGAGGCTCAAGCCAGCTTTGGCCAAAGCATGGGTGGTCTTTGACAAGCTTATTCCAGCGACTGTAAAAAGATGAGCCGTTTGACTCCATGAAGCCGCATTTAAGTCCTGGAAACAGCGGCAGGCGCGCCGCCAGATTTTTGTTCCAGTCGACAAGCTGAGGCACGCAGGCTGAATCCGCAACGTAGCATGGGATTTCGCGTTCAAGCGCCGCTTTTCCCATCATCAACGACATGCTCATGGTCTTGCCCGCCGGTTTGAGCGTCATCGCTCCATAGCCCATTTCTGCGCGGCGAATCACATCGTCAACAGAGTGCAGCGATTCATCCGCTGCAATTCTTACGGGCAAGTCCTCTACATTGATTTCCAGTTCTTCCGGAAAAGGCTCTTCCAGTATTAATATCTGCTCAAGCATTCCAATTTTATTGCAATGCTCCAGCAATTGCTTAAGCAGCTCTTTTGTTTCATAGCGTCCATTGGCGTCAAGATAAAAGACCGTTTTTCCTATGTCTGTGTGCGGCGTTTCGCAATTGCCTGCAATGCTGAATATTTCAGAAAGTCTTTCCATATCCTTTTGAAGCATTTCTTCCTGAGAGCCGCTCTGGCCTATTTTTATTTTTAGAAAAAATACCCCATTGCTGAGGAACTCTTTTATTTCTTCAAGAGTGACATTGTATGTTATAAGCGGAAGACACGCAAGAGAATCGTGTTTAAAATCAAAAACTCCAGGGTAATCTATTTTTAACAAATCCTCAAAGTTTTCACATTTTTTTTCTGCGGCATACAATTTCCACAAAGTGTTATCCGGAGCTATAAGTGAGTTCAAAGTAAAAGTGGGCCGCAAATTATCATTGCGTGTAATTTTTTTGGCATACTCGTGAAGCTCAGGGAATATCTGAGTTATCCCGTCAACGGGGCTTTCAAAGTCCTTTTGCGCAAGCAGCGCGCAGGAGAGTTCGCTTAGGGCTGACATAAGCAGATTGCCCCCTGTTTCAGTATGCGCCGAAAAAACGGCGGGATCCGACCACAATATGGCCGTGCTGCCTATGCCTGTCGACTCATAGCCGTCGGCGGCGCGCATGGCTGTGACATTTACCCATTTTTCAGTAAACGCCCCGCCTTTGAATTTAAACGGACGCAAAAGTTTTTCTCTTTCAAAATTAAAATCATAATCAGTTATTTTCATAATCAGAACCTCACAGTTTGTCCAGTTTCAGCGGAACGGTAAATTCCGCAAATAAGCTCAATGGCGCGTCGTCCTTCACGACCGGGAAGGCTTGGCTCACGGTTTTGCTGAATTGCGAGCGACAAGTCTTCGATTTGGCGGCGATGGCCTTCAAAATCAGCGGCTCTTGGGTCAGACGCTCCGCTGACCAGCTTCCCCGAAGCTGTTGATTCACGTATAGCCGCATCTTCCGGGAGTTCTTCGATGAAATGCCAGCGCGTGATGGCGTCTCCTTCAAGAGTCACGGAGCCTTTTTCTCCCGAAAGCTCCAGTTTTCTTGGAAATCCCGGGGCGCATGAAGTGCTTGCTTCTATCACTCCCATTGCCCCATTTTTGAATCTTACTGAAGCGCAGGCAGTATCCTCAACTTCTATATTATGGGTCAATGTTCCTGTATAGGCGTTTACTTCAGAAGGGCTTCCAGCAAAGTAAAGCAGCAGGTCAACCAAGTGTATCGATTGGTTCATAAGGGCTCCTCCTCCGTCAACCGCCCAGGTGCCGCGCCATCCAGCGCTGTCGTAATATTCCTGAGAGCGGAACCACTTGACCTGGGCGGAAGCAAGAAGAAGCCGCCCGAATCTCCCGTTGTCAAGAGCTTTTTTAATGAGTTGGACATTTTCGCTGAACCTAGCCTGGAACACAGCGGAAAGCCTTACGTTGTGTTGTTCACATGCGCTTATGATTTTATCAGCTTTTTCCAGATTGACATCAAGCGGCTTTTCACAAAGAATGTGCTTTCCCGCGCAGGCTGCCGGAATCGCCACATCCATATGTGCGCCAGTGGGAGTGGCGATAGTCACCGCGTCTATGTTTCTGTCATTCAGAAGCTCATCAAAAGCTGTGTATGTTTTTATCCCTTTGTTTTCCTTTGCAAACTTTTCCGCCCTTTCGTTGTTCAAGTCGAAGACACCCGCCAGTTCAGCATGGTCGGAAGCTTCAAGGGCCTTTGCGTGGCGCTCCGCAATCATGCCCGTTCCGATTATCGCAAATCTTATTTTATCAGCCATTTTTCAGAGTCCTTTTCATTATCTTCAGAAACTTCTTTCCGTATTTTATATATGAACAATATTTTTCCTCTTCTGAAACCTGAGCTCCGGCAAGGTGGACTATCGCAGCAACATGCGGCTCTATGGAAATGAAGCCATCGTAGCCGTCTTCATTTATGATTTTATCCAATATAACTTCAAGCATAGCGTCGCCTTCGCCGCAGTAAGCGTAGTTTTGCGACTTTCCTCCATCTGGATTTTTGAAGGCGTCTTTTATGTGCAGGTAGGCAAAGTTATGCCTTATAATGTCAAAAAAATCTTCAGGATTGTAGCCGTGGCTTATTGTGTTGCCAATATCGTAAAGGAGCTTGAAGGCGGGACTGTTCACCTCTTCATAAAGCTCAACCATTTGCCTTGCGCCAAGTCCGCCCCATCCTGTGCAGTTTTCGTGCGCCAGCACGATTCCGGCGTCCTCCGCCATTTTTGCCAGCTCCCGGCAGCGGCAAACAGCCTCTTTCCTCCATTCCGATTCCGTGACATCCTCCTCTGTCCAGCTCATGATTCTGATATATTTGGCGCCAAGGCATTTCATTCTGGATATGGAGCATTTTAAATCATCAACGTCCAGCTTGAAATCGCCTGTGATCGGGCGGCTCCAATTGCCTATGGCCGAAGCGAATCCCGAAACCCGCATATCATTTTCCTGAATGGCTCCAACTACTTTTTGGAACTCGTCATCCGACAATTCGCCAGCAATATTTTTCCCGTTTATCAAACGCAATTCAAGATAGTTCCACCCCAACTCCTTATGAGCCTGTATTTGTTTTTCAATTGTTGAGCCTGCTTCATCGCTTATGCCTGTAATGATCATTTTATTTCCTTTATGCTATTTTTATGGGACTAGTCCATGCGATATGCCCATTTTTTTGTTGAACCTTCAACATATACCAGTCTCCGCTTTTTATTTCAGAATCGCGCCATTTCCCGCGCGATTCCAAACAATTTAACGGGGAATACGCGCCAAGCTTCATGACCGGCGAAGAGAACTCATCGCCATGCTGTAGCCATAAATCTTTTTCTGACAGTTCTTGCGCTTTGGCTGCAATAGAGCCTTTTGAGCTTTTTCCTTTGTGCATTGAATTGCAGTTCACGGTGATTTCCGCCGATTCGCCCTGGCAGCGAAAAGCTATTGATGATACAGGATGCGTGTTTTTTCTAGAGGTAAATGCCTGAAATTTTAGCTTTTGGGGCGTGTGTTCTGTTACTTTGTTTATTTTCTCACTGTCAGCCCCGCCGCAAAAACCGGGGCTTAATTTAAGGAATTCCCCATTTTTCAGGGATACTTCAACATCCCAGTCCGCAATCTCCCCGGACATCATCCCGCCCCATCCGAATTCCAGCCGGGCGGCAAATCCGCTTTTGTCAATATTTCCATGAGGGATGTCTGTATAAGCAGGAATTCCGTTTTTTATAATTTGGACAAATTCTATTTCGCCGAAGCCTGACGCTGAATATTCAAATGAATCATTGCCCGATGGAGTGGCAATATCTCCCATCAAAGCGCTCCCTAATTTGAAAAATGCTTCTATGCGCTCTCCTGATACAACCGTTGACCGGCGCTTTCTTAAGGCATTAAAGACGCCTTCTCTTGTAAGCTCTTCAATATAAAGCCCCGTCAACCCCTCGCCATAGCTTGCGGGATGTCCGTGGTGATTGTCCGTTGAGCCTGTTACTCCAAAAAATTTGCCTTTATTTAATTGGCTAAAAACCGTCTGAGAAAGATCCTGTCCGCCCATTGAATGACCTGTCATTGGCCACGAAGCTTGAGGCTCTATCGAGCAGGCGTGTTCCGAAAATGCTTCGACTACAGGAGAAGAATTCATGTCAAAATCGTCCCAGTCCAAACCTCTGCATCCGGGGCGATAAGCAATATGGTGCGGTATCATCAACGCATTGTGCCTCCTTGCAAATTCCTTTAGCTCTTGAAGGTCTTGCGCTGGAAAAGTAGAGCCGTCTGTTCCTGGCAGGTAAACACAGTAGTCGCCGCTTTTGCTTGAATGCCATTCAAAAGCAGGCAAAGTCACAAATTCGCTGTCTTTGTTATATTTTTCAGCCATTTCAATTATCTTCGGCCAGGCGTCCTGAACTTTCCGGTAACCGTCCTCATGGTATTTTTTTATTTTTGGGTCGCTATGTGGAGCGTCGGGCCAATGGCCGTGCGGAGTGAATGCATAAAAGTCCAGCATGCACCCCCTGGCAATTTCATAGGAACGTTCAAGGCTCCCGACTCCATAGCCTATCTCATTGTGATTGTGTATATCTCCCCAGGCAAAACGCATGATAAGGTCCCTTTGTTCGTTGCATTGACTTAAGGCAGTATTATTTCCGAAGGCTGCTGGCTCTGACAATCAGTTCGGGCTCAATTACAAATCGGCGCTCCTCTGGCGGGCGCTTTGTGATAAGTTGATGAAGCACACTCATAGCTTTGGCTCCGGTCTTTTCGTTGTGAGCATTGACCGAGGTAAGCTCTATTGGCGTGTCATGAGCTTTAAGTGTGTCGCCAAAGCTGACTACTGCGACTTCTTGCGGTATAGACACTCCAGCTTGAAGCAAGGCGTTGAGGGCAGCTTTAGCCATTCCGTCACTGGCGAGGATGATTCCATCTGGAAGCTTGTTGCCAGCCAGGCGCTCGCGGATTATATCATATGTGTTCTCTTCCTCGTAGCTTGCATGGATAACTTCCCGTGAACATTGCACATCGGGCATTGCGGCAAAAGCAAGTTCAAAGCCAAGCTTCATTTGTCCAGCGCTGTAGCGTTCTTGTCCAGCCGTAATAAGAAGGATATCCCGGCAGCCCTGCGCCATCAAATGCATAGACGCTTGCATTATGCCGGAAGCGTAATTGCAGGAAACGGAATAACTTCTCCCATTGGCCATATCGTTGTGCAACAGAACATGTGGTATTTTTTTTTCCATAATAGCAGCCAGCAATGAAACATCGAAAGGAGAAGTCAGTATTGCTCCGGCAATATCAAGGTCGGGCATGTCGCAGATCCGTGAAGCTCCATTTTGGGAACGGGGCAACTCAATGAACTGCAAGATATAATTTGCCTCCTTGCATTGCTCCCGAATAGCGGCAAACAGTGGTTTTACCAATGGATAACCGCCTGTTATATCCTCAAATATAATGGCAACTGATCTTGATGAAGAAGACTTCAGGTGTGTTTGGTCAGTCGTTGCAACATAAGTGCCGCTGCCGGAATGAGCTACAAGAAGTCCTTCGTTTACCAGCTCCTGAATCGCTCGGCGCACGGTGATTTGACTTACTCCAAACTGTTTGGCCAGCTTCGTTTGCGCAGGCAGGCGTTCGGCGGGACGTAATTCTCCGCTGACAATGCTGCCTTTAAGTTTATTTCTGACTTGCTCAAAAAGAGGATCACTATTGACTGTAAGCAACTGTTGCATTTGAAAACTCTTCCTTATATATAACTATTATTTTGCTGTCGCAAATAAAGTGCGCTCAACGTGTATACATGATTATATGTGTTTTATTAGACAAAGTCAAGAGTCATCTTGAATTTAAACTCGTTTTATGCAAAATAAGCTAATTTATGATTGTTTATGAAGTATACTCGATTTTACGTCATGAGATATGAGAATTACAAACGAGGGGAGAACTAAAAGTAGGCAACTTCACGCATCGAGACCTTGGTACTGCTGATTGGCGTTGCTATTTTCTATTATTTTTTAGCTGATTTTTTACAAGGACCTATTGACTTATGCATCAAAGTTGCTTAATCTATAAGAAAAGCAATATTAATGCACGGAGTTAAGCATGACAGTCGACAATGATTATCGAAAACTAATAGGCAAGGTATACTCAAAACTGGGAAAAAAGAAAAAAGGACTTGCGGATATATTGTTAAATAATCCTGACAATATATTGGAAAAAAGCGCTAATCAGCTTGCTAAGCATTGTGGATGCGATCAGGCAACGGTCGTTCGTTTTGCTCAGCAAATTGGTTATAGCGGCTATGCCGATCTAAAACTAGCAATAGCCAGAGAGACTGGTTCGCTATGGCAGAATTATGAATCCACAAATAAAGCTGCCACTAATTTTAGCGTGATATCCAATAAATTGTTGCAACTGCATACTGAAGCGTTGAAGGAAACACTAAATAACGCAAAGGAAGAGATATACACTAATTTAGTTGAAAAAATTTCATCGTCAAAAAAAGTAATGATATGCGGTTCTGGAACTTCCAGGCTTGCGGCAGAGGATCTAAACGTGAAACTAATGCGGCAGGGAATAAATACAATTTGTTTTGCCGATCCTCAAATGTGGAAAACATTTCTGGGGTATTTAGATAAAAATGATGTTCTTATATTATTCTCACATTCGGGCGAAACCCCTGAAGTAGTCGAACTAGCCGGAGCCGCCTGCAAAAAGGAAATGTACATTGCGGTTGCAACTGGATTTGAAGGAAGCTCCCTTGCAGGATTGTCCGATTGTCTGCTTCTGACAGAATGCAGCGGTGAGCGCTCTATTCGATTGGGAGCCATGACTTCAAGGACTGCTCAGTCGGTCATAGTCGATCTAATAACCATATGCCTTAGCATCAGAGATAAAAAACAGTCATGGGATTTCCTGGGAAAAAGTTATGAATTCACAAAATAATGCAAGCTATTTATTGGCAGGGGAAAGCGGAGGCAGCAAAACCATTTTATGCCTGCTTAAAAAAACAGGCGATTTAATTTTCAAGATGGAAACAGACGGCGTTGCTACCATAAAAAGTGGAATTTTGCCTGTAAAACAAACCTTGTCCAATGGGATTGGCAAGCTCTGCAAAGAAGTAGGGATATTGGATGAGGATATATCTCATTGCTACTTTTCGCTTGGCGGTCCAAATCAAGGCGAAGTTAGAGCGGTGTTAAATGAATGTCTGCCGTCAACAGAAGTAACAGTGGGACGTGAAGCAGATGGCGACTTGATAATGAGCTGTGTCCCGCATTTTAATTGTATGGCGGTTGTTATGGCAGGGACAGGCTCTGTTGCGGTCGGGGAGTTTGATGGAACACGATATTTTGCCGGTGGATGGGGTGCTGAATTTGATGATGCCGGAAGCGGAGGCCGGATAGGAAAAGATGCTTTAGCTGCGTTTTTAACAGAGCTTGACCGACGAAGCGGGAAGACTTCCTTGAGCGAAATATTCAAACTTTTGCTGGAAGATATTGATATAAATACATTTTCAGGACGAATGAAATTAAAGCAGAATATCCATGCGCTTGATCGCAAAAGAATTGCTTCTTATGCTCCTGACGTTTATGAACACTTCAAGCGCGGAGATTCTGTAGCAAAGGAAATTATTGTTCGTTCGGCAAAAGATATTGCCGCTCTAGCCGCTGCAGTTTCGCCAAAAGTAGCCGAAAGAGAGAATGCGGGTATCCTTTGTTTGGGGGGGATATTT
>CAZYVR010000056.1:0-22495 GCA_964651145.1 uncultured Victivallales bacterium | reverse complement strand
GAAGCCAGCCGGATTTGAGCCTTGCGAGCTGCGCAGCGGGTACAACGGCAACGCAATGGGCGCTTATGTGGAATTTCGCGACACAAAGGTTTGCTTCTTTGTCAGAAGGCTGGCTCGCGGAAAGCACAGCGTGTCATATCGCATGCGCGCGGAGACGCCCGGAAAGTTCAGCGCGTTGCCGACAAAGGGCTATGCCATGTATGCGCCGGAATTGAAGGGCAATTCGGATGAGATAAAGCTGAAAGTGCTTGACGTTCCAATTCATTAGCCTGTGCTTATTTCCAGATGTCTATGCTGAGAAGTTCCTGATTTTTCAGGAATTTCACAAGCTCTTTATGTTTTTTGAGCTCCGCCAGTTTCAGCGCGGTTTGCCCCGCCGAGTTTTGAGCCTTTATATTTGCGCCGTGTTTCACCAGCAGCTTTGCGGCTTCAAGATATCCGTCTTTGGCGGCTTTCATCAAAGCGGTGCATCCTTGTTTGTTGGCAAAATTGACTTGCGCTTTTTTCTTCAACAGAAATTTAAGCATGTTGATATTATATCCATCGCCAGAGGCAAAGATAAGGGGCGTGTTGCCTTTATTGTCCGCTGCATTTATATTTGCTTGATGTTTTGCAAGCAGTTTCGCCATTTTGACATGTCCTGCTGCGGCCGCTGCAATCAATGCGGTTTGTCCTTGCTGATTAGCCGCCTTGGGGCTGGCTCCTGTTTCAATAAGCCGCATTGCGGCCGCTATGTCGCCCTGGCTTGCCGCCACTATCAGTTGATAGTCCAGCGAGTTTATTGCGCTGGCGGAGCCAGCGATAAAAAAGAGAACGGCAAGCAAAGCCGCGTGTTTTAATTTCTGATTCATAAAATTCCCCCTTTAGATGCTAACGGTTTAAAATTCGTTCAGCCACAGATTTTTCGTATGCCTTGAGATCGCTTATCTCTTTCTGAGCCACGCCTGTCTTCATGGCGGCTTCCGCCACATATCTTGCAACCCTCGGCACTACGCGCGGGTCAAAAGGTTTTGGAATGACAAAAGTATTTTTTAATGGACATTCGCCTTCAAACATTCCGTTTCTGGCGTCTTCTGGATATGCCCTGGAAAGTATTTCGCAGACATCCTGAGGAATTTTTTCGGTCACTATTTCAGCAAGGGCTTTTGACGCGGCAAGCTTCATTTCCTCGTTTATGTCGGTTGCGCGCACATCGAGCGCTCCGCGAAAGATGCCTGGGAATCCCAGCACATTGTTTACCTGATTGGGAAAGTCGGTTCTGCCGGTTCCAACCACCGCAGCTCCGGCGGCTATGGCTTTGTCCGGGAATATTTCCGGAGTCGGGTTGGCCATCGCGAAAACCACAGGGTCTTTTGCCATCTTTTCCACCATTTCCTGGGTGACCACATTGCCTATTGAAAGGCCAAGGAACACATCGGCTCCTTTCAAGGCGTCTTCGAGGGTGCGCGCGTCTGTTCTAAGGGCAAAGCGTTCTTTTTCCGGGGTCATGCCGCCTTCGCGCCCTTCATAGATTACTCCGCGCGAATCGCACATAATGAAATTTTCTCTTTTTGCGCCAGCGGAAATGTAATATTCGGAACAGGCTATGCCAGCAGCTCCGGCTCCGTTGATAACAAAGCGGCAGTCTTCTATTTTTTTGCCAACTATTTTCAATGCGTTCAATATTCCGGCCAGAGAGATGATTGCGGTGCCGTGTTGATCATCATGAAAAGCCGGGATTGACATTGTTTTTTTCAAGGTTTGCTCTATTTCAAAACATGCCGGAGCGGCGATGTCTTCAAGGTTTATTCCGCCAAATGTCGGCTCCATGCGCTCAACTGTTTCAATGACGGCTTTGGCGTTAGTCCGGCCTTTTTCGTCAAAAACTTTTCCGAGGCATATAGGAACAGCGTCAACATCGGCAAAGCGCTTGAAGAGCACGCTTTTTCCTTCCATTACGGGCATTCCGGCTTCCGGCCCGATATTGCCAAGGCCGAGCACGGCAGTGCCGTCGCTCACAACAGCTACCATATTTCCGCGCGCGGTGTAGTCCCACACTTTTTCAGGGTCTTCCTGAATTGCCAGGCAGGGGAGGGCAACGCCGGGCGTATATGCAAGGGAGAGGTCGTTTTGGGTTTCGCAGGATTTTGTGGCAACAACCGAGACTTTGCCCGGGACTGGTTTCTGGTGATAGTCAAAAACTTCTTGTTTTGCAGTTTTTCCAGATGTGTTATTTTTATTTTCAGGCATTGTTTTGTCCTTGTATTTTTTAGTTTGTCGCAGGAAAAAAAGTAGCGCCTGAGGGAATATATATCAATGTCAAAAATATTAATTGTTAATTATTTAACTTAGAATGCGTCTTCTTAAAGGTGTTTAATAATCACCATTGTCTGGTCGTCGGCCTGTTGGCTTTGCGGGCCCGTGAAATCATCAATGGAGTCAAGGATCACTTCGATGATTTTTTCGGAGGGGGCTTTTTTTATGTTTGATTCTTTGAATCTTTGCTTAAGTCGTTCTATGCCGTATTCTTCTTGCCTGTCATTGATTGCTTCGGATATGCCGTCTGTGAAAAGAAGAATTGACATGTCGGGCGTAAATTCAATGCATATTGTGTCAAATTCTGAAAGTTCATTGGGCAGCAGTCCGAGAGCTGTTCCATCCGGAAATATAGTCCGTATGTGATTTCTTACATAGATTATCAGGTCGGTGTGTCCTGATCTTGCATATTCAAGCGTTGACTCTTTTTTGTCAAGCAGGCAACATGCAAGAGTCATAAAGCGTTCTTCGTCGGTGTCTCTGAAAAGATTGGTGTTCAGTTCCATAAGCAGGTTTTTCAGAGTGGTGAAGCGGTCTATGGATGACCTTATGAAGCTTCTGGTCATAGCCATGATCATGCATGCCGGAATGCCTTTGCCAGCGGCGTCTCCGACAACGATGAGGAGTCGGTTCTCGTCAATTTCCACGAAGTCGTAGAAGTCTCCGCTGACTTCTTTTGAGGAGCGCGTGAAAGAGTGGACCATAAACTGATCCCAGGATGGAAAACTTTTAGGCAGGAGGGAAGCCTGCAAATGTCTTGCGAACTCAAGCTCCTGATTTATTCTTTGTTGTTCGCTTAGATTTGAATATACCTGAACAATGTTCTGGGCAAGCACCACCTGTGAGGCTATAAATTTAAAATTGCTGAACTGCTCCGGCGTGAACGGCCTGTCGGCCCGGCGATTGTTCACGGCGCACATTACGCCTGTAACATTTGCCTCGCAGACTAGCGGCACTGCCATCATCGTCCTGATTGCCACCACAGTGTCGTTTCCGCTGATTCTCGGATCTTCGGAGGCGTCTTCCAAGTAAAGGCTTTCCCGTGTTTTCGCGATTTCTCCGACAATTCCTTCGCCGAGCTTTATTTTGTCTCTTTTTAATGTTTCAAGAATATACCGTGGCTTTGTCAGCACATATTGAGTCGATTTATGCAAAGGGGGAAACGCTCCTGAAATCCCCACGGCCCTGAGATATTCGCCATCCAGCGCGAAAATGCATATTGATTGAGCCTCAATAAGGTCAGCAACGTACCGCGCCGTCATATTCATGGAATTGTCGATTTCCTCGACAGTTCTCAGGTTTTGCGAAAAGAGGCTGAGGAAATTTGTTATCTCAGCTTTTTTATGCAGCGCGTCCTTTATTTTTGCGCGAAAGATGTTATTTCTGCTTTTCAATAGAAAAATATAGAATGCCGCTATAAAAACGGCAATTGAGCATAATATAATCAGAGTTGACGATGTATACATGAGCAAAACTTTTTTCGGGTTATTTCCGATTTATTGTAAACTTTATCCTTTATTGCGAATTTTCAACTTTATATGGCGAACCTATCCACTTTTTTAAGGTAAAAAGAATTTGATTGAGTGTGGAGCGCGCATTTGATTGTGAATATTCGCTGTATTCAGTTGTTCGCAGAACCCCGCTTCGATTCTGCCAATAAATATCAAAAAAGTCTCTGAGGCTTTCAGCTCCCTTGAATTCGCCTTCAATGTATAAGGCGGAGGCAAGGTCATATCCCCTCAGAGTTTTTTTGTTCCATGAAGATGAGCATATGAGAATCCTGCTGGTTTTTGCGTTCTCATTGTAAACATGGACAATGCACGCGTCTGTGGTCGCGCCTTCAAGCCAGCGCATCTCCATGGCTTTGTCGAGTTTTTTATTTTTTTCATAAAGCTCTTTTGCCACAACGGAGTTGGGCATTCCGGGCGAGACGCCCGATCTTGCTACGCCTGCATTCCGGTCAAAGATAATTCTTATGTTGCAGTTTTTGGAGTTTGCCTTCCCTATGTCCTCTATTATCTTCGGATCATCAAGCAAGCCTGCCACTATATTGACAGAATCCCCATTAGTCAGGCCGCCAAGCATCCACTCCAATTTATCGAAAACAGCTTTTTCTGTTAGAAATTCGATCCATATTTTTTGGCGGGTTCCCTCGATGGAAGGCTCCGGGAGAGATTTTATTTTCAGCTCTATAAGGCGCAGCAGGGCTGTTTCTCCGTTTTTTGAAAAGCCGTTGCCTTTTTGAGCGAGGAACGCGCGAGCGAGGAACAATTCGCTTTTCAGCAAAGGCGCAACCGCGTCTCCTTTGATCAGAGCTGCGGCCTGAAGTTTGTCTTTTTCGCGCTGGAACGAAAAAGCTCCCAGCAGAGCCTTTAATCCGTTTGAACTTTCTGAGACAATAATATTTCGAGCCAGAGATTTGTTTTGCCATTTGTCTAGCTTGCAAGAGAAGGTGTCTTTTGAAGAATCGGATTTTTCAGATCGGAAAATCCGCGCCAAAAGCCCCGCGCCAGGAGAGTAGATCCAGCGATAATTTTTTTGAAGGCTTGGATCTGAGAAAATAACATTTATGCCTTTTTTGACCAGTTCCGCATAAATGCCCGGGCAGGATTTTGAATATCCGCGCGACCGCGAGTCCAGCATGAGGATTATATCCAGGCCGGGGTTTGAGCTTTTGGCGCTGGCAAGCATTTGGAACATTTTGTTGTCTTTGGCCAATCCGGAATGCTCTGGGAAGCGGGTCATGTCTATTAGTAGGAATTTCCCGCCGGGGGAAGTCGCAAGCTTTCTGACTTCATTCGAGATTTCGTCTGATAGATCGGATTCGGTCAGCAATTCCAGTTTGTTTTTGTCTATTGGAATCTTTTCGGCGCTTATGTTTGTTCCAGGGAACGGCTTGTATTGCCAGTCAATCGCGGACGCAATTATAAGATATATGGCGACAAACAATAAAAACAAGACAGACAAGCCGAACAGCGATTTTGCCAGGCTAAAAAGAAAGGGCGTTTTTTTTCCTTTTGCGGATTTTGAGGGTCCGCCCTTTCTGCCGCCGCCGCTGCTGCTGCTTTTTGTCGTTTTATTGTTGTCGTTTCGCGTTGCCATTTTTTATTTTGCGTATTCCACTGAACGGGTTTCCCTGATAATGGTCACTTTGATCTGGCCCGGATAATTCATTTCCTTTTCAATCCTCAGGCAAATGTCCCGCGCCAGATTTTGAGCTTTCCCTTCGTCTATTCTTGAGGGATTTATAACCACGCGGACTTCGCGCCCGGCTTGGAGAGCAAAGCATGACTCCACACCTTCAAAGCTGATGGCTATGCTTTCAAGCTGCTCCAGGCGCTTGAGATAAAGTTCCGTGGTTTCGCTTCGGGCTCCCGGTCTGGAAGCGCTAAGCGTGTCGCAGACATTTGCCAGAACGCCATAGATGCTTGTGCATTCTATCTCTTCATGGTGACAGGCCACCGCATTGATCACGTCTTTGTCTTCGCCGTGCTTGCGAAGTATGTCGGCGCCTATTGAGGCGTGCGTGCCTTCTATTTCATGGTCAATGGCTTTGCCTATGTCATGGAACATGCCAATGCGCTTGGCTTTTTGTTCGTCAAGGCCCAGTTCCGCGGCTATTATTCCCATGAAATATGCTGTTTCAAGCGAATGCTTTAGAACGTTCTGAGAAAAGCTGTAACGGAACTTGAGGCGGCCTATAAGCTTCACAACCTGCGGCGGAACTCCTTGAAGCCCAGTTTCCAGAACGGCTTCTTCGCCAGTTGAGAACACTTCGTCCTCCACTTCCTTTGTCACTTTTTTGACCAGATCCTCAATGCGCGTCGGATGAATGCGTCCGTCTTCAATCAAACGCACCAGAAGGCGCCTTGCAACTTCTTTTCTTATTGGATCAAAGCATGATATGACCACGGCCTCGGGAGTGTCGTCTATAAGGATGCTCACTCCGGTTGCCGCTTCAAGTGTTCTGATGTTTCTGCCTTCACGGCCTATTATGCGGCCTTTCATTTCATCGCCCGGCAAAGGTATGGTTGCTGTTGTGCGCTCGTAAGTGCAGTCTGACGCATAGCGCTGAATGGCATAGGCCAGAATTTTTTTGGCTTCTTTCTCGGCTTTTTGTTTTGCCTCTTCCAGAGTGTCCCGTATAAGAAGGCCGGACTCGGTTTGAATTTCGCCCTTGAGTTTTTCAAGCAATATTTCTTTGGCGCTCTCGCGGGAAAGCTGAGTTATTCTTTCAAGTTCGTCAATTTGCTTTGTAATTGTTTTTTTGAGATCTTCCTCTTTCTGGGTTATTTTTCCCCGGGTGGAGTCAAGCTCTTTTTCTTTGCGCTCCATGCCGCGCATGCGTGATTCCAGCGCGTCCGCTTTCTTTTCCATGTTTTCTTCGCGCTGAAGCAAGCGCTTCTCAATGGCAAGCTCTTCCTTGCGTCGCGCTTTAAATTCGCCTTCCACTTCTTCTTTCAATTTGAGGGCTTCGCTCTTGGCTGT
This sequence comes from uncultured Victivallales bacterium, assembly GCA_964651145.1. Taxonomy (GTDB): domain Bacteria; phylum Verrucomicrobiota; class Lentisphaeria; order Victivallales; family GWF2-45-14; genus CAZYVR01. The sequence continues at coordinate 15,712 of CAZYVR010000056.1, read as the reverse complement.
GACTTTTGCTTCTCTGAGAATATGCTCCGCCTCTTTTTCCGCGTCTTCGCGGAGTCGCGAGGCGGCGCTGCTTGCGTTAGCCCCCTGCGTCTTGGCAATAAACCAGTATGCGAGAACTCCAAGCGCCGTGCATATAGCGCCTACTGCAATATAACTGTACATCATCTTTCTTCTCCTAATCTTTTTTTATCTGCGACGGTAAATTCCTTTTTCGGTGACAATCATATCCAGCGGATAATCATGTTCCTCCATGGGAGCCGACGCATATTGTTGACATTCATAAAATATTCCTATTGTTATCCTGGAGCCGCGTTTGAGGAGACGGTCGTAAACGGCTTTGCCGCGGCCAACACGTCTGCATTCCTTGTCAAAAACGACGCCAGGGACTAACCATGTTATCCTTTCGCGCATGCTTTCCGGCACAGCCGGCATATTAGGCCCGGGCTCAAGTATTCCATACGCCCCGGGAGCCATATCCTTTTCCATATCCTTTGCTTCGGCCATTTCATATTCCGCGTTCAGGGAGCCTTTGACAAACCTCGGGAAACAAAATTTCTTTCCTTCGCGCATCAAATCAAGTTCCAACTCTTTCAGATCAGGCTCAGTTCCGTCTGACACATAAGAGGCTATAAAGTCGGCGTTAGCCACTTCATCAATGTCCTTGAGCCTTTCGCAAATAGCCGAGTCGGCCTTTTTTCTGCAATCCGGAGCAATTTCGCTCCTTATGCGCAAATATTTTTTTCTCAACTCAGCCTTGTTCATTTTGCCGCCTGTTCTGTTTGAGCTTTGCGACATTTGTTCCAATAATCTATTCTTTCCATTATTTTGGCCTCGTAGCCGTTCGGGGAAGGGCGGTAGTAAGTCTTTTCAACCCCCAGATAATCCTGCCCCACAAAGTTTCCGTCATATGAATGAGGATACTTATATCCTTTTCCGTGCCCGTCCTGCTTGGAGCCGCTGGAGTGAGGGTCGCGCAAATGACGGGGCACAGGAGCTACTCGCTCTTTCTCTACATCTTCCATAGCCTCGTTTACCGCTTCATACGCCGAATTGCTCTTTGGCGCTGTCGCGCAGTATGTGACAGCCTGTGAAAGAATTATGCGCGCCTCCGGCATGCCAACCATTTCCACTGCCTGCATGGCGCTTACGGCAATGGAAAGAGCGCGCGGATCTGCGTTGCCAACGTCTTCGGATGCAAAAATGATAATTCTTCTGGCTATAAAACGGATATCTTCTCCCGCCTGTAACATCTTGGCAAGCCAATAGACTGCGGCGTCAGCATCGCTCCCGCGCATGCTTTTGATAAACGCGCTTGCAGTGTCGTAATGCCCGTCATCGCCATAAGCGAGGGCTTTTTTCTGAATAGAGGCCTCCGCCGTGGGCAGGTCTATCCGTATGCAGCCATCCTTGTCCTGTTCGGTGGTCAGCGCGGCAAGCTCAAAGGCGTTAAGAGACCTTCTTGCGTCGCCCTCACAGATATTTGACAGAAATGAAAGGGCGTCATCGTCTATTTTTATGTTCTTTCCCTCAAATCCGCGCTCATCAGAAATAGCCCTCAGCAACAGGCTCTTTATGTTTTCTTCTGAAAGCGGCTCAAGCTGAAAAACCAGAGATCTGGACAGCAAGGGGCCGATCACATAAAAAAGCGGATTGTGGGTGGTTGCTCCAATAAGGCGAATGTTGCCATTTTCGACATCTGGCAAGAGAACATCCTGCTGAGCTTTGTTAAACCGGTGAATCTCGTCTATAAACACCACAGTCTTGCGTCCGTTGGACTTTTTGCGCAAAATTGCGCTGGCAATTTCACGCCGAATATCCGCCACTGTCGAAATAACGCCGGAAAGCCTGATAAAAGCCGATTCTGTGGATTTTGCTATAATTTCCGCAAGGCTGGTTTTGCCGACTCCGGGAGGGCCGCAAAGCACAATGGAGGAAAAACGATCAGCATCTATTGCTCTGCGCAAAAGCTTGCCGGGCCCAAGCAGATGTTCCTGACCCTCATACTCTTCGATAGTTCGAGGGCGCAGCCTTGCTGCCAAAGGCTGAATGTCGGAGAAAGTTTCCTCTGTTTGAGGCTCTCCAATTAGTTCTATATCTAAATTTAACTGATCTTGCAACATTGCCTATTCCCCGAGTGGGAATGACAACATGAATTCAGATTTATATTTTGACAGACTGCTCCCGTAAAACTGAATCAGGTGCGACTACATACGTTTTTCCTTGTGCCGCAATTGTTCTTATAAAACATATCGCCAATAGATTTTCCGCCTGAAAATAAAAAGAAATTGGCAACCCAATAGAGCCTAAAGCCACTGTCAAAACTTGATTTAAAACCGAACAACATGTTCATTCCAAAAAATTTATATCCAAAGTAAAAACGAAAATTTATACAGGAAGCGCCTCTCAAAGACGCCATTCCGGCAATAATATACTCCTGACTTTGTAAAATTAAAGTTAATTTCTCTGGATTTTTCCCTCTATGATGACTATCTGTATTGAAATTTTTATAAAATATCTGAATTTTGGAGAAATAGCGATGAAAGTGACTAATGGAAGGCTTAATGGCATTAAAATTATTGAGCCTAAAGTGTTTAAGGATGGCAGAGGTTTTTTTATGGAAAGCTACAGCGCAAAAAAATGTGCTGAGCACGGCATTAATTTAAATTTTGTTCAAGACAACCATTCATCTTCAACAAAAAATGTGCTGAGAGGCCTTCATTATCAAATTAACCCGGGGCAGGATAAAATTGTAAGAGTAACAGCGGGAAAGGTTTTCGATGTTGTGGTGGATGTCCGTCGCAATTCCCCTACTTTCGGGCAATGGGAAAGTTTTGTTCTTTCAAGCGAAAACAAGAAGCAAGTATTTATCCCCAAAGGATTTGCGCATGGATTCTGCGTATTGAGCGATCATGTCGAATTTCTCTATAAATGCAGTGAATATTATTCTCCGGAAGACGAGCGGGGCATTATTTGGAACGACCCTGACTTAGGGATTGACTGGCCTGTATCCAATCCCGAACTGTCAGAGAAAGACACCAAATACCCACAGCTCAAAGACCAAAGTGACGTATTGTAAGTTGTTTATTTTCAATTCAATGCAAAAGTGACGGCGATTTGACGGATAATTGTCAACGCAGTGTTATCATGCCATAAAGCCTGTGGTCTTTGCCGCGCATGATTCCGCTGAAAAGTTCCAAGCCAGTTCGTTGTGAGTCTTTCCCGTCAGAGTCGTTGAGCAGAATTGCAATCCCGATCGGCTTGCCTTTCCCCACGGAGTCGAGGCCTATTTCTTTCCATGGAATTGATAGATTGTAGATTGTCAGCTTTTTGTTCTCATCGCGGACAATATCAATATCCATAGCGTCCGGTATATCGCCTAACTTCAATTCCTCTTCATTGTGAGTCGCATGCCTCCAGGCCAGATTTTTTTCAGGAGTTCTGGCAATAGCGATTTCGGTTATTTTTTTAGTGAAGACTCCCGCCAGAGGCGCATAGACTGCATTCAGCTCGGGATGAGTGTCAAAGGCTATTTGAAGACTGTCCATTTGCCATATTGTTCCATCGTTGCGTGTTTGATGGAAAACGTCGTCAGCCGCTTCAATTTTCAGATAGAGATTTTTTTCGTCCCATTCAAAATAGATTTTGGCCTTGTCTTCTTTGCCGGAAGAGCCCTTGCCGCCCCATTCGATTGAATTTGGCAGTTTGTCTTCATTTGGCTCTCCTCGAAGATGTGCCGCGAGAAAGCTGAATTGCTTGTTTGTTTTTATTTCGCGAAGATTGCCAGCGTTAATTTTCAGACAGACATTAAGGGGCTTGGAAAAATTGATTTCTCCGTTCAGCTTCAAAGGCAGGGATAGGGTTGTTTTTGACTTGCTCTTAAGAGTTTCCTTGATTTCGCGCGGCGCTTTTCCGGGGATTTCCAATGACACGCTTGCGGGGAGGTCAACAATGCCCCTGTTGTTTAAAGCAAGCTCTATTTCCATTCCCGATTTTTTCTTTTCCAAGCTTACTTTTACGATTTCAAGAGGTTCTTTGACTGCCAGCCACTTTGTTTTGTTTCCAAACAATACAGGAATTGGCCCGGGTTGACAATCGGCGGGTATTGAGATGTGTAGCATGCCATTGCTTGTTTTTATGTCCGCATCCCCCCAGAATTGTATGCTTTTCGTCAATGGGGCTGGCGGTTTGACTGTCTTTTTTTCGCCTGGATACAGTTTTGTCAGAATATTGTCCTCTGCCTTTTTGTCATTGATGTAAATATTTTTTAAGGCTCCTTTTATATAAATAGGAGAAGGGGAAACATTAATGACGGCAAGGCCGTCCTTTACTGCAATTTCAGAATGATGCCCCATTATATTTGTAATCTCAAGCGAATTTACATTGCCTGCCGGAAACTTTATCTTGTGTTTGTCATGCACTGACCAAATTGCGATTATTGGCTTGCCGCTTTTGTTGTCCTTAAATATATAGCACCAGATGTCGCGACCAAAAAATGGAAGATCGCTGACTGGCGATGTTCCTTCCAACTCATTTGCGCAGACGGCAAGGGCTGGAACTGCCGCTTTCGGTGAAACATGCTTTGGCCCCCATGCCATTCTGGGGCTTAAGTTATAACATACGCCCCACGTTTCGTTGTCTCCTACATAATCATAAGAGTAGAATGGATAATAAACTTTCAGCCCTTCACCTTTCAAGATTATGGCCACGCGCGTATGCCATTGCGCGTGCTCTTTATGCCTGTCCTTGGAGCCGTACTGGGAGCGATAGCCCAGCTCTGTGCAGTAAATGTCAGGCATTTTCCCATTGTTGTATTTTTTCAGCATTGCTTTGAGTTCTCTTATTTTTCCAACAACCTGTCCTTCCTCTGGAGGAGGGGTATGGTAGCCGTGGCAGTTGTATGCGTCTAGATATTTCAAGAGACCGCCTTTCAAAAGGGATTCAACCCATGGCAATTCCTTCAGGGCCGAAGTGCATGGGCCTGCTAGGATTGCGCCGGGGTCTTCCGAATCCAGCACTTTTCGCGCCTTTTGGTATGCTTCGATAATGTCGCTTGGCAAGTATGTTGGCTTGTGCGTTCCAATCTTTGGCTTGTTAAGGTTCACTTCCCAGAATATGTCATAAATTCGCCGCTTCATATGAGGATAAGAGTGTTTGTTCACTTTTATGCGGTCTTTAAGATAGCGAAAATATTCGTCAGGGTCTTTCAAGCCGGGCGCTTTGCCGAGCGGGTTTGATTTTGCCCAATCTGGAAGGTTTTGCGAGATATTCATACATTGATTGAAAATGCCGTATAATCCTAATTTTTGGTCTGGTTTCTTTGTTAGCTTTTCTTTAGCCCATTCCGCTGTCCCATCTATTATTTTGGGCTTTTCTTTTTTTTCATCCCAAATCCATCTTCCGCCGCAGCCAAGACGCCAAGTCATCCCCATTAAGTCTACAAGGTTTCCGCTATTTCCATGAAAGCCGAAAAATGCCTTGTCTCCGAATTCTTTCATTCTCTTGAGGTTTTGGTCCAAGGTATTAGGCATCACCGCAAAGGTTCCGCGTCCATGCTCAAGGGAGCCTGTGGTCTTGATGCATGAACTCTCGGAAAGCCTTTTATTGCTTGCATCAACCCAATAAGCCTTTGCGTCATAATAGCCTGGCAAGGCAGGCTTGAATTCTGCCGTGTATTCTTTGTTTTTTGAAAGTTCTATTTTTCCTTTCTTGACATTTCTGTTGAAGTAGTCGTTTATTTCATATTCGATGCCTTTTGCGTTTTGCGGAGCTCCGCTGTTTCCAATGGCAAAAGTCATTTCAACAGTTTGTCCTGGCTGAAAAATATTCAGGCCTGCTTCGTTTGTTGTGAATTTTACAAAATGCTCTGTTTCCTTGTTGGACAATAAAAGCATTTTGTTGATATACAGAATCTTGCACAGAGCGGAGCCTGTTATGTTTATTCTTGAAATTTTTTCAGGTGCAATTTTTTTGCCGTTTTTATTTTTGAAGTCTTTGAAAGTCAGCACGCGGTCTTGAATTATATTGCTGTTGTAATTGCATGGCATAAGGACTTTTGAAAATTTTTCCCCATCAGACATCAAATTGAGCTGCAGCCACCATTGGCCTGAGTTTTTTACTGAAAGATCTATTTTTATGGCGGATGCGCTTTTCCATGAGGCGTTGGGTTCAACGGCTTTTCCTATGCTGAACCAGTTTTCCGGCGGCTTTTTGTTTGTGACATCTTTCTTTTCGAATTCCAGTTTTAGGACAGTCTCTTCTTTTTCGCCAATTTTTACTTTTTCCCCAAATGTTGAAGAGTAGTTTATATTATTGCCCACTCTCATTTTCCATAAGGGCTCTGAGGCTTTGCCAAAATCATCCAAAATTATTTTGTTTGAAATAGCCTTGTCCGCCGGAAGCGTCAAGCATATTCCAAGGAAAGCAATGCATATCAAAAGTGATCTGTTCATATTGTGCTCCTATATTTTTTTAACAAACACCATTTACAAGGGTCCGCCCTTTTTCTTTGAAATTTCGTGTTTCCATTGTTTTTTTATCTTAAATGTGGGGTATTGCGTTAATGTCAGTAATAATAAGTGGGTAGTCAAGCAAAGGCATAGAATCCAATATCAATGCCCCATTCTTATTCAGCTTGAAATCACGTATTTTATATACAGTTTGAGACAATGGATCTATAAGCACAGGTTCTTTTAGCACGAACTTGCTGTCATTCCACAACAATATGTTAATTGCTTTAGAAGGAGTATCTATCTGTGGATCTTCCGGGAACCAATAAGCATACAAAGGAAATTCATTTTTAACAAAACTGACAGTGTTGACAGCGTACAAGTCTATCTTTGGAGCCTTGAACGCTTCGAGAATATCTGATTTGCCTTTTGGCAGCGCTTGTATAATAAAATCCTTTAGAACCGCCTCTTGATCAAAAATAGAGCACAGGCATTGAAGGGTGAAATAAGATGATTTAGGCGTGTACTCTCTGCCATTAAGAACGCCCATCAATATTTCTTTTTTGCTATATGAAAAGGACTGATAATATTCCCCCACCAAGTCTATTGCATGAAAATATTCAGTAAATTCAAGATTCAATTTCAAATCAGTCATGATGCGCCTGGCCAGCCATTTTGACTGATTGATCTCGTTCATATTAAATATGCCCAGCCATTCATCGCATTCGCCTCCGGTGACGGATGGTGATCCGTTTTCTCCCTGCCACAATTTAATATTGGGATTGTGCTCCTTCAATATTCTCCTGATAGTATTGACTTCAACCTCATAGCCATGCTCAGGAACAGATCGGTATGGGTGATAAGTGAATATGTCTATCAGATCGGTCAAGCCAGCCTCCATCAACCCTTCAAAATACACAGGATTAAAACAAGCCATAACCCCTCCAATAATCATGGAATTTTTAACTTTGCGCCTGATTTCCAGAGCTGATATTTTAACGAGTTCCACATAATCTTTGGGATTTGGCTTTTGCGGAGCCCAGAAGGAATTGACGTTTGGCTCATTCCATATTTCCCAATGTTTGACTCTGTCACTGAAATGGCCGGCTATCGCGGAAATAAATTTTGTCCATGCCTTTATCGCTTCATCTCCATAATACAAAGGCACAAATCCAACAGCTGATTCATGAGGAGCGTCAGCGCTATATAACCTATTTCCAAATCCTACGTTAAACCATGGCTGTATGCCTATCTCCAAAAGGTTGTCAACTATATCGTCCAGCCATGAAAAATCGTATTCTCCTTTAATTTTTTCGCAACGCGCCCAGCCGGTTTGAACTCTTGCCCATTTAACTCCTGAATCTGCAAGCCATGGATATACGCGTTCAGGATCAAACATTTTCCTGTCAAGAGTTTCAAAGCCAATCCCTATGGCTGATGCTCTGATATCTTTTGATTTTCGCGGTGCCACTTTGCCTATTTTTTCAAAGGAGTAACGTTCTGCAATAGCGTCTAATGGACTATTTATTTTCATTTTTTATGTTCCTGTATTTTTTTCTGGTTGTTCAAATATTTGTTAGTTTTTTTTTAATTTGAATTAAAGGCCCATGATACTGAATAATCAAGCAGGCTCCATGGGAATTTTGCCCAATCAACGTGCCCGTCCACAAACAGTGCGTTTGTTCCATTTGAATGCCTGAATGCCACAAAAGGCGGGTCGGGGATATGATGATCCGTATAGTTAATGGCAAACATATGCCCTGGAATCGTTGATAAGCTGTTCCCATCCAGCAAAAGCGCGGCTTCAGACGGCTGCTTTACTTTTGCTATTCTTATTGGCCCCCAACTGCTGCTTAGATCAAGGGTTTTGCCCACTCTCCTGTGGTACATATAATTTGAGCCGTTTTTCAATTCATTGGCTCCTGACGGACACTGATATATTTGTCTGACAGTTTCTGGTGTGGATGAAAGCCATCCGTAGCACCAGTCTCCGCTGCCTAAATATTGGGCTGTCCCCGCAATCCAATTAGAGTGATTAGGCCAGCCTCCTCCGACTTCTGCCAGGGGAAGCCAGCCGTTGTAGTCATCTGGATACATGGCTATGGCTGTTCCTATTTGCTTCATTTTGCCAGCGCAGGATATTTTCTGCGCGGTTCCTTTTGCTTTGCTCAGGGCTGGCATGAGCATGCTGGCGAGAATTGCGATTATGGCAATTACAACGAGCAATTCAATGAGTGTAAAATGAATTCTTTTTCTTGAACAATGCATTTGATCGTCTCCATAGTTTATTTTCAATTTAACGCAATGTTATTATCCCATAAAGCCTGTGGCTTTTTAATTTTTTTATCCCGTCATATATGGAAAGACACTTTCTGGAAGTTTTTACTCCATCAGAGTCGTTTATAAGAATTGAAATGCCCAATCTCTTGCCTTTGCGCGCGTCTCGCGGACTTAATCCTATTTCTTTCCATGGAATATTAAATTCATAGACAGAAAGCAACGCTTTTTGATTCCGTTTGAAATTCATTTCAATTCCGCTTCCTGTAATATCTCCAAAGGGAAGTTCATTTTTATTATGTGTCATATGTCTCCATATTAAATTTTTTTCAGGGGTGGATGCCATTGAAATGGAAGTGACTTTTTTGCTTAGCTGTCCCGTCATTTGATCATATAGAAAATCACTGTCAGGGTCTGTGTCAAAAGCCATTTGAATGCTGTCTTCCCTCCAGATCCAGCCATCTGAAATGCTTTGATAGAAAATGTCGTCATGTGACATAATAATAACCTTCAAGCCCTTTTTGCTCCAGAAGAACTCAACGTTTGCTGAATCTTTCACCCCTGAAGCTCCTATCCCTTCAACTTTAATTGTATTCGAATAAAGTTTGTCTGGTCTTTTTTCTCCCTTTCTAAAGGCGGAAAGAAAATATATTTTAACTTTCTTGTCTATTCTAATTCCTCCTGGACATAAAACAGACAATTCGGCTTCAAGTGGAGCTGCGGGATTAAATTCTCCTCCATTCATCTTTTGAATTGGAAAAAATGCATTTGATACGCTTCCAGGCTGAAGGGTAAGATTTTTGTTTTGTATTTCAAAGCTTTTTGCAGTGCGCGCTGAAATTTTGACAGACAATGCGCCTTTAGACCTATTGGTCAATTCTGCGCTGATTCCCATAAAATTATCTTCAATAGTCGCTTTAACAGTTTCAATCTTAACTGCATTTTCAATTAGAAACCATTTGACTGCTCTTTTAAGCTTGCCTTTTGAGTCTTTATATTTTATAAAAATAGGAATGGGTCTGGAATCAGAATCAGAGTCAACTTTTAGTGAAATTTTCCCAGAGTTCTGTTTCTCAACATTCAAAGGTCCAGTTCCATGAATCTCTTTGATGTCAGCGACACCTTCCTTGGACAGGTTAAACACGCTAGTTTGACCGGGATATAAAGTTTTCGGAACAACTCCAAAGTCATAAGATGGAGAAAACATATCAGACAAATATATCTCTGGAGAAGCTCCCAGCAAGTAAACAGGTTCAGGCCCTATCTCTATTTCAGCAAATCCATCCTCATTTTTTAAGTTAAAGAATTTTCCCATGAAATTCACGAGCCTTATTTTTGCGTCATTGCCAACTGGCGCCTTTATTTTTCTTGTTTTATGAGGATCCCATAAAACAAGAATCGGCTTTTCGTTTTTCTTGAACACATAACCCCATATATCTTTTCCCCACCAGCGCAGTTGCATTACAGGCTCAGCTCCTAATAAAATATGAGAAGAAACAGCCAATGCTGCGACTGCGGGCTTGGGAGCTATTGCTTTTGGGTCATGATTAAGCCTGGGGTCAAGATTGAAGCATATCCCCCAATTGCTCTCACTCAAGGGCTTATAGTCAAAGATATAAAAAGCAAGATGAACTTTTACCCTTTCTCCTTTTAGAATAAGTCCATAACGAACTAGGTTTCGAGCATGGCTTTGCAAATCATTCACTCCGCCTACAATCGACTTAAAGCCTGCTTCAGAATTGTATATGGGCAAATCTTTTTCCGAATATTTTCTTATCATAGCCCGCAAGTTCGCTAATTTTTCAGGCAATCTGCTTTCTTCAGGGGGAGGCGTGCAGTAAAAATGCAGAGAAACAGCGTCAATATAATTTAACAAACCAGCCTTAAACAGAGATTCAAACCAATCCATGTCATGGAGATGAGCAGTGGGCCCTATTATGCATGCGTTGGGATCAACTTCTTTGATTGCCGGAGTCACTCGCCTGTAAGCTTCAACAATTTCTTCTATATTAAAATATGGCTTAAACCTATACGGGAATGAATTAAGATTGATCTCCCAAGTCGGCTCATAGAGTCTTGGGGACATATGCGGATACAAATATTTATGAACTTTAACATGATCTTTAACAAAAGCGAGATAGTCATCCCATTTTTTAAACCCAGGCGCTTTCTTTTCTGATGCCTGAGCCCATTTGGGGATATGGAAGAATTTGTTTGTTGAATCAAAAGCCGTGATAGCAAACCGCCAAGATGGATATGGTTTATTTTTATGCATTTTTTTCTTTGCCCAAGCCGCGGTTCCATCTTTTCTGCTTGGCTTTCTGCCTCCTTCTTCATAAAGCCAACGAGTGTAATCCATGCTCCATGGAAACCCCATTAGTTTATGCAACCCATATTTATATCGCTTATTATGTATTCCGAAAAATGTGTTTTGTCCAACTTTCTTTATGTTTTCTATATTTTCCTTTACAGTTGCTGGCATAAACGCAAAAGTTCCCATGCCAGCAGGCATGCTTCCGCTGCTTTTAATGCATGATAAAGGGTTTTTCTTTCCGTGTTCATTTACTTCAAATGCTCTTATCTCATAATATCCTGTATCTATATCATGCAAATTTACAGAATATTCTTTTATGTCACTTTTTAGATCAAAAACTCCGCTGTTAACAATTTCCCCATAATAATTCTTTATTTCATATGAAACGCTCTTTGTTCCAAGGGATGGGGTTCCAGTCTGCTTAAAAATTATTTTCGCATCGGCTCCATGTTCAAATATATTGCTTTTAAAAGGAGAATTTGTAGCTAATTTAAGCCAGCCAGAATTTTCAGGCTTGCGGTAAAGGGATATTTTATTGAATAGCACGGCTCCTGAGTTGGCCGAGCCTGATATCCTTAACTCATTAACTTCGAGAGGATTAAGTTTTAAAGCTTTTCCTGAGACCTTTTTAAATTTTTTAAATTCCAGTGTCCTATTTTTAAATTTCTCTGAAAATCGTTGCGGCGTAATAGGAGATAACTTAAAAATAGAGCCATCTTTCATTTTTAAGCTCATCGCAAAAAACCAGAATCTTGGCTTGTCTATTGCCAACTCAAGGCGGATGCCGTCGGCGTCAGACCAAATTGTGGATGGTTTTATTTTTCTGGAAACGCAAAACCAATTATTCTTTCCCTCTTTATCCATAAAATTTTTCTTTGAAAAATCTAAGCGCATTATTGGCGACATTGTCTTTTGCGCAACAATATTTTTTCCTGTTTTCAATTGCCATTTGTTTTTTCCTGAAAAGTCATCTATTGCCTTTATTTCACTGCATGCCGAGTATTTTATGTTGTTTTTAGGACTTTTCTGTGTTTCACTCAAGCATCCCACCAGAAAAATAGAGGAGGAAAAAATAAAAATGTGCGTTGATTTAATTAAGTTTTTTAATTTCATAGATGTTCTCCAAATATGTTTGTTTTTATAGAGTTAAAGCATATAATTCTGCTGATTGCCCAGTCCGCTATTTTTTGTTTCGGGAAGCTCTCCCACGCTAGCTCTATTCATTCCGCTGGCGTGTCCGTCTCCAAAAAGAAGGTCAACTTGATTCAAATGGCTGGGGTTTAATTTGTAAAGATTCCCGGATGAGTACTCATGAATCCAGTACCATTGCGTTGCCTCAGGCTGGCCTCCTGTGCCAGCGTTGGCATGAGAGTCTCCCAGAAGCCAGGATTGAGATGGGGAACCAAAGGTTCTGTTGGCGGCAAAAGCTGGGTCAAATACTCTGTTTGGCGAGGAGAAAATATTGATGCTGGACTCCCAAGCCAATCCCACGGTCTTCATTCCATAAACAGTGTCCCAACGCTTGAAATTTCGAGGGTAAAACGCGGGGCAAACCAAAATGCTGCTCTCATTTTCTGTTGGTTCCTTTATCATTCCAACTTCGTAAAGTATCTTGCTCCAGTACATGTTGTCTGAGCTTCTGTAGGGCGGCGGGGCAAAACCTTTAAAGTCGTCTGCGTAAGAAAAAATAACAAGTCCAAGCTGCTTCAAATTTCCAATGCATTGAGTTTGCAGCGCTCTGTTCTTTGCATTTCTCAGCGCTGGCAAAAGCATGCTGGCAAGAATTGCTATTATGGCAATCACAACGAGCAGTTCGATGAGTGTAAAGACTGTTTGTTTTCTTAAACTGCGCATTTATTTTCCTCCACAGTTAATTGTTTACTCAATTTCCTTGTGCTCTTTCTGGCAATCAGCCTTGGCTTGTTTATTACTTGATTTATTTTGTCTTCCGTTGGATTCAAATAGAGTTCAGCCAAAATGTCCGCTATTGCTTTGCCGTCTTCTTCAAGTGGATGCGCGATGGTTGTGAGCCCTTGGGCTATAGCCAGAGGATCGTTGTCAAAACCTGTTATGGACAAATCTTCTGGGATGCGCAAACCGCGTTTTCTGGCGGCGCGCGAAACGCCTTCCGCAAATTCATCGTTGATGGCGAATATTGCAGTGTAATTTTTATGGCTTGAGAATATTTTCTCCCCCACTTTCTCCCCCACATTCAATCCTTGGTCGCTTGGGCCTCCTTCATAGAATGCTTCTTTGTATACGTCGTTTTCGTCAATAGGTAAGTAATGGAAGGCCGCCAAGTCCAGAAAAGCCCTTTCGCGCTCGACCATCCAGGGAAAATTTTCTTGTTCATGAAGATAAAACGAAGCCATTGCTATTTTTTTGTGCCCAAGGCTTATAAGGTGCTCCATTAATTCTCTGACAGCCCATTCCCAGTCAATAAGCGTTCCTGATACTTTGACGTTTCCCTTGTATGAGTATGTAGCCAAGGGCAATTTTAGCGATAGCAGTTGTCTCACAAAAAAATCGTTGGCCTCTTCTCCGTATCCAATATAAAAAATTGTGTTGGCGTCGCCAAGGAGCTCTTTAAGTTTATCTATTGGCAAGCCGTTTCTCGGGATGTCAATTAAAAAAGTCTTGCCTTGCCGAGAGGATATAGCTGACTCGAAAGTTTCAATAACAGTCAAATTTCTTCGGTTGGCGGCTGAAACTTTATCGGTCACAATAGCCACGCATAAGTCTTTAAGTTTTTCATTGGTGTTGCTGGTTGCCGACGGGATTTCTATTGGAAATGGCTTTCTTTCAGACTCTGGCTGAACGAATATTCCCAGATGAGGTCTTTTGCTGATGAATTTTTCTTTTTCCAGTTGCACAAAGGCTTTTTGGACAGTGCATATTCCCACTCCCAGCCCTTTTTCAAATTCCCTGAGCGTTGGAAGCTTTTGAGATTCCGTCAATCTGCCGGAGTTGATCATTTCCTTGATCTGACTGCAAATCTGCTCTCCCAGCAGAGCTGGTTTGGCGCGATCTATTTTGAGTTCGTTTAACATATTTATAGTTTGTTATGTATTGTTATTGTTTAGTTATTATAACAAACTATTGGTGATTTGTCAAGATGTTATCTTCAAATAAATTTGTGAGAACATTATTTTTGCATGGCGGTGGCGAAGCCACTTCGAAATCCTATTTTTTGACAGGGGGGGAGGCATCTATTTGCATGCGACAGTTCAGATAAACAGGGTCGACGGAATTGAGTTTTAGAGTAACCGCATCATCAAGTCTTATGTCGCTCTTGAGCCGCGTCTTATATTCGTAGGCAAGCGAAGGCAGAAGGAAAGTCAGCCTTTCATCCTGTCGGCAGACGAGAAAAGCCTCGCCGCTCCAGCCGGGATTCTGTGAAAGATAGACAAATTTCCAGTATTCGTTCACTTGACGCTCAAGCTTGCGTCTTTCGGCTGCTTTTTTATTGCTCACGGCTATCTGCCCATCAATATAGTCGGAGGAAAGCAACTCCTCGCCTTTCAAAAATCGGCGGATCTGCTGATGGGCAAGCAGGTCAACATAACGACGGAGAGGACTTGTTGTCCGGACATAGCAATCAAGCCCCAGTCCGGCATGCCGCCCTGGCAAAATTTGAACAGAGCCAGGAGAACAGGCGCGTCTCATTGCAAACATGGATGCCAATGTTGTGGCATTTTCGCTGACATTGGCTTGAGGCTGAACCGCAAACGGCATGGGAATGTCATTTTCCACAGCCCATTTTCCTACTGCGGCTCCGGTGGCTATCATGGCGTTGGCAATCAGTTCCCTGACCGGAAGCAGCTCTATAGGCGTCACTGATATATTGCGGTCCTTCACACGGAGTTTGACTTCCGGCAAATTTATAAGGAGCGCGCCCGATGCGATGCGGCGCAGCCGGAATTTTTCCAGCTCTGCGCTGATCTCGGAGAGCGGGAACTCATCCATAAGCGCAGAAGCCCCGCCGTAGTTCAAGCGTTTGACCTTCACACGGGAGAGAGTCACTTTCTGTATCACGGCATCGCCTTCCTCCGTGATTTTAAGAGCGAAAGAAAGAGCCGGACTCTCCGGATTCAGCCCGAGTCCGAACTTTTCGGTTATTCCCGCCGGAAGCATGTGGCTTACAAGTTCCGGAAGATAGAGATTTTCTCCTCTCTGAACAGCCTCTGAATCGATTTCCCCTTCGGGTATGACCACTGAGGCCGGGTCAGCCACATGAACCCATAGCAGTCCGTCATGAAAACTTACGGCGTCATCGGGATCGTGGCTGTCACTGTCGTCTATGGCAAAAGCCTCCATATGGGTCAGATCAAGCCTTTCATCTTCCGGAGTTTCCGGCAGTTCAATTTCCGGATCTTCCACAGCTATGCCGAAACGAGCCGGCCACGGATTAGTGAAATAATCCCATAGGGCGGTCTTCACGAGGAGCTGTTGCGCATTCTCAGCGGTGGAATCAATCCGCAGATCCTTCATGAGCCGGCTGTTTTCCGAATTTCCGAGCGCCACCTGTTCTATTTCCCGCATCGCAACGCGATCATCGTCCGTCACGGAGGCGGAACGTATGCGCTCCATCAATTCGGCTCTGGCGTTTGCGGATGCCTTTTTAGCGGCAATTGCGGCAAGGGCCGCGTCTATTTCTGTCCTGGGCTTTGCCTTG
>CAZYVR010000055.1:0-22524 GCA_964651145.1 uncultured Victivallales bacterium | reverse complement strand
AAAAAATGTATCTCTCTCTATTTAAAAAACTTACTTTTTTCTGGACAGACCCTACTCTACCTCAAGTATTGGCTCCACTGTGTTCTAACCCCATGTGGGCAGTTTTTTCTTGTATTTTAAAGTTCAAAGTTATTGAGTTATTCTCCAAAAACTGTCTTTAAATCAATTTTTTTCCGTTTGAAAAAGACACTCAATGAGGGTGTGCTAATGAAATAATGTGTAGAAAATCCAAAAGGATTTTCTCTTGGTCAAGGCCAAACGGCCTTGTCGCTTCCCGGCGCGAACTGCCGGGGCGCGCAAAGCGCGAAGCAATTCCGCCCTTCAGGGCGGCCAACGCTTCCGCCGTTGGAACACGAGCAGGCAAAGCCTGCACAATAGTTTGCTTGCGCAAACTTCTTTTGAGTTGCGAACAAGTTCGCGCTCACATCAAAGAATCAGCGCATACCTCTGCCAGGCCGCGGCGACGAAATATTCTTAGAATAATCCAGCCGGGCGACCTGCTTGTTCGCTATCTGTTTTTTGGGCTCAGGCGTTTTTTATTTCCAGGGAGGAGTGGCAGGAAGAGCTTTGTCAAACTCTTCAAGCAGGGAATCCTGATAAGAGCCGGCAAACTCGCCCGCAAAAAATTTGTCAATAGCTTCGCTTGCGAATCTTGCCCATGACTCTTCTTCTTTGCCAGGAACGATGGGATAGAAAAGAGCCTCATTGGCTTTGGCTGCTTTGAGGTCTCCCGGCGCATCGCCGACCATGAGTATTTTTTCAGGGACATATCTTCCATGAGCCGCATACTGCAAGTGTTCTGTCTTTGTGCCGTGCTCCTGTCCAGCTATGCAGTTGAGGAAATGATCTATTTTATTTTCTTCCCATTCACGCGTGAGAGCTTCGAGCGGAGTTTGAGACACAACTATTTTGTCGGCTTTGCCATGCGCTTTTTCAAGAACTTCTATAACGCCAGGAAACGGAGGAATGCCATGAACTATTTCGCTTATGGTGTCGTTTACAGCGTGACTCCATGCGAGCAATGCGGTGAGCTCTTCGTCTTTTGTTGCCGCCACTTTTGCTTCAAGGGCAGGATTTCCGAGTTTTGATTCTTCTTCTATCCACTTGTGCATTTGAGGCATGTCCGGGATATGGATGCTTCTTGCGGCAAACTCGGGGCGTTCTTTCATAAAAGCAAGTGCCTGTTTAACGGCGAGGAATCTGTTGCATCCGCGGCTTTTGCTGTAGAGGTTTACAAATTCCCATACTTCACGGGCATATTTGCTTCCAGCCTGAAGATTGAAATGTTTTATAAAGTTAGGGCAGAAGCATTCTTTCTGCTTTACTTCCATTGTGTCAAAAATACATCCGTCACTGTCGAAGCCGATGAAAAAGTCATGTTCAACAGGCAGGCCTTTAAGTTGGGCTACATAGTCCATTGCGCGCATCTCCAAATTCTTTAGTTTGTTTCTTTATTTTACAAAGTGATTTTGATAATATACGTCCAATCGCTTAAAAACCCAAATAAATGTCATTTTTTTACGAATGCTAGTGTGTTTTTCATTTTTTCCAGTATTGTTTCGGCCACGGATTCGGGAATATTTCCGTTTTCGACCAACTCGTTTACGGCATTGATTTCAGAGTTGATGCAAATTCTGTACAGCAGTTTCAATTGTATTTCTTCAATGCCGGCAGCGTGTGTTTTTTCCAGTCTGACTATGTTCTTTTTGGCAATGTCCTCAAGGTTTTTGTGAAAATCCCTGCATTCTTTTATGACTTCCGGGAATTCGCTGTAAAGTTCTGCCAAATGACTAAGGCCTTTCTCGACATTTGTGGTTGCGGCCACTATTGCGGCAAACTCTTCGTAATTTGTCAGGACCGCTTTGATTCTGTAGCGCTTGATGTATCGATTGTCTTTCGGAGCCAGCCTGGCAAAAAACCTGAATAATTTTTTGTCAATTTTCAAGTTGGGATGGGTTCCGTAAATGCTTTCCAAATCAGGCAGCTGTTCTTCCGCTAAAGCTTCCATGCTTAAGCGCACCAGCTCCTCAAGATTTCTCATGACAATTTCCGAGAGTATGCCATTGTCGTAAAGCTTTCTAAAAGTGTTGCGCTTAATGGTGAGAGCCTCGCTCCATATGAGCCTTTTAATTGCCGCCGCGTTGCCAGGAGCGTCTTTGAAATCGTTCAGTTCTTGTTGAAACCGCGCGTCGCTTTTATTTAATCCCGTCTTAAATTTGACAATAAGGCGCTCCGGGAAAAATCCGTTGTCCTCCATTTCTTTCATGGAGTTTATGGCTTTGGCGTTGGAGTCCAGCTTTGTCTGCAGCGCGAGCATTTTGTTGAAAACAGAAATTTTGTCCAGCTTGAAAAGATGCATAAGCCTTCGCATAGTTGTTCCCTGAATAAGCAGAGTAAAAAGCACCACTCCAAGAGTAAGCTCTATAATAAGCCTTCTGTGCTCGAAGTCCGCGGGCAGGCTCAAGACCAACGCAAGCGGCACGGCTCCGCGAAGGCCGCCCCAAAACATTACAGTCTGATACGCCATGCTCACTTTCTGCTGACTTTTAAATCTGCCCATAAACGGCAATATTCCGTAAATAATAACGGAGCGCGCTATCAGGCAAGCAAGCACAGCCATTAACACATATATATACAGATGGTCCTGAATGAATATATCGACGATAAGTTTTTCCTCGGTGAATCCCAAAAGCAAAAAGATGAAACTGTTTGCAGCAAAGGACGCAACTTCCCAAAAATTTTTCAGGCACTGCTTTACTTCCGGCACAAAGCGGGTAGAGCCAAACCAGCTCACAACAAGACCTGCGCCCATGGCGGACATTACGCCCGACACCTTGCAGACGCGGTCAGCGAGTATAAATGCGGCATACGCTACTATTGTTGAAAGAGCCACTTCAATCATCGCATCGTTTTTTGCGAACGCGATTATTTTAACCATTAAATATCCAAGAAGACCGCCCACAAAAAGTCCGCCAAGGAAAACATAAGCAAAATCAAATGCGCCTTTGGTTATTGTTCCCATGCTTATTGCCGCGCCGGAAACAATCATGGCCATGACTATATTAAACATAACAATGGCTGTCGCGTCATTAAACAAGCTTTCTCCATCAACAAGCAGCGTAAGTCTTCTGGGCGCGCCCAGCTCCTTAAAAAGAGCAATCACCGCCACCGGGTCTGTTGCTGATATCAAGGCTCCGAAAAGCATTGCCCCACCTAACAGAAGCGGGGTTGTGGCGTGCATGAAAAACCCGACAATAACCGTGGACACAACCAATCCAGGCGCCGCCAGAAGAATGACTGGCCATATATTTTTCCAGAGAAGCCGCGCGTCGATGTTCAACGAAGCCTCAAATATCAGAGTAGGCAAAAGCACATAGAGAATGAGAGCTGGAGAAAGGGTAATGCTTTCTATCCCCGGCACATTGACATGCCCCGTGAATATTGATATGAGAATTCCCACAACAACCAATCCGATTGTATAGGGAAATTTTATGCGCTTCAGAACCATGGCTGTAACTGAAGCAATCAAAAGCAAACTTATTATGACAACGACTGTTGAAAGCAAAATCTCATCGTTAAGCATATAATCTCCTCAATTTTTTTGGTTTTTTAAAAATATACTCCATGCGGCAATGATAAAAAGCGTTTATTATTTTTTCTCTCTGGAACGCTTTAAAAGCATGGAACCCAAATAACAGACTCCGGCAAGAACCACTATTGTAGGACCGCTTGGCAAATTCCAGGAATAGCTGACCGCAAGCCCGGCGGAAGAAAACAACATGCTGAGCAATACGGCCAGGCACATCATCTGCCATAAACGCTTTGTCCAATGCCCGGCCACGGCTGACGGAAGCGTAAGCAAAGCAATGACCATGACCACTCCGACAATAGACACCAGCAGAACAATAGTCAGAGCAGTAAGACACAAAAGCAGGAGATAGTAAAACTCAACCCTCACCCCCCTGAGCCTGGCAAAATGCTCGTCAAAACACACGGCCAGAAATTTATTGTAGAATACAACTGAAACAATCACGACCAAAAGGTCCAGAAACACCACAAAATACAAATCCTGCTTTGAGACCAGAAGGATATTGCCAAACAAATAACTCATGGCGTCCACATAACCGGGGGTCTTCGCTATGAATATTATGCCGACAGCCATCCCTATAGCCCATATAGCGCCTATTACAGTGTCTTCCCGCTGTTTGGCGCGCATGCTTGCCAGGCCGATAATGACAGCGGCGGCAAGCGCCGCGACAGTCGCCCCATACATGGGGTTGCACCATGTCCAGCCGACTGCTTTCTGCAAATAAAGAGCCACTCCGATTCCGCCCAGGGCGCAATGCGATATAGCTCCGGCTATGTAAGTTATTCTGCGCGTCACGACATAGGTTCCTATTATCCCAAAAGCCACGCTTGCTATGATGCCGGAAATGAACGCATAGCGAAAAAATGGGATAGTCGAATCCATAAGTGCGTTTATAAAATCATTCATGGAAATGTCCCTCCTCTGAACAACGGTGGTCATGACGAATAAGCTGATGGTTGCTTCCGTATATTTCCTGTATCATCTTGCCGTCAAACCGGCTTGTGGGATGAAGATTAACTTTTCGATTAACACAGACCACACTGTCTATTTTTTCAGACACAACTCCCAAATCGTGTGTAACAAGCAATATTGACAGCCACTTGTTCAATTTGGCCAGCTTTTCGTAGAAGTCTTCCTGCACTCCCGGGTCCACATTGGCGGTGGGCTCGTCCAAAAGCAGCAATTCCGGCTCACACGCCAGCGCTCTGGCAATCAGGACCCTCTGACGCTGGCCGCCGGAAAGCTCGGAAAAGGATTTGCGAGCAAAATCAGCCATCGCCATTTCGCCCAGCGCGTCCATTGCAATTTCGCGATCGGCTTTTGAATATCTCCCGAATGAAGATTTGCGCAGACGCCCCATCAAAACCAGATCCATTACATTGACCGGAAACAAGCTGTCATGCTTAGTGTACTGCGGCATATATCCGATTTTAACCCGCGAATGAGAAGGCTTGTCGCCAAACACGCTAATTGTGCCCTTATCGGGCTCAATCAGTCCCAAAATAAGATTAAGAAGCGTGGTCTTGCCTCCGCCGTTGGGTCCGACAATGCAGACCGACTCCAGTCGTTTGATTTTCAGGTTGACATTTTCAAGCACAGGATTTTGCTCCTGATAAGAGAATGACACATCTTCAAGCGAAATTATGATGTTTGTATTCATTTCTTCAAAGGCGCCTTGTTTTGCGAAAAAGCTTTTTTAAGCTTTTCGGCCATTTCCACAAAATTTGTCAAAGGATTTTCAGGCAGGGGGTTCAATTGGACAACCGCTCCGTCGATGGCGGACGCCACAACTTCCGCGCTTTTCGGATTGAACTGAGGCTCCACAAATATTATTTTCACTTTGTCTTTTCTGGCTTTTTTAATAAGCTCCGTAATCTGCTTTGGAGTCGGGCTTTTGCCCTCTATTTCAACGGCTCGCTGCTTCAGCCCGTAACTGTCCGCAAGATAGCCAAAAGCCGGATGGAACACGAAAAAGCTTCTTCCTTTGTAAGACTCAAGCAGCTTTTTAATCTTTTCGTCCAGACTTCGCAGATCTTTTTCAAGCTTCGACAGGTTGGCTTCAAACACCTTTGCGCGCGCGGGATCTGCCTTGACAAGCGTTCTGCAAATGTTTGCGGACATTATTTCAAGATTTGGAATGGAATTCCATATATGCGGATCGTCGCCTTCTTCCTTGTGTCCGCAACTTTCCGATTCGCAGATCATCTTGCGTCTCTTTATTCCATCTGCAAGGTTTACAAAGCGAATTTTTGAGCTTCCGCCTTTGATCTTATCGACTATGCTTTTTTCAAAAGGCATGCCTGTCTCAAAATAGATTGACGCTTTTCCAAGCTCCATTATTCGTTCAGGATTTGGCGCATAGTTATGAGGATCCTGTCCGGCGGGAACCATTACGCCAGTTTTTACATATTCTCCGCCAATGCGGTTTACCAGATATGCTTCTGGAAGAATGCTGACGAAAACCCGTATTTTATCCGACGGGCTGGAAGGCTTTGCGGCCTCTTCCGAGCATGAAACTGCCAGCAATGCAATCAATGACACTCCAAAAAACAACAAGCAACGCTTCATATGTCCTCCCCTGTAAAATTTATATAGTATTATTATTACAGACCAAGCGCGCATTTTTCAATCTCCAACGCGCATTTTAGGGAATAATGAAACTGTCTGAGTTTAAAGAAATTTTAAAAAACTAGAAAACAGGGCGCATGGCGCATTGACAGCCTACAGTTTATTTCAAAGCGAAGCGGGAAATAAGCTAAGCTTGCCAGTTGCGCCAGCTTCACTGACACATTGCTTTTAAATTGCCAAAAAAGTGAAATGACGGCAAATTGACGGTTGACTTTAAGCCTTTTCAGGTTAACAATATAGGCTTAACCTAAAAGAAATAACGGCAAGACTGAAAAAAATGACGAATGAGAAAAATTTACATATAAATGTTTCTTCTTTGGGAGCATTGGCGAAACACGGGATAAAAAAGGCGACCGTCGCAATAGGGGTTTTTGACGGAGTGCATAAAGGACACCAGCTTCTTCTGAAAAAACTGGTAAAAATGGCAAAAAAAGACAACGCAACGCCTGTGGCTATGACTTTTTATCCGCATCCCAAGTCAGTATTGCGTCCAGAAACTCACCCCGGTCTGCTGTTCTCTCCCCATAAAAAAGTGGAATTGCTCCATGAGTATGGAGGAAAAGCTGTTGTGACAATTCCTTTTACAAAGGACTTTGCAGCGCTTTCCCCCCAAGAGTTCATCGAAGAATGCCTGCTTGCGCCGCAAGTTGAAATTGCTGGAATTTGCGTGGGAAGCAATTGGAGATTCGGCTCTGAAGGGAAAGGCGACACCAGAACTCTGAAAGATTTTGCGGCGCGGGGCCATTTTGATTTTGAATCGCTAGAAGAACTCATTATTGACGGCGAAACTGTCAGCAGCACCTTGATTCGGCGCGCAGTATCGTCAGGCTTACTCAAAAAGGCGGAAAAGCTGCTTGGCAGGCCTTACAGCATTTCCGGAGAAGTCGAGCGCGGAAAAATGATAGCAGGCTCAACTCTTTCACATCCCACGGCAAACATAAAAACGAGCTGCGGAATAATTCCTCCCAACGGAGTTTATGCGGGCTGGACAGAGCTGGAAGGCAAAAAATATCCGACTGCTATTGCAGTGGGCGTTTCGCCAACTTTCAACTATTCCGACAGCGACCTTCCGCGCGTCGAGGCCCACCTGATAGATTTTCATGGCGACATTTACGGCAAACAGATAGAAACTTTCTTTGTGGACTATCTTCGGGAAGAGCGTTGCTACGCCAAGCCTGAGGATTTGAAGCTGCAAATAAATGAAGATGTGGAAAATATAAAAAATATGCTGAAGGGGAAAAAATATGAATGACAAAAAGAAATATTCAGTCAGCGAGCTTGCGGAAATCCTGAAAGCTCCAAGGACTACTGTAAACGATTGGCTGTCAAGATATTCACAGTATATTGATTTCAGGATGCAGGGGAAAAGAAAAATATATTATGACTCGGCGCTGAAAGTATTGAAAGAAATTTCTGAATTGAGAAATTCCGAGCTTTCTTCATTCGATATAGAAGAAGAGCTGGCAAAGCGTCATCCTGTTAACGTAGAAGAAGTTATTCAGTCTGAAGAACAAAAGCCAAAAGAGAAGCCGAAAAGTTCCGATGACAAATCTGAAGCTGAGGCTGCTCCGGCTCAAGGAGAATACGCAATGATAGCCAAGAAGCAGACAGACGAAATAGGCAGGCTGATAACTGAACAATTGATGAACATGTCAAACAAGATCAATGAACTGGAAGACATTAACCGTTCAAGCATCGGAAAAGACGGACGCTGGTTTGGAACGGCAATTTGCATGCTTCTTATGTTCATCGCCCTTCTCGCGTTTTCGGCATATAAAATCACAAAATATCTAAGCAAAATTGAACACCTGCAAATGGGCAATGACAGATATTCCGAGCAGATATCCGAAAAAGAAAACTTTATCCAAAAAGTGTCCGTAAAATTGCAGAAGAGCTCCGAAGACTATAAACAAAATATCGGTTTGCTTAATAAGGACATGCAAAAACAACAGAAGAAATTCTCGGAGCTTTTAAGCAAAAAGCTTAATGAAGCGTCAACAAAGAGCGAGGCCGATATTTTTGCGCTGCGCGACAACTTTGCGAAAGAACGACTCAAACTTATTAAAGAAATAGAAAAAACGGCAAATGAGAAAAAACAGAAAGAAGATCTCATCAAACAACTTCAAGAACAGAGCATTCACCAATCCTCTGCCATTGCTGAACTTTCAAAAGATTTGAAAACGAAAGTAAAAGAAGAAGCTAAAAAGCCGGAAGATGGGATAAAAATTGAGAAAGAAAAAAGAGAGTAGCTTTTTATGAAACTTTTCACAGGGAACTGGCCTTTTTTTTACACAGGATGCACTATAGCATTTCTGTTTATTCTGAGCCTTTATCTGTTAAACACGCCCGTGGGGATGAGCGAGGCATATTTGATGATGTCTGAATATTGCGGGGAAGTCATAAAGGAGCGCAACCTTGAAGAGTGGCCTCTGTTTGACTGGCAAACAGGATTTCTGGGAGGAATCTTTATCGGCGCATTTGTGGCAGTGCTAGTCAACGGGGAATGGAAATTTGAATTTTTCCCGGAAGACAGAAAAAACAAAGGCTTTTTTCCGGCGATCTTCACTTCTCCGATTCGCGGAATTGTCGGAGGATTTATGGTAATGTTCGGGCTGCAGCTTGCCGGAGACTCGTTTCTCGGACAATGGGCGTCAGCCATTCAGCTTTCAACCGGGGCATGGCTTTTTCTTTCAGCAACCTTGCTTTCGGGAGTTTTTGCCAGCGCGGTCATGTCAATGAAAATGGAAAAAGGAGACAGCTGACTATGCATCCTCTAGCTTTATCTGGTTCTTACAGGCTCGCTGCGGGAATTATTCTGGGAATAGTGTTCGGCATTCTTCTGGTCAGGTCAAAACTCGCATGGCGGCAAACCTTTGCCGATCTTTTCACATTTAAAAACAGCCTCATTGCAAATGTGTTCCTGGCGTCAATCGCTGTCGGGACGGTCATTTTCTTTTGCCTCAGACATTTAGGAATTGTCGAGCTTAATATAAGGCCTGTTTACTTCTGGGGCGCCATCACAGGCGGAATCATTTGCGGAATAGGACTAATAAACTGCAAGCAAATTCCAGCTACAGCTGTGGCTGCTTTGGCCACCGGAAAATTTTATTCCATATGGATTCTGATCGGAATGCTGCTTGCAATGCCAGCGGTAAAATTGATTTCAGGATTTCTCTCGGACACCATTTATTCGTGGAAGGCGCCATTCACTTTTCACCAGACGTTCGCCGGATACGCTTCGCCTGGCATGGCGACAAGCTGGACTTGCGCTATTGCCATTATTTTGATGTTTATGTCTTATTTTGCTTTCGGACGACGCGGCGGCGGCGGCGATGAATAAGCAGATGCAAGTTTTCCGCGCTTTCATCATTGGCTTGTTGTCAAAATCATGCGGATCGATAATTTAATGCTTGTCCCATTTAAAAAAGCCAGAGCGCAACACCTCAAAGTCGGCGAAGCCGGAGAGAAAGCAGCGCGCAAGCTGCTTGAATCAAAGCATATGGATATACTGGCGCAAAACTTTAAATGCGATGCGGGCGAAATAGACATTGTTGCCAGAGATGGAGACACCCTTGCCTTTGTGGAAGTAAAAACAAGAATGAAGAGGGCGGGAATACGTCCTGTAGAAGGGCTTTCCGGCAAACAGAAAAGTCGGATATACCGCGCGGCTCTCAGGTACATGAAAGAAATAGAAAACCCGAGAGTTGTTTATCGCTTTGATCTGGTCGAAGTGGTTCTGACCGGATGGGGCGTCGATGAGATAAGACATTGGCAAAGCCATTTCAAAGGCTCGGAAACCTACAAGTTCCGCAAGGGAGCATATTGACATGCCAGCGAATCGAATAACGTCATTCGCTCCGAACTCAAACACTGACGCCGAAACGCTGATTCTGGGCTCAATGCCGGGCGCGGAATCTTTGCGGCAAACTCAATATTACGCATATCCGCAAAATAAATTCTGGCGGATAATGAGTGAATTAGTCGGATTTGCCCACGACGCCCCTTACGAAAAAAGGCTTGAATTTCTGAGAAAAAACAAAATAGCTTTGTGGGACTCCGTTCATGCTTGCGCAAGGGCCGGGAGCCTTGACTCAAATATAAAAGATGTCGTCCCCAATGATTTTAAAACTTTTTTTAAGAAGCATAAAAATATAAAGCTGATTATTTTCAACGGACAGGCCGCTCATAAATTATTTAAAAAGCATTGCTCGCAGTTCCTGCCCTCGGAAATAAAAATCGCAATAGCGCCTTCAACCAGTCCGGCAAACGCCATGTGCAGCTATGAAGAAAAACTGAACGCATGGAAAAATGCCCTAAGAACCTAATCAGACGGAGCCTCCAAAAGTCCTGAAAAATAGAAAAGCCGACGGAGTCGGAATAAAAACCGGACTTTGTCCGGACGCCATCCAGGGACGGAATCGCTGGTCACTAAAAGCGAAAGCTGTTGGCATATAAAAAATTAGGCGACAGCGCCCATGGCGCATTGAAAGCCTGCAGCTTGCTAAGATGTGAAGCGACAACAAGCTTTTTTTCGTTGCAGAGACAGCGCTCGAGACTTTTGGCGGCTCCGACACCTTACCGCTCCCGAAGTTATTCGTAAAATAAAATCATTCCTTATATTGACAAACAGCTTAAATAAATGTATATAAGTTATACGGTTAACTTGTTAATTAGTTTTATTTGGATAATCATATGGCAATACTCGAAGCAATACCGAAATATAAGCAGATGAAGGAAATTATTCTTGAGCGTTTGTTTTCCGGGGAATATCCTCAAGAGAGCAAATTTCCTTCAGAAAACGATCTTGTAAGGGAGTTTGGCGTCAGCAAGCATACTGTCCTTAGAGCTTTGGGCGAGCTTGTGAATGAGGATTATTTATACCGCAAACAAGGTTCGGGCACATATGTGAAGCCGCAAAAAAGAAAAAGCTCAAAGAAAAACCAAACTCAGATTGCGGTGATTCATTACGGAAAGCACTCTGGGGATATGACAGCGCCGTCAATAGGAATATTGACTGGCCTTGAGGCGGGAATGCGAGAAGAAAATATTGCTGTAACCTTTACCAGCAGCGATGGCAAGCCAGGCAACGAGATGAAAATTATTAAGCGTCTTGCGGGCTCTGTCGCGGGCTTTGCGCTGATAACACACTTCCGAAAGGGCGAAAAAAACTCGGCAATAGACTTGCTTAAAAAACAAAACATTCCATTTGTAAGTCTTTTGGCGTATCCCAATGAATTGTATGAAGACAACATTAATTTTGTTGCCGCCGATGATTTTCAGGGAGGATATGAGGCGACAAAACATCTAGTCAATGCCGGATGTGAAACCGTGTTTGCCTTGATCCCGGAGGAAGGCAAATTCTCGATTGTCAATTATGACAAGCGCCTTGAAGGATACTTTAAAGCCTTAAAAAGTTCTGGAATCAAGCCCGACGTGAACAATGTTTTGAAAATAGCGGTGGATAACAACAATTTGCATTGTTTTGAAAATGCCGGCTACAATGCAGGAGACAAGATCATAAAGCTCATGGGGCGGAAAAAAGTGGGGATATTTTGTTTGACTTCAGACAATGTGGCTATTGGGCTTATGAAAAAGCTGAATGAAAAGGGAATAGACATTTCAGAACGCGCGGCGATTTGCGGTTTTGACAATAATCCGGAAAGCAATGAGTGGTCGCATGACCTTACATCTGTTGATGTGTCACATGTGGAAATAGGACGCCGGGGCGCAAGAATTCTCTTGGACAATATAGATGCCGGATCATTGATTGAGCCTAGAGGCGAAGTGTTGCCGACAAAGATAATCAAACGAGCGACAAGCAATTAGTTTTTTATAAAAAAAATTGAGCTAAATAAATAATTAGGCACAACTTATACGGTTGACTTATAAGTTAAATAAAAGAAAGGCAACTATGAGCAGAAGATTATTTCTAAAAAACAAAAACAATCCCGTTATAAACCCTAAGGATATGCCCGGAGATATTATGTACACTCTTAATCCCGGAGCAATAAAGCACAATGGCGAGTATATAATAATGATGGATGCCGCGACTGCGCATGGGCCTATAGTTTTCTGGCTTGCGCGCAGCAGTAATGGCGTTAATTTCTCCATTGATGCTGAGCCGCCCAAATGGCCGTCGTGCTCATCCGACTACAAGGAATGCTGCGTTTATGATCCAAGAATAACAAGGATAGACGATGAATATTTGATAATGTTTGCCAGCGCGTCCAAAGAGTTTGGCACAAGCCTCGGCCTGGTCAAAACGAAAGACTTTGTCGAGTTTGAGCGCATAGAGCAGGAGCGCATAGAGAGCCCTATCAGAAACGGAGTGATTTTTCCAGAGAAGATAAACGGGCGTTACGCGCGTTTGGACCGTCCGATGAAAGGCGAACGCGAGCGCTCCAATATGTTTATAAGCTATTCCGATGACCTTGTACATTGGATTGACCCAAAACCCGTGATGGACACTCGACCTGGATCTTGGGACAGATACAAAATAGGTGGCGGAGCGGTTCCGATAAAAACAGACCGTGGCTGGCTTGAGATCTATCATGGAGTTGCCGACACTTGCAATGGCTTTATTTACAGCCTTGGCGTTGTGTTGCTTGACCTTGAAGATCCTTCAAAAGTGATTGCCCGCGGCGAGGATGCCGCGCTCTGGCCGGAGCATGATTATGAACTCACAGGAAGAGTCCCGAATGTGGTCTTTACATGCAACGCCATTCTTGAAAAAAACAGAACAGTGAAGATATATTACGGCGCGGCCGACACAAGCATAGGGCTTGCCGAGGCAAATCTGGATGAGCTAATCGAAGCCTGTCATAAAAAGAACGCTTATTTGGGGAAGTTTTTCAGTTAAAGGAACTTTGAAAAGGAGGAATAATATGCAAAAGACCGGTCATTCAAGGCGAAGCGGCTCCCTGCTTTTTACGCTCATCGAATTGCTTATTGTGATAGCCATCATAGCGATTCTGGCGTCCATGCTGCTTCCGGCATTGAGAAAGGCAAGGGAGGTGGCGCACAGAGCGTCCTGCGCGAGCAATATGAAGCAGTTTGGAAATGCCCTTGCTATGTACACTAGTGATTATAATGGATTTTATCCTTATTTTGACTGGAAAGACCCAAGTTACGGAAGTTGGCAAAAAGGATGCTTTGATTATGTCGGTGAGAATTTCAGCATTTATGAATGTCCCAAAGACAATGTTGTTCGCACCACAGATTTTCATAAAAGATGTTCATACGCCTTCAATACAATCTCATATGCAGAGCCCATCAACAGACCTAGCGGGAAAAGAATGGCGACATTGCCAGATTCATCGGGAACATTTGTTCTTGTGGAAAACCCGACTTCGCAGAGTTGGGTAAATTGTTTTTGGACTGGCGGGACCGATTACTGGACTTATTCAAACAACGCAACTGGACTTATGCATGGCGCAGGCGCCAACTTTCTTTTTGCTGATGCTCATGTCAATTTCTATAAAAAATCAGAAAGCAGCGTCACTTCACCTCCAAAAGGCATGTGGACTATAACTAAAGGCGATTAGATAAGTTTGATTTTCTAACACACATACTTTAAGGAATAAAAATGAAAAAATTTATCAAACGTCCCGAGAGGGACATCCCCGTATACAAAAAAGTCGATGTTTTGGTTGCCGGAGGCGGTCCCGCCGGTTTTGCGGCGGCTGTCACGGCCGCTAGAAACGGAGCAAAAACTCTGCTGGTGGAGCGTTGGGGATTTCTGGGGGGAATGTGGACTGCAAGTCTTGTCAACCCTCTTTTTGACGTCAAAAACAAAGGCGGCCTGAACGAGGAGGTTAGGAGCAATTTGCAGAAAAAAAATGCTTGGGGCGGGCTGAATGATATTTGCTTTGAGCCTTCCCAGATGATCCTGGAATTAGACAAGATTGCAAACCATGAAAACCTTGAAATCTTATTTTATTCCCTTGCTACAGAACCCATACTGGAAGGCAATGAGGTCAAGGGATGCGTGCTTGAAACAAAGTCTGGCGCGATGGCGGTCCTTGCCGATATTGTGATAGATTGCACTGGCGATGGAGACATCGCTGCTCGCGCCGGAGCCGACTTCCATCTGGGACGGCCTTCAGACGGGCTTACGCAGCCTATGACTATGCTTTTCCGCATAGGAGGGGTTAATGTTGACTATCCAAAAGACAACATAATTATGTGGTACAAGGAGTTGTGCGAACGCGTTCCAGAAACAGAGTTAATAAAGCATGTTCCCTATGATTATCCGGCTATAATACGCCTTCCCGGAAGAGACGAGGCCATCATCCAGTGGGCGCATATGAGAAACTATTCGGCGTTGAGCGCCAAAGATTTGACTGATGCCACATTGGAAGGTCGCAGACAGGTTGTTAAAGCTATGGAGTTTTTAGGAAAAATAGAGGACGTTGTGGGGAAGGTTTATCTTCTTGAATTGCCGCCGTGCGTTGGCATAAGGGAAACGCGCAGAATTCTGGGAGAATATTATCTGACAGATGAAGACGCCGAGGGCGAAGCCAAATTCAAAGACGGCATATGCAACGTTAATTTTTGCATTGACATTCATGAGCCAGACAGACCCACGCAAACGGTAAAAGTTCACAAGGGCTTTCAAATCCCATATCGTTCCCTTATCCCACAAAAACAGGAAAATTTATTGGTGGCCGGACGCTGTATAAGCGGAAGCTACAGAGCGCATTCCGCGTACAGGGTTACCGGTGACTGCGTGTCAATGGGAGAGGCTGCTGGAATGGCTTCATGCATGGCTCTAGAAGCTGGCATTGCTCCAAGAAATGTTAACGGAGAGGCGCTTGTTTCAAAATTAAAATCCAATGGAATAAATATATAAAGGGAGAAATGTTAATGCTTAAACTTAATATTAAGTTAGTTGTTGCGGGTGTCATTTTTTGCGGGATATTCTCATCATGCAAAAGCAATGTAGGCAAAAAAGATGCGCTTCAGAGGGAAGAAACCCGCAGGAATATATTGTCTGAAACAAAAAAATATTTGCCGGACAGTAAATATAAAAAGGTGAAAATTCCTGGCCGAAGAGAGCAAGTTCTGAAAGCTGTGTCAGGAAGCAAGCGCATATGGAAAAGCATCGCTCCCGGTTATATGAATGTTCCTTCAAACGTGGTTCTCAGGGGAGATACCATTACCATGCTGATCGACATTGGCGGACTTATGCAGTCCAAAGACGCCGGCAAAACATGGAATTATATTTCTTACCAGCTGGAAGGCGGAATTACAGGGCGGAGCTTTTTCGACTTTGACATATCGCCTGTTAACGAAAAAAATATCGTCATTGGCGGCAATAGAATATACACAACAACAAATGGCGGGAAAAACTGGAAAGAAATAAATAGAGGGTTGCCTCCTTTGAGATATTTTACCCGAGGAAATGGCTATGGACAGGTAAAATTTAACGCCGATGGAAGCAGGCTTTTCAGTTGCATAGGAACTAAAGTTTTTATGCCTATAAGTGGGATTGATAAGTTGCTCAAAAAACAATATAAGCAAAAGCTTATTTTTGTAAGCAGCGACAGCGGCAACTCTTTTAAGCAAATTGAGCTTGACAGTCCATTTGCTATTGTTAAAAAAATATACTCTCATCCATCAAATCCAGATATTGTCTGGTTTTCTTTTGCTGACGGCGACTTTTATATGTCAAAGAACGCAAAATCCGAAAAAATGGATTTTCATAAAATTGCTGTTCCCAAAGGATACTTTGTCCGTGACATAAGCGTGTCTCCTTCCAATTCAAAGCTTATGCTTCTCTCTATGGCGAACATTGCAAATCAAAAAAAAGAGGATGCAAAGCTTTTTGTTTGCGATAACTGCTGTGATGGGAAGATGGAAACTAGGGAGCTTTTGCCAAAAGACAAAAATGGGAACGCCATCAAAAGCAGGGATTTCATGACGGTGGGCTTCAATCCCAGCAAAAAGAATCAGGTTGTAATTGGCAGCGCATATGATGACAGCATTTTGATTTCAGATGACAACATGAAAAGCTTCAGAGTTTATCATTTGCCTGAGAAGTTTTACATGGAAGGGCGGGAGGGACATTTCTACGGAAATATAGAGCGCATTTTTTTAGGCAAATCGCCTTTTGCCGTGGTGATCTCCAGAATAGGAACATGGATAACTAAGAACGACTTCAAAACGCTTGAAGATTTGACAATGACCTACTCTAATGGTCTTCTCGGAAATAAAGGCATTGGAAGCCCCGCCAATATTAACGCTTTGACCATTGCAAAAAACAATATTTATTTTTCTGCGCAAGACCACAGGGCATGGCGTTCAAGCGGTTCAGGCTATTCCAAATGGACTCCTATAACTGGCAAGCATAAAAATGACACAGTCCCTCAACAGAATGTTCCATGGGGCAAGCTTTCATGGTTTTGGGGAATTCGGACGATGTTCCCTTCTTATGACGAAAAATGTATTTATCTGGAAGCTTATGCTTGGAAGCACAACTACAAAGGGCATGGCTTTTGGCAGGATAAAAAATTCTTTGTTTCCAGAGACCAAGGAGAAACATGGAGTGATATTACCGCCTTATTGGGCAAGGGAGATATTTATCCCGGGAACAGCCAGTTTGAGAAAGTTTTGTTCGATTCCAATGATTCATCAAAGCAATGGTTTCTATTTAGCGATGCAATTTATTACAGCAATAACGGAGGGAAATCTTTTGCCCAATGCAACTCGAAATTATTTAGAGAGATAAAAAGAAAAAATAATATTTTTTTCACGGATATTGCGTGCGATGCAAAGCATAATATTCTTTATCTGTCGGCAAGCGTCAAGGATAACGAGCTTGAAAAACGCTTGAATCATTCTAAAACCCCGGCAGCCCTTTGCAGAAGCTTTGACATGGGCAAAACATGGGAGGTCTATAATGTTGGGCAAAATTCAATAAAAAGCATTGGCGTTACTGACAGCGGCGCGCTTTGCATTGGGACAATGAAATCGGCAGACCAGCCCGCTCGCCTTATAGTCATTCCATATGGGAAAGAGTATTCAGAAGACATGGTTAAAATGACGATGGGGGACACGCCAGATGAGATCTCAGCGAATCAGCTAAGTTTCTGGCCAATAGTGACAGACGGCGACGACATACTTGCATACGCTAATATAAATTGGGTTAATACGGACAGATTTTTTGCTCAAGGGCCGCTGTTGTCCACTGACGATGGAAAAACTTTCAACTGGATTAATTATGACTTGCCTTGCAACAATATCTGGTCGGCGCACATGAAAGATGGAAAAATTGCCATTGGAACTATATTCGGATTAATGTATTGGAAATATAAATGAGAAAAACCTCATTCAAATATGCCCGATGCATTCTTTTGAATCTTGCTTTGTTTTTCTTGTTAAGCGTCGGGAGCGGCTGCATGTCAACAAAACAATTCCCGTCACCTGACACTGTCTCAATAGATAATGGCAAATATAAAGTAGAGCTTGTATTGCCCGAAACTGCATTAAATGACAAAATACTTGGCTGTCGTTTTATCAAGGCTGGATGGATGACCAGCTTGACAATTCAAAATAAAGATAAAAGTGTCGAATTATTTAAGACAGACTCTTTATGGCCAAATTACGCTTCTTTTGGGTGTCCTCAAGAGTTCACTCCCGCAATCCCTTTGAGCAGTGATGGCAGTTATGTCGAGGCGCTGAGAGTGGGAGCAGGAGTTGTTCGATATAAGCCAAATGATCCTTTGCATGCTGAAATTGTAGAGCGCTTTGCCTGGCAAACTACATTTAAGCCGAACGGAGACGGGCTTGCAATTATTAATTCACAGTCAACCGGCGTAAAGGGCATTCTTAATGGCTATGGATATAATTTCAGTCATGAAATTGTAATAAAACACAACTCGCCTTCTATCTTGCTAAGACAGAAATTGGAGAACACGGGAAGCAAGCGAATTCAGACAAGCAACTATATGCACCCATTTTTTGAATGCGGACCTGATGTTAAATATGCTATAGGGAAAAAGACATTTATTCCTGTAGCGAAGCAAAAAAACGCAACCTTGCTGTCTGGCAATGATTTTGAAGTCTCTTCAACATGGGTCAGCGTTAAATTCAACAATAATCTGCAATGCAGGATTTCTTCCGACAAAAAATTATCCAAAGTAATTTTATGGAAAATGAGCAAGAAAAAATGTTTTGCAGTGGAGCCGTTTGTTGATCTAAATTTACAGCCCGGAGAGACTGCAAATTGGACATGGGAAATAAAAACGCGGCAATGAAGCTGTTGAATTTAAGCGCAATTGCGAAAGCATTTGTGGATTCTTTTGGTTTTTTCTGAATGGATTCTCATTTATTTTTAAAGTCATATCAAGTTGAATAGAGTCTTTATTTGAATATATTGTTCTTTGGACAAATCATATATTAAGGACTCTATGCATGAAGAAGGAAGTAAAAAGCATTCTTGAATATTTGGGGGAAGACCCGGAGCGCGAGGGATTGCGGGACACGCCCAATCGAGTTAAAAAAAGCTGGGAATTTCTCACCAGAGGCTATAGGCAGAATGAAGAGGATGTCATTAACAACGCGTTTTTTGACGCCGACTGCAATGACATGGTCATTGTCAAGGATATTGAGTTTTACAGCATGTGCGAACACCACCTTCTGCCATTTTTCGGGCGCTGCCACATAGGATACATACCCAACGGGAAGGTTTTCGGCGTGAGCAAGCTTGCGCGCATCGTTGACATGTACGCAAGAAGGCTTCAGCTTCAGGAACGCCTGACCAAGCAGGTAGCGGAGGCGTTGCAGGCTGTCAATCCGGAAGGTGTGGGCGTGGTCATGGAAGCGCAGCATATGTGCATGACTATGCGCGGCGTTGAAAAACAGAACTCGAAAATGGTGACTTCCGCCATGCTTGGCAGTTTCCGGGACGAAGCCGAAACCCGCGCGGAGTTCCTTAACCTTATAAGAAACTGACGAAAGCTTTAATTCAGGAGCAAAACGAATGCGCGCTTTAATCCAAAGAGTATCGTCCGCTTCAGTGTCCATCGACGAACACGTTGTTGGAAGCATTGGCAAGGGAATTGTCATTTTGTTGGGCATCACTCATTCCGACACTGAGAAGGACGCCGAATATCTGGCGGAGAAGTGCGCGAATCTGCGGATATTTGAAGATGACGACGACAAGATGAATTTGTCCACGTTGGATGTAGGCGGGGAATTTCTCGTCATTTCACAGTTTACGCTTTATGGCGACACACGCAAGGGGCGCCGTCCAAGCTATTCCAGCGCCGCGATCCCTGAAGAGGCCGTGCCGCTTTATGAGTTTTTTATTGAAAAAATAAACGCTTTCGGCGCAAAGGTCGCGACTGGGCGCTTTGGTGCCAGGATGCATGTTGAGATTCATAATCAGGGGCCGGTCACTTTAATGGTCGAGTCGAAAACTTGAGGAACGCATGAAAAAGATTTGCCTTGTAAGACACGCAGAAAGCCAAGCCCAGACGGGAGAGGAGTTCAGCCTTGATTCAAGTTTGAGCCACAAAGGGCGTGAGCAGTCTGTCAAGCTGGGGGGAGTTCTTGCCGGGATTGAATTTGAGAAAATATTTTTGAGCCCCCTCAAGCGCTCGCGCGAAACATTTGAGTTGACAGGCTTGCCGCGCGAGCAGGCTGTTTTTGACTCCAGACTTGTTGAAGCCATGCCAGCCGGGCTTTATGACTTGATTCTTCCATATAATAAAATTGAGTACGGAACTCAGGACCGGCACGACGCCTGGAACATTCCCGCCGAAGCAAGGGTGGCGGAATTCCTTGATGATATGTATAGTATCAGGGCGAAAACTGTGATTGTTTTTGCCCACGGAATAGTTCTGAATTATTTATTGCGCATATTTATGGGCTGTTCAGCGTCTAAAAGCGGCGACAAATATTGCATGATGGACAATGCCGCTTTTTCGTTGATATGCCTGGACTCTGAAAAAAACATTGACAAGCTGGAGCTCTGGAACTGCCAGGACCACTTGAATGAACATTCGAACACGCTGAAAAAAATGTTGAAATCATAAAGAAATTTTATATGAAAAAAAAGAAAGTTGTCATACTCGGCTCGACCGGATCCATAGGCGAAAACGCAATGAAAGTCGCGGAGCGCCTGACGGACGAGCTTGAAGTTTTCGGAATCGCCGCAAAGACAAATGTGGAAAGACTCGCAGAGCAGGCGAAGTCGCTGGGATGCGCATTTGCCGCCGCTGGCGACCCTGAATACGCCGGCGAACTGCAAAGGCTTCTGCCGCAATCATGCGACGCATTGGCGGGACCAGAAGGACTTATTGAGCTTGTTACTCACCCTGAAGTCGACATTGTTTTGTGCGCAATCGTGGGCACGGACGGCCTTATGCCTGTGCTTGAGGCTGCGAGAGCCGGGAAGGATATTGCCATAGCAAGCAAGGAAGTGCTTGTGGTTGCAGGCGAGATAGTGATGAAGGAAATCAAAAAGGCCGGCGTAAAGTTTCTGCCAGTCGACAGCGAGCACAGCGCAGTGTTTCAGTGCCTGGAAGGACGCGACCGCTCGGAGCTTTCGCGAATAATCCTGACCGCCAGCGGCGGGCCGTTTAGAAACGCCTCGCGCGAAGAAATGGAAAATGCAGACTATAAAACAGCGCTTGCTCATCCGACTTGGAACATGGGCCCCAAGGTTACTATTGACTCGGCCACTCTTATGAACAAGGCTTTGGAAATAATTGAGGCCAGATGGCTTTTTGACACGCCGGGCGAAAATATTGATGTGATTATACATCCGCAGTCTATAATTCATTCCATGACCGAATTTGTGGACGGAACTATTTTGGCGCAGATGAGTTCTC
Organism: uncultured Victivallales bacterium; assembly: GCA_964651145.1. Classification (GTDB taxonomy): domain Bacteria; phylum Verrucomicrobiota; class Lentisphaeria; order Victivallales; family GWF2-45-14; genus CAZYVR01. Next base: position 1,470 of record CAZYVR010000055.1, on the reverse strand, counting down.
CGGATATGCGCTTCCCCATTCAATACGCGCTAACTTATCCGCGCAAATTGCCCGGGAGCCTGGAGCCGCTTGACTTTGAGAAATTCAGCCAGCTCACGTTTGAAAAGCCAGACCGCAAAAAATTTCCGTCGCTTGATTTCGCTTATGAGGCCCTCCGACAGGGCGGAGCTATGCCCGCCGTGATGAACGCGGCAAACGAGGTGGCGGTTGAGCGCTTCAGCAAAGGAGAAATACGTTTTACTGATATTTGGAACATCATAGAAAAAGTCATGTCCAGGCATATCCCGCTTGACCAACCGTCACTTGATGCTATTCTATCAGCTGAGGACTGGGCTGCAAAAACAGCCTGGAATGTATAAATATAAAATCAAAATAGAGCGCGTTCAACAATGTCAATTTCATTAGTTTTATTTTATCTATGGGTAGCTTTTTTAGTCCTGTTCTTTTTCGGATTCTGTGTTTTCATTCACGAAGTAGGACATTTTCTCATGGCCAAGCTTTGCGGATTGCACGTCAACGCTTTTTCCATCGGATTCAAAAGGATCTGGGGATTCAAATACAAAGGCGTCGACTACCGCATAGGCTGCATTCCCTGCGGAGGCTATGTGGACATCCCTCAATTGGAGCCGACTGAAGAGGCTAAAACCGTGGACGGGAAAGTGTTGCCGCGCGCAAAACCTATACACAGGATCATTGTCGCTTTTTGCGGCCCGCTTTTCAATGTGCTTTTTGGCTTCGCGCTGGGCACATTCCTCTGGATTCACGGAGTCCCTCAGGATTCGCCAAGAATGCGCTCAATCAAAGTGGCGACCATCGATGAGATCAGCCCCGAATACAAAGAAGGACTGCGTGTTGGCGATGTTGTCGAAACTTTCAACAATAAAAAATTTCACACTACCTGGAACGGCTTTGTCAGGAAGTTTCTTTTTGCCGTTGGCAAAGTCAAGCTCGGCGTTAAGCGCGGCGACAAGGAATTTACTATTTCATATTTGCCGGCTCCAAACAAAAAAAGAACTCCAAATGAAAAAGTGGCGTACCCATTCTTTACTCCTGAATTTCCTGTTGTTTTATACCCGCCCAAAGGCTCTATCGCAGCCAAGGCAGGCTTGAAGCCCGGCGATGTCATCCTAAAAATCAACGGCAAGCATATTAAAAACTTGGATGATTACTACCATTTCATTACAAACCTGGACGGAAAGCCCTTAAACTTTCAAGTCAAGCGGGAGGGGAAATATGTTGAAATAAAAGATCTTAAGCCTCACCTGGAAAAGATTGGATACCAAATAGGCGTAATGCTGGAAGATGTAAAAATTGTCAAAATCCTTAAGGATGCGCCCGCTCAGAAGGCTGGCATTCTCGCGGGCGACATAACGCTGGCAGTCGATGGCAAAAAAACGGAAACAGGAGAGGCTCTGCGAACCGCCATCGCGGCCAGCAAGGGAAAGCCTATCGCCATCCTTTTGAAAAGAG
>CAZYVR010000054.1:0-22537 GCA_964651145.1 uncultured Victivallales bacterium | reverse complement strand
ATGGCCAGTTCGGCGAAGTGCACCTGAAAGTTGCGCCAAACGAAGCCGGCTATGAATTTGCAAACAAAATTGTGGGCGGAAGCATACCGAAAAACTTCATCCCTGCCGTTGAAAAAGGCGTGGTTGAAGCAATGGTCAAAGGCCCTCTGGCTGGCTGCACCGTCGAAAACATTAAGGTTACCGTTTATGACGGAAAGCACCACCCGGTCGACTCATCTGAAATGGCTTTCAAAATCGCTTCAAGAACAGCGTTCAGAAAAGCAATGGAAAGCGCGAAGCCAGCCTTGCTTGAACCTATAATGAGCGTCAAAATAATGATCCCGGACGCATACATGGGTGACATTTCCGGCGATCTCAATCACAAGCGAGGACGAATTCTGGGCATGGGTGTTGAAGACGGATTGCAGGTTGTAAACGCCGATGTGCCTCTCGTTGAAATGTCAAAATACGCGACTGAGCTCAGAAGCATGACTCATGGACGGGGCTCCTTTGAAATGGATTTCTCGCGCTACGAAATGGTTCCAACAAACATCATGAACGAAATCATAGCCAACTTCAAAGCGGAAGAAGAAGAGGAATAACATTCCTTATTCACCTTAAACGCCAACTCCGGATGCGCTAGCGTCCGGAGTTTTTTTATAAATGCAATATAGCTCCGTGTAATTGGGCTGAAGTTTTACACTTTGCGCATCACGAGAAGACCAACTATATTGGAATTATAGAAACTCAATTTAAAAATGTAAAGGGAAGGCTCTTAAAATGGAAATTATCGGAATTGGCTTGATTGTGTGCGGGTTTATTCTTTCGGCTGTATGCGGAATAATCATTCTTGTTAAAGCTTTTCAGGCGTCAATACTGTGGGGTCTTGCGTACTTGTTTATCCCCTTTGCCGCTTTAATATTTGTAATAACACATTGGGACGAAGCGGGAAAACCTTTCCTTTATTCATTGCTCTCAATACCAATTATAATGTTCGGGATGTTTCTCATCCCGCAAAATGTGTCATAGCCTTTTTACCTTTGACAACCAAGCCCGGCTCCTACTCCGGCTCCGTCGGATTACTGAAACCGACCTGAATGCCCCCTTGTTGGCGGTGGAGCCTTGACTTAGGCTTTATATAGCTTTACAGTGTATATAACTTATTTAAGGATAGTATTATGAAAAAGTCGGCAATATTAGCGTTGGGCATTTTTTCTCTGGTTGCATTTATTCAAACCAACAGCCTCGCTGCGGTTCCTGTCGCAAACGCGCACTGGAATTTTGAAATAAGCCTGCTTCAGGCTGAAGTTGTTCAGGAAACTCCGGTTTCCGGCAAGTTCGCTATGTTGGTTGATTGCACAGGCATCCTGAAAGGATTTGAGGCTTTGAACGGAATTTACACTGCTCAGCCAATAAATCAGGTGGAAGCTATTTTGAATGCAGATGTTGTTGGCAGCTATAAAGGAAATTCTCTCAGAATTGTGTCCGTTTCTCTAGTAAATATTAGCACAGGAGCTTGCGATACTCAAAGCATAACGGTTACATTCACCGATAAAAAGGGAATAGTTTACGAGACTTACAACCTCAAGGCAACTGGCAGCTTTACCCCTTATTATTTTACGTTTCAGTCACTGACCACTGTGTCCGGGACTCTTTCAAAAAAATAAACAGCCGAATATAGGCAATCATTTTTTTGCTTTCAGCATTAATTCGCGTGTCTTTCGATGGCGCGAAAACGGCGCGGAGTCATGCCCATTATTTTTTTAAATTGCCGCGAAAAATAGTTGCTGTCTTCAAAACCTGTTTCAATGGCTATTTGAGAAATTGGCTTGTCGGAATTTTTTAGGATTTCGCGCGCTTTGTCCATTCGCAAACTCAGCAGATAACTTATCGGTGAAATGCCCATCGCTTTTTGGAACAAACGCTGAAAGTTTCTCTTGGACATTTTCGCGCGGCGTGCCAGTTGGTCGATGGAAATTTCGGACGCGTAATGTTCTTCGAGATAACTGACAATCTCCCCAAACGCATAAATAGTCTGACACTCCGGCAAAGACGAAGCAGGAGAAAAGCGTCTCGAAAGAAACACCAGCAACTCCGTCAGCAAAGAGCAGGAAAGAGCCTTGTATCCTGGTGATTTGCCCTGCAATTCCTTGCGGATCTCAAATAAAATTTGGCGAGCGCGCGAAAGATGTTCATATGTCAGTTTAAGTCTGCTTTTAAATTCATGTTCTTTTCTAAATTTTGGCTCTATTTCGAAAAGCGCATTGAAGCCCGGCAGACTTCTCAAGTCGTGCATGGGCAATTCCAGCGTTTGAAAATCAAACAGGACATTCACAAAGTATAACTCAGCCGCGTTCCGATATCCATGTTCCAGATGCCCGGTTATCACAAAAACATCGCCAGCTGTTATTCTGTATTCTTCCTCTCCGGTTTCATGAATCCCAGAACCGCCCAGCACAATGACCAGCTCCAGATAATCATGCGTATGCAGAGGAAAATTAGCATTCCCTTTGACCGGAAGAACAACAAGAGGAAACTCGCCCTTGCTGTAGTTTTCAAGCTTTAACCTCATGTCACCTTTCAATCGTTTGGCATTATAATGCTGTTAATTGGCGCAAAAGTCAAGGTTTTGAGCTCAATATTATAATATAATAAGTGCGAAAACAAAAAACAAAACAGAAAGGGAACGGAACAATGATAAAAATAAACAAAGAAGAATATCGCGACAAGGTTCTGGCCTGTTGGCTGGGGAAAAATATCGGCGGAACGCTTGGCATGCCAATGGAGTGGAAACGGCAAATAAATGATGTCACTTTCTACACGCAGGATCTGAAAGGCGACCCTGTCCCCAACGACGATTTGGACATTCAATTGCTATGGCTTGTCGCTCTCGAAGAGCAAGGCGTGGAAATAAACGCGCAGACACTTTCCGAATACTGGCACATTTATCTTACACCGCATTGGGCAGAATACGGAATAAGCAAAAGCAACATGCGCCAGGGTTTGCCCGCGCCCGTCTGCGGAACATTCAATAACAAATACAAAGACAGTTGCGGAGCTTTCATACGCTCCGAAATATGGGCATGCATCGCGCCGGGAACCCCGGCTCTTGCCGTGAAATATGCCTATGAGGACGCTATTATTGACCATGGAAACGGTGACGGCACATACGCGGAAGTTTTTTGCGCCGCCCTCGAATCGGCCGCATTTGTCATTTCGGACATCAGGCAGCTTATTGATATCGGGCTCTCATACATTCCAACAGATTGCGGAACGGCTGAAGCCATAAAGGCAACAATCAGAGACTTCGACGCGGGCAAAAGCTGGCAAGACATCCGCGACATGATTTTAAGAGATTTTCGCGGACATCAACTCGGCTACATAAGCCCGGAAGACATAAAAAAGGGCTTCCAAGGCGGAAAAGTAGGATACGATGCACCTTCAAACATGGGCATTCTGACACTGGGATTGCTTTGCGCAGAAAAAGGCGACTTCGACGAAATGATCTGCACGACAGTCAACTGCGGGGAAGACACCGACTGCACCGCCGCGACAGTCGGCTCCATTTACGGAATAATCAATGGCACAAAAGGCATACCGGAAAAATGGATAGAGCCTATTGGGCGAAGCCTTAAAACCTGCTGCCTTAATCTTGGAGAACTGCAAGGCAACCGCATGCCCGCAAATGTTGACATACTAACCGACAGAGTTGAAGCAATAGCAATGCAAGTTCTTGGACGCTTTAAGAATTGCGGAGTTGAAATAACAGAAACCACTTCGACTGGACTAGACAAAAAGGAAGCCGAATCCATGCTTGGAAGAGGCAAAGATGAATCCATATACAAAAACATGAACGGACCTGTCTACAAATTTCCTTTCTTTTCTGTGTCAGTAAATTATGGAGAAAATCCAGTGGTCAGATCGGGAGAAGAAAAAACTGTAGCCTTGAAGATTGAAAACACCTATGGCAGAGTTCAGGCAAACATATCAGTCAGGACATACTCGCAGGTAGGATGGCAGATTTCGCCCGGATCTGGCGTTGTTCCCTGCTTTCCAGGTCTTAGCAATCTTGCGCCGGAAATAGAGATATCATTCTTGTCGGAAAAAATAACAGACTCCACAAATCGCTTCGTTGTTGAATTGACAATAGAAGGAAGGCCGGGGACAATGTTAGTCCCTATTATACTGCTTAATGGAAACTTTGCGCGCTGAAAAAAAGCCCCTCCGTTAAAAGAGAGGGCTTTTAGCTCTTTTTTTAAGTTTTATATACAAATTTGCCACATATGGTCATTCTTTTTCTAAAACGGGAACTGGCACAACCGGAAGAGTTATATGGCTGGGATATTCTTGTGAAAGATACAAATTTTGATTGGCAATCTTTGCCTCATTTATGTTCTTCGCTTTCTTCCATGTATTTGGATGAACCTCAAAACGCGGAGAATTGCTGGAACTTATATGAACCGCAATTTTATGCCCAACATTGAATACATTGGCCACGCTCCAAACAGGGATGCGTAACTCTGTTATCCGCCCAGGCTCCAAAGGAGTTTCCTTGTCGCGTCCATTGCGGAATCGGGTCATAAATGGAGCATCCTGCAGGATCATTTCATAACCATCTGGATATACATCGATCAGCTTTACTGTAAAAAGCGTATCCTTGACATCGCTTGAGATATAAAGCGTTGCAGTTATCGGGCCGGTCAAGGCTAAAGGCTCTTTCAAAGGAGACGTTTCAAAACGGAGGATATCTTTTCTCGTTGAAAGAGGACGCTGATCCGCTGGGCCAGGCGACATGCCAAATGTCGCGCCGCCAAAAGTTCTCACAGGATTTTTGGGATCATAAACATATGAAAGCTTCGCTGCCGGAGCAGTCGGTTTGCCAGTTGAAAGCAAACCGTTCTTGTGAAAATAATAGTTGGCAGGAGCACAATTTGCCGGTGGCCAGCATGTGGTTGTTTTGTAGATATTTCCGGGAGCCTTTTCATCTTTAACGTCTCCAAGAATATAGTAATAAATTGTGCTTTTTTCAGGCAAACTGGAACTTTTCACTCCTCTCAAGGCGTCTCTAAATAACTGCCTCCGGTCAAATCCCACGTTGCGTTTTGGAAACTGAATAGTGTTCCAGCTCTTGCCCTTGCATCCTCCATGAGCATGAAAACCAATATCCATCACGCATAGAGCATGGTCTTTAAAGTCATTGAAGGCATCAAGAAGACTTTCAGTGTAAAGATCATACCATCCTGAACGATGCAAAAACAATCCTTTAAAACTCCCGTTGGCTGCCAGTTTCTTTGTGCGTTCTCTGTATGCTTTTTCATCAAAAGAATAAACAGTAGGGCACGGCCATTTTGCGGTGTTCACACCACGGCGCCCCATCCATCTATATATTGTATTTCGGCGAACGCCATTAATGCTGCCCCAATAGAGCCGAGCTTCGCTGCCACTGGCGTCAGGTGAAACTGCAACCACACCCGGAGCCGCCGCATAAGGAGCCATAGTGGCTCCAATGCCGCTGCCACTGTTGCCAACGACTCCAATTCGCCCGTTGCACCAAGGTTGCTTCATTATCCATGCGCAGGTGTCATAAGTGTCATCAATTTCGTTGTCATAACTGAGTGGATCATAGTCAGGACGCAACTCTGGAGCTTCTCCTCTGTAAAGACGCTGTCCAACTGTGGCAAATCCCCCACTGCCTGGAGGCTTAAAAATATATATAGAACGCCTGAGAATAACTGGAAATGGCCCTTTTCCAGGAGGAACATACACAAAGGTCTGCAACTTTACGCCATCGCGCATTGGCAAACCCAAAAACATGCTTTTGCTGCCCTTGGGAGGGATTCCTAATTGGGTGATTTGCTTTCCCTCTATTCCTCTCTTGTAGCCATCTTCGCTCTGGCATAGACAAAGGTCATCAATCCAAATCCTGCCGAAAACGGATTCATCCGCGACAGATTTCAAACGGATATAAATTTGCAGAAAACTATCTCGATGAGAAGCAGGAGTGGCCGCCGATATTTTAGTCCACTCATTTCCCACAAGAAAAGTTTTTTGGAATTCACTGACAAGTTGTCCATTTTTCTTAAAATATTTCAAACCTATTTCAATTGGAACTTTAGCACTTTTTCTCAAATCAGCTTTGACCCATGCGGAAAAAGTATAGTCTCCTCTGATTTTTTTGCTCCATTCAAGTTTTTGCCCAAAAACAACACATGCTTTTTTTGTTGTTTTATCAGGAAAAAAGAGCAGGCAATTTTTGCCGGAACGCGATCCATTTGCGACAATTTTGCTATAAGCGCAAGAGGGAGCTGAGCCTTCCTTTTCAAGAGAGATGTCCCAGCCCTTAACAGGGTTCGCAAGATTCTCAAAGCCACTATTGCTCTTTATTAAATTGCTGCTTTGTCCAAACAAGCTTCCGCCAAAAAATAGAAAAATGAAAAGTGAAAATATTCTAATGCTATTCATATATAATCCTTAATTTTGAATTGTCGCTTCATCGGGGCAATATATTATTGCACTATTCTCAAAAAAAGCCCCGCCTAAAAAGCGGGGCTTTAAAATAAAAACGGATTATTAATCCGAAATCAATACTCTTCGACATTCGCTGGATTGACAATTGCCGGAGTGTCAGGAAGCTTGCGCCTCAATGCTTCCAGCTCGTCCGGGCCTTCGCCAAGAGGCATCGCGACTTGTCCGCCATTTGTGGCAGAGCGAAGTATGCCCATCATGATCTCAAAGCCCTTGTAAGCGTTTTCAAAGCAGCACTGATGAACTTTTGAGTCGTCATCCAGCCATGCTGCCATTTCTTCAATATAGGGAGGCATGTCAAGCTCGTAGTTCATTGCGCCTTCGCCGCTTTGGACGCCGTCTTTTGTCACAGCGCGCCAGCCGCCGTTGGTCAGGCATTCGGCAAATCCTTCTGTGCCCTGAATGCCTATGCGGTTCTTGCCCCACCATTTTTGAACTTCTGGCTGGTCCGGAGCTCCTGCGCCGGATTCGATGTGCCCGCGCACGCCGTTTGCATATTGAATAACACCCGCAACATAGTCAGGAGAAGGATGATTGTCATCCATCTTGCCTTTTCCTGAAGCCTGTCCCATTACCCATTTTGCGTCAGAATAATCATTGTACCAGCCCATGTAGTCGAGCATATGCGTCATCATGTGCGCCATCCAGCCAGTGGCTGAAGCATAAACAGTGGTGATTCTGCCAAGGGCTCCGCTGGCCGCTATTTCTTTTACCTTCTGGTAATGAGCTCCATAGCGATGCTGATGGCTTACAACTGCTTTGATGCCTGAGCTTTCGATCAATTTCTTGACCTTAAGGGCTTCAGACATATTTTCAGCTATCGGTTTCTCAAAAGCGACAAGCTTGGCTCCGCAATCGACGGCTATTTTGATGAAATCGTAGCGTATTCTTGGCATTGTGCAAAAGCAGAACACATCGGGTTTCAGTTCCTGCGCCATGGCGGCAGCGTCGCTTCCCCTTGGAATATCGGTCATGCCAAGAGACTTTGCTGCTGAATTAAGCATCTCTTCGTTGATGTCGCAAATGCCCACAACTTCAAAATTTTCATTGGCCTGGAAAGAGGCGGCGTGGTGTTTTCCGCGTTTGCCCATCCCTGCGACCAAAACTTTATATTTTGCCATAATTTTAAAAATCCTTATAATCTAATGCCGTTTTGCGTTCTAAAGGCTATAAAAAGTTGCAGAAATCAATTTAAACTCGCAACAATAATTGACTTTAGAAATGCAATTGTGTGTAAATATCAAAAAAAAGGGGCCTTTCGGCCCCGTGTGAAAAACGATCTTACTTGTTGTAAGCCTTATCCCACTCTTTGACCATCTTAATGACGTAGTCAACTTCCTTGGCTGTAAGCTCAGGGAACAATGGCAGAGAAACGCAAGTGGCTGCGTTCTTTTCAGCATTTGCAAGAGATCCAACAATTCTGGCTTTTTTGCCCCATGGGAAGCCATCTTGCTGATGAATGGAGATGGAGTAATGTGTTTTAGCATCAATTCCAGCGTCTTGAAGGAATTTAACCATGTGATCGCGCTTCTTGGCTGTGTCTGTTTCAACAACAAAGAGATGGAACACGTGACGATAGCCGCTGAGTTCAACAGGCAGCTTGAGATTAACGCCCTTGAGCCCTTTGCTGTAACGGGCAGCCCATTTTCTGCGATCATCAGACCATTTAGTGATCTTTTTGATTTTTGCGCTGAGAATTCCTGCATGAAGATCATCCAGGCGGCTGTTGAAGCCGAAAGAGTGAACATTGCGCGCAGGCGAGCCATGGTTGCGGAGCTTGCGGACAACGTCATTTATTGTTTTGTTGTTAGTCATGATGGCTCCGCCATCGCCATATGTGCCAAGATTCTTCTGAATAATGAAGCTTGTGCAAATGGCATCGCTGTACTGGCCTTGCTTGAAGCCTTTGCCGTGCGCGTCAATGCTTTGGGCATTGTCTTCGATTACGAGCAACTTGTTGGCTTTGGCTATTTTGCTGATAGCTTTCATATCAGCGCAATGTCCGTAAAGGTGGACAGGCATGATAGCTTTTGTTTTTTTAGTTACAGCTTTTTCAACTTTCACGGGATCGATGCATCTTGTGTCTTCTGTGCAATCAACGAGAACAGCAGTGGCGCCGGCAATCCAGATAGCTTCAGCTGTGGCAAAAAATGTGTTTGCATTTGTTATGACTTCATCGCCTTTGCCGATCCCGAGGGCCATAAGAGTGAGCCAGAGCGCGTCTGTGCCGTTGCCTACGCCTATTGCGTATTTAGTTTCGGCATACTTGGCAAGTTCGCCTTCGAATTTCGACAACATCGGACCCAGAATATAACTCCCGCTTTCGAGGACTTCCTGGATGTTCTTGTCAATTTGCTTCTTGAGATTGTGGTACTGTTTGACATGACCGTAAAAAGGCACTTTCATGTTTTCTTCCCTTTCTTGTATTTTAGGTTAAACTACGCGATAATCAACCAAAAATTGCTCAGAAATCAAAAGTGTAACCGAGAGCAAAATGACCGGCAAGGTAGTTCTTATAGGAAAGATTTCAAACGTTTTCGCACATTAATTTTCATCTTTTTTTTAGCTCAGCCTCAAACAAAAAAATTAAAAATCATTTTACAAAGTTTCAAAGCGACTTAATAAATAAGCTTTACAAAGTCCAAAGTGTTTTTTAGACATGCTTTTTCGCTTCTTAGTCATTTTAATCCGTAAATCTTCCAGGCGTCTTGTCAAGGCATGTCTTCCTTAAATGATTTTAATATTCAATATGAGCAAAAAAAGTTTTGTTTTTTTACTTCAAAGCATTTTTATCAGGGTTCCAGATTACAGGCTCATTCCCGGATCAAAACGACGAAGAACCGTTTTTTTCAAAGATGGAAGGATATATTCAACCAAGTGGATTCGTTGCGCCACCAGACTCCGCCGTTGTTGTTTTATTCAGAAAAAACTGAAGCGTTGCAATATAAAAAAATTCAAACACATACAGGAGAATGCATTTCTTATTTGTAAAAAAAAACAAAATAGTGAAATGAGAGCTTAAATCAAAAAAACGGCCCCAAAAGTGATTTTTAAGCAATTTATTACTGTGTTTTAAAACTTGCAAATTACTTATAGCTAAGGGTATAGCAATACAAAGCAAGGTGGCTGACCCCGATTAACAAAAGGGGGGGGGTATTTTCCCTGGCAAAAGTCCTTGTTATTTCCATGTACATCTCAATATTCCCTGTTTTCATTATTCTGCTATTAAAATTACTTCCTTATTTTTCGGGACAAGTATCTTATCGTTTATTTTAAATTTATCAGCCTTTTGCAAGCCTGCCAGCGCCAAAGCTGTCAAAGTTATTTTTTGGGGATCTAATCCCATCTTTTGCCAATCAATCTTGAGTTTTATTTTTTCGTCCTTGCCTGTCCAACTGGCAAGACATATCAAAGCTTTATTTTTCTTGCGATACACAGTTGCCAATATGTCTTTGCGACCTGTCTTCACAGGGCATTCCGGGTTCCAGTATCCCAGCCATTCAGCATTCTCGATTCCAAACTCATCCCATAATTTATATATTTCTTTTGCTTTCTTTTTTTCCTGTCTGCAAGTCAAGCCATACAGCATACCTCTCCAAAAATTAGCAGTGCCAGTAATGTCAAGCATTTCCCCGGTCAAGCCAAACGGAATTCCTGAAATTTCAACAAGCCAATAATCAGGACCGCGGTTATAGTTAAAAAATTCTCCAAACCAAAGCTCAGTGACAAAAGGCAAATGCTCCATATTGATATTTGCGACAGACTTGGGCATTTTCTTTCTTCCGCAGCAAACATGAAACTCCATCCGATAATCAGGGTTTGCCTTTGACATGCCAATCGCAACGCGCTTCATAATGTCTCGATCGTATCCAATCCCATCAAGGTACAAGCTGTAGAAAGCATTTTTGCGCAAAAGATAATTCAACCCTTCAATATAATAATTATGCCAGCGGGAAAGTCCAGTCGTTCCTATTGCCGCACAAGTCCCCTCTTTTACAGGAGTACGCCAAGCCTTATTGTATCCCCATTTTAAATGTTCGCGAAGCCATGGATGTCCTTGCTCAGCCAAACCAAAAACAGGCGAGGCATAAACATCTGGACCAGAAAAAACTTCATTTCCAAGACTTCTAAGCGCCCACATTTCGGCTACGTGATTGCTAAGCTCCCTGACTGTGTAATAAAGCTGCACACCCAAACCGCCACTTTTAATAAGCTTCTTATTTTTTTCCGCTAGTTTATCTGCGCAAATAAACGGATAGTTTATATATGGATTAACCTTGTTGCTATGATGAATATGTTCGATATTTGTCCCGACTCGAGTCTTCCAGTGAATCTTATTAATCGGTTTAAATGGGGTCACAAGCAAACGATATTTCAAAGTGTATTCCTTGTCTTTCGCCAGCTTGATTCCAGATATTTCAGACCTCAAAATAACTTCATTGCCTTCTGTTCTAAGCGTTCCAGAACTTATCCCATTTGTTTTTAGTTGTATGCCAGCCACAACATTGCCAACCCATAGCAAAATATTTTTTTGCTTAGTCCAACTCCATGTATCAGGCCGATAGCCTCCAAGCTTTCCAGCTCCCATCATATATTCTGCGACATCAGCAGCAAATGGAATTTCCAAGATTACTTTGTCTATTAATTCATCTTTCTTTGCTTTTAGTTTTATTTCAAACTGCACGCAGCCATCAAATTCTGTTGTTGATATATTTTTCAAAGAAAGAGATGCATTCTTGTCTTCAGCAAATGATTCTCGGACAAACTTAGCTGGCTTTTCCTTTATTATTTTGTCCGGCTCTGATTTTAGCAAAACAAGAGATTGGCCATTCTTTTCTAATGTTAAAGATATTGGTTTTGAAAGAATATTTTTGCCACGACTTTTCACTTGGATAGGCAAGCCAAGCCTTCCAAACTCAATGCTTCTGTCAAGGAGCTCCACTTTATTGCCTTTAACCTTCAGCGGCATATATGGAGATGACAAGTCGTTCTCATTTAGGCCCAAAGTCGAATCAAGCCACCTTAGTCTTGAATGGCGCCATAGATCGTCATCTCCTTTGTTTGGAATAAGGCTTCCGGCAACATCAATGGAAATCTTCACTACCTCAGGCTTCATGCCTGCGGGCTTAATTGTCACTGTCCCCCGGTAAAGTCCTTTGGCATTATCAGGCACCTGAAAGCCAATCCAAAGAGGCCTGACTTTGCCTTTCGCCAGCTTAAAAGTCTTTCTAAATGTCTTTCCAAGCCAGTCTGTCCCATCAATATTAAAGCAGCGAAATTCACTTTGGGAAATGCTTTCTCCTTTATCGTTTTTCAATGCGCCAAATTCAACATCTACATTTGATATGCTCTTTTGTGCGGCAAGCACGCCCACTTGAAAGCAATAAAATTCGCCTGGTCTAGCACTTCCAGCAAAAGATGCTTCAAGTCCACTCTTCTTGACCCAACAAAGTGGAATAGTCTCATACATTCTTACCGGATGCTTTCGATCTTCAGGAAACAATAAATACTCTTTGGATTTATTTTGCTCCAAAACTTGCTCAATTTCTTCCTTTGTAGCAACAACCTCCATAGGATCAAAGCGGTCAAATTTAGATTTCGCCTGAATTTCAAGCAATTCAGCTTTTGGCAGTCTTTGCCAATTTCCATTTTTTATCTTTCCAAATCTGACCTTGGGCTTATTGCCTATTATCCATGCGACAAGCATTTCCCAATTAGGATCGGGCGCATAATGCGGCTTAATATACTCATCCGTGCGACTCCAATACCATGGAGCATTTCCAAGGACTTCATAATAAGGAAGGTAATACACCTCATAATTGCCGGGCACAGTCAAAGGCTCAAAAACTATATCCCCATATTCCTTGGTGTTATTTATTAAAACAACATTGTCTAATCTTTTCCCAGTGTAGGCGTCAATCACAATAACAGCTTTCTTGTCTGGATTTTCATCCCTGCGCCGCCATGGGATATGCGCCCAAACAGCCCTAGTTTTTTTCTTGCCGCCCCAAAGACCTTTTGCCTTCAAATCGGAGCCAGTATTCTTGTCGACTCTGACGATAGCCCTATGAAAGCCAAAACCCTTTTTGTTCCACTTTTTAATTCCATATTTCACATTTTGAGAAGACTTCTCAATTCCTCTGTATATCTGTCTAAAATAAACTTCTGCCGCTTCTCTCCCTTTGCTCCAATAAAAAGAACCTTTCTCAGGAGTCACACTATTCCATGCGCTGTCATTAAAATCTTTATTAAACCAATCCACGCCAGAAACAGTTCCATACTTCCATTTCAAGTCTGACTCTTTTCGACCCACTTCAATTTTTACACTAGGTTTAGCTCCAGTTGCCGTCGCTTTTATGCCAATAACATTGGGGCCTTCATCTATATCTATATATGATGATAAGCTTTCTCCAGAAGCTCCGTCTTTTGCCGACAAAGATGGTGTCCTTGTTTTCCATTCATAATGCTTGCCGCCAACAAACAACTTCGCATTGGCATTTCGTGTCTCCACATGAAAGAAAGTTCGAATCTTCCTTTTTTCAGTCCCCAATCTTTTTGACTTCTTTTTGTCACGAATTCTCAAAGCATTTATAAATGCGCCATTAAGACGAGCTTCCGTCATGAACTTATCATAAGATGTCGGCAAATTTGTTTTGAAAAGAAACTTGTTATAGTGGGTCAAGTCATGGAAATTGTTGATATTTTCAGACCACGTGGAATAAATATAACGAGGACTAGCGGCAAGGCGAGATATATTAACCTTCCACTCTGCATTCGGCTTCGGTTTCCCTCCAAAAACCTCGAAAGGAATTATAGCTTTGAAAAACCAATATTCTTTTGTTGAATCAGCCTGAAGCTTCCATGCGCTCAACGCGCAACCAGCGCTCCAACGTGCGCCTTTGGGATTTATGATGAATTGGCATTTGCTTTTTTCGCCTTTAGGGGCGATATGCACCTCAACACAATCTTTTTTCCAGAGATTATCATTATTCTTTTTGGACACATTCAGTCTGTCCGCATTTGCCTGATAACAACGCACTTTCAAATGAAGCGCGTCTTCTGTCCAATAGGCCTTAAAAAAAGTTTGCGCGCCAAAAACAAATTTATCACTTTTAAATATATAAAATCCCGAAGCATCTGGGATGCGCTCCCATGTCGCTTCATTATTTTTTTGCGAAAAGCCTTGCTCGCCTTTGATCAAATAGCATGGGTAAACACGTTCGTCGGCAATCATTGAAAGTGAGAAAGCGAAAACAATGCACAAAAAAAACTTACTTATCATATTCTTTGTCTCCTTGAATTATTTGAGTAAAAAAAAGATTTAGCCATATCAATATTTTATATTCGGATTTAAAAAATTGGGTAATGAACCTATTTCATTGGCTCCCAAGTCCTCAACATGTCCGTCAAAAAAGGCAAGATTGGCCTGCTTGCTATGCCTGAGATAATAATATCGTTCTTCAACTGCATCCGCAGCTTTATATAGATAAAAAGTGCTATTGTTGGTTCCTTGAGAAGAATCAGCGAAAAGAGGCGTGCGACTTGGATATTTAGCCCTAAACACATTTATTTTATAGTCAGAACTTGGCAACCTATATTCATCATTAACTCTAGGCAATATCATTCCGTAGCCATCCAATGACCAGCTCCTGAATTCTTGCGGGTCTTTAGGACACTGTATCATTTTAAAGGCCGCATCTTGACTTTGCGGCAAATACCCGGAATAGTAATAGACTCCTCCCCATCTGGCGTTCGCGTCTTCTGGAGTTCCAGCCAAAAATGGAATTACTCCTTTGTAATCATCGGCATAATTTATAGTGACAAGCATAAGTTGCTTCTGTCTATTTTTGCAGGCAATTGTTTTAGCCTGCTCTCTGGCAGCCTTCAGCGCAGGCATCAACATGCTGGCCAGAATTGCTATTATGGCAATCACAACGAGCAATTCTATGAGTGTAAAAAACGTAGTTCTCCTAAACATAATAGGTCCTCGCTTTATTGTTTTTGAATATTGCTTTATAGTC
Source organism: uncultured Victivallales bacterium (assembly GCA_964651145.1). GTDB lineage: Bacteria > Verrucomicrobiota > Lentisphaeria > Victivallales > GWF2-45-14 > CAZYVR01. The sequence continues at coordinate 8,012 of CAZYVR010000054.1, read as the reverse complement.
GTCGGGCGCGGAATTAGGAAGTATTACCCCATCGACGTCCTCGTAAGAACAAATCCTGTATGGAGATGTCATTTGAAACTTCTGGGTATCGACAATGGCAATAACTTCTTTTGCCTTGGCTATAAATTCCTTTTCAAATTCAACTATCAACTGGCTATGATTGCAAAAACCTTCTTCATTCAAACTGCCAGGCGCAATAAATGCTTTTTGAACAGCAAGGTTGCTGTCCGAATTGCCTATCAATATGCCTTCATCGCTTATAGGAACAGAGCCAACCACATTGACCTCATTGTCGGTCCCGGCAAGAAGCAAAGAAACTGGCAAAGAATTAGTCACCACGCATATTTTTCTGTTGACAAGCCTTTTTGCCAGATGCAGAATATTCCTTCCGCCGCCAAGAAACACACACTCCATGTCACCAATAAGCTCCGCAGCTTTTTTGCCCAACGCAACCCTCTCCTGGTAAAATGGGTCGTCATCCTGATAATACCACGAGGGGCAAAATGAAAAATCGCTTTGCTTGGGCATGGCTCCGCCCTGAACGCGCTTTATTTTTTTCAGCTCCTCAAGACGCTTCAAGTACCTGTCAGTAGTCGAGCGAGTCACGCCAAGAACCGCTGTAAGGTCTTTAATGCTAATAAATCCGGCGTCATTGATTATTGACAAAACTTCCTGAAGCTTCTCCTCCATAGCAAACCTTCCAATTAAAGCAATAATACGTTCGAGTCTTTTATTGATACAGTTGCATTATACATTGAAACAACTGCACTGTCAATGGCAAATAAAAATATTTCCGAATTGAAAACATTGCTCTCAATCGGGGTCAGTCACTCTCTCGGTGCAATCGGGGTCGGGTCATCGGGGGCAGCCACTTGTATTTAAGTCACTAAGCTTTTATTATGAATGGATTACTAATTCCAAAAATGTCAAAAACTTACTTAGAGTCCACTTTTAAGGGCGTTTATTTGACTTTGACGCTTTTATTATTTATTTTGCCTTTTCGTCATTTTAATCTGTAAATTTTCCAGACGTCTTGTCAAGGCATGCCTTTCTGAAATGATTTTAATATTCAATATGAGCAATTTTTTTTTACTTCAAAGCATTTTTATCGAGGTTCCAGATTACAGGCTCACTGCGGATCAAAACGACGAAGAACCGCTTTTTTCAAAGATGGAAGGATATATCAACCAAGTGGATTCGTTGCGCCATCAGACTCCGCCGTTGTTGTTTTATTCGGAAAAAACTGAAGCGTTGCGCCTTCCAAACCTTGATTCGGCCTTGATCGCATTTAAATTTTATTTTCGGAAAATAAAAAAATTGTCAAGGAGAATCCATTATGCCAGTCGTAGACATGCCTCTTGAAAAATTGAAGACATATCAGGGAAGAAACCCGAAGCCCGCAGATTTTGACGAATTCTGGGACAAGTCGATAGCCGAAATGAAATCAATAGACCCTAAAATAGAAATTGTTCCCGCCGAATTCAAGTCATCTTTCGCGGAATGCTTTCACCTTTATTTCACCGGTGTGGGCGGAGCCAGAGTCCACGCAAAATATTTGCGCCCAAAAAACGCGCCCGAGCCTCATCCGGGATTAGTCGATTTCCACGGCTACAGCGGAAATTCCGGCGACTGGTTCGGCAAGCTCCCATATGTGGCGGCTGGATTTTCAGTGCTGTCCCTCGACTGTCGCGGACAAGGCGGACTGTCAGAGGACAAGGGCGGAGCAATAGGCAACACTTTGCATGGACACATAATCAGAGGACTGCAGGACTCGCCGGAAAAGCTTTACTTCCGTCAGGTGTTCCTGGACACCGCGCAAGTGGCGGGAATATTGATGGACATGGATGAAGTCGACGCCACGCGCGTGGCAGCCACCGGGGGCTCTCAGGGCGGCGGCCTGACTCTGGCATGTGTGTCGCTTGAGCCGCGCATCAACAGAGCTGTGCCTATTTTCCCTTTCCTTTGCGATTACAAGCGGGTGTGGGAAATGGATCTGGATCAAAACGCATACGTTGAGCTTCGGAATCACTTCCGCCGCTTCGACCCGCGCCATGAACAGGAAGATGAAGCATTCACCAAGCTGGGATATATTGACGCGCAACATCTTGCCCCTCGCATTAGATCAAGAATCAAGATGGCTGTCGGACTGATCGACAACGTATGTCCCCCATCTACGCAGTTCGCGGCATACAATAAAATAACTTCAGAAAAAGAGCTTGTCATATATCCGGACTTTGGACACGAAGCCCTGCCTGATATGTCGGACATCGCGTTTTCATTCATAACGGAAATGTAATGCTGTCAATGAGCTTGTTTGGCGCTGTCAAATAAAGGATTCTAAAAGTTGAACAAGGGAAGATCCCCAAAGTCTTCCTCAACCTTTGGCGGCGCCGCTTCTGCGTTTTCAGGCTCTTTTTTTTGCGGAGCGGCTGTTTCTTCAGGGGGAGACGACAGCCATTCTTCAAGACTCATCACTTTGACCCCGGCATTGCGCGCCTTGTTCAACTTGCTGCTGGCTCCGGACATATCAACGGCCACCAACAGAGAAAGCGAACTCGTGACAGCGTCAGACGGCTCATATCCGCGCTCTTTTGCAATCTCTTCGTAGTAGCTTCTTTTTTCGGGCATTTTTCCGGTGAAGCAAATGGTGGGCAGAGAACTCGGCTCGCCTTTTGTCTGCGACACTTCAAGGCATTCGAGCATTTCATCCAGAAAATCACTCTGTCTTTTCAACTCTCTTTCGATTGCGCCCGCGCGCTCAGGCCCTATCCCGTTTATTTCTGAAAGCTGGTCTTTGTCAAGCTCGCGCAATTCACCGAGAGTGTATTCCGCGAGTATGCTTTTGGCCACATTAGGGCCTATGTTTGAAATATTCAGCGCGGCAAGAAGCTGATAGTCGCGCGCGCTTTTCGCTGATTTTATTTCCCTTATGAGATTGTTGGCCGATTTGTCCTTAAAGCCTTCAAGCGTCACTATGTCATCAAACTTTAAGTTGAAAATATCTTTCAGATTTTTAACGCCCAGCTTTTCCATCATTCGACGAATATTAGGCTCGCCAAGTCTGTCTATGCCTATATTCTTCACGGCCGCAAGCAATCTCTGGAGCTTGGTCTCAACGCAATCCTGATTCTTGCAGCACAGCTCCGGCCCTTCGCGGAGAAGCTCGCTCCCGCAACATGGACATTCCGCGATCAGACACTCTTTGCGATTTTCACCAGGCTCGGCCTCCACTATATAAGGAATCACATCGCCCGCGCGCTCAACAGTGACTGTGTCGCCGATTTTTACATCTTTGTCTATTATGTTTTGAGCGTTGTGCAGCGTTGCGCGCTTTATGGTTATCCCGCCTATTTCGACAGGCTCGAGCTGAGCCACAGGAGTAAGACAATTTTTGCCGAAACTCCACTCGACGCCAAGCAATTTTGTCTGCTTGCGGACGCCGCTGAATTTAAACGCTATCTGCCCGCGCGGATGATGCGCAGTGTTGCCAAGGGATTCACTGTATTCAGCATCGGCCAGCTTGACCACAATTCCGTCCATAGGATAGGGCAGAGCTTCGATTTCCTCAAGGAGCTCCGGCCATCTTTCCTTAAGATCTTTGTATTTCACCTGATAAGATATCATCTCGTAATCGACAAGCGTCAGTTTCGCGTTTTGCCTCTGCATTTCGCCAATATCCTTGAGCCCCATAATTCCGGCCACAGCGTTTCGCGAATTTTTGTACAGCTTCCCGTCTTTCTTCTTAATATGACTGTAACGCTCCTTGAAATCATCGTTGCGAATAATTATTTCTCCGCGCACAGGCCTGTTGACCGGCCCCTTGCGTCCTTTGCTTTCAAGCTCTATGAGAGGCAGCTTGTCGCTTATATTTTCGCCTTCCTCTCCGTCGCCGCGCGTAGCCAGAATGCCATTGGAGAAGTTTGCCGATATCCCGTCATATTTGGGCTCGACCAGCAGCGGCTCATCTGAGCGGCGGACATATTTTTCAGCCCATTCTATCAAGTCCTCCAGAGAATATGCTTTGTTCAACGACAACATAGGCTTTGCATGCCGCACTTTGCCGGAGCTTGCCACTGTGGGCGCGCTAACCGCAAAGACAAGCGGATGCTCCGGGTTGAGCTCTTCGAGCCTGCGCATAAGCAAATCGTAATCGATTTCGCTTATTTCCGGCTCGCCGTCCTCCCAATAACGTTTATTGTGATAATTGATGAGCGCGGCTATTTCGTTTTCCGACATAGAATTCAATTTGTCGGAATCTATTTTATTTTCGAGCATACTTATTTATCTCCTGTATCGCATTTCTAAGAAAAAATAGCTCTTTAAAACCGATTTTAAATCTCTGTTCCTATGATTCCCGCAAAAGATTAACGCAATGCGATGATTTTGATGGAGCTGCCAAAAGTCTTAAAACTTTTTCAAAAGCGGCGCAAACGGAATAAAAGCCGCCCCCTGTCCGGGCTTGGCCCAACGGAGAAAACGCTGGTTGCCAAAAGCGAAACATGTTGGCGTATAAAAGATTGCGCGACAGCGCGCATGGCCTAATGTCAGAGCTGCTGGCTGTTTTAAAGCGAAGCTAAAACAGGCAAATGTTGACTCCGGGCTCGTGCATTGGACTTTTGGCGGCTCCATCCTCTTCTGATTTTTTGCATAAATTTTCTATTTTTAATTTGAATACTTTGAATTGTCCGCTATTTTTCGTTTCCGTGTTGCGTTGGATACTTCCCAAAGGAGTTTCCGAACAAGATGCCGAACTAACCCGGTGGGGTTCCCGAGCGGTCAAAGGGGGCAGACTGTAAATCTGCTGGCTACGCCTTCGGTGGTTCAAATCCACCCCTCACCACCATTTTCTCTATCAATAACTTACGCAAATTCAGTTCATGTGTCAAAATTTCAACAGATCAATTTATAGGGCTTTTTTACTTCAAAGCATTTTTATCTGGATTCATTCCCGGATCAAAACGACGAAGAACCGTTTTATTTAGCTGCCGCTCCAGTGCGCGCAACTTTTGATGGAGCCGCCAAAAATCCAGAAAAATAAAATAAAAACCGGACTTTGTCCGGACGCCATCCAGCGGCTGAATCGCTGGTCGGCAAAGCCGAAAACTATTGGCATATAAGAGATTAGACTGCAGAACCAGCTTCCTGGACTTTTGGCGAAGCCATCTCTATTGAATATTTTTTCGTATTTGCTGAAAAAAATAGCAATGTTTATTTGTTTTTCGCCAATTATGTTGTATTTTCAGCTTCTCACACGGGCCAGCTTAGCTCAGCGGTAGAGCCGCGGTTTTGTAAACCGCTGGTCATCGGTTCAATTCCGATAGCTGGCTCCATTTTCTTTTCTCTTTAAGCTTCTTAACTCCTTAGACTCCTCTGTAGTCAACAGCTAAGAGTGGATTAACTGTGGACTCAAGGCACAAAAGAAGATTGCTTTGAAGCTCGTGCTTCTGTTCTGTTAGCTTTTTTACTGCTTGTTTGTCTGATTTTTTGTTTGCTGCATTTCTTTTTGTTGAGGCTCTCACGGGATGCAAGCTTTTTAATGTCAGTCTTAGTGTTGTTTTCAGCTTCGGCGTAAAGCCCAACAAACATCAGAGCCGTGGTCGTTATCAATGTCAGTAATGTTTTCATCTTTTAGTTTGTCTCTTTTTTTGAATCAGTGAGTGGGGTGGTTAGTTTTTTTTTGGTTTTCTTTTTTCAGTTCTTTACCCATCTCAATGTTTTTTTGGAGAAGCTCGTACTGCTGAAACATATCCATTTTAATTGTTTCACGTCCCAGTTTGTTTCGCAACATATTGAAAAAATCATTTATAACATGTTCTGGATATGTCGTAATGCCCCATAGTGGTCTTGAATAATAACCAGTTAAAAGAACCTTCTTAGAAACAGCATCTATAAATTCAAGCTTTAAAGTTTTTACAAAGTTGAACTGAGGTCTACGAATAAATTTAGGTCTTCCTAAAGCAAACTTATAACTGCATTTAATAATTAAATCAGAATCATTAAAAAAAGGAGGTTTCGAACATAAATTTTTTGGATAAAGTCCTAACTCAGTCAAATTTTCATCCAAGTTCCCACCTAAGTATGAATTTCCTCCCTTCACTTCAACATAAGCCATTTTATATTTTTTTATGTCAAAACTAGGACTTACGTTCATTTTCATTATAGTTTTCAAATCAGTGCAACATAACCAAGTAATAAGCAAAAAAAAAGCTATGAGAAAACTTATAATCATTATCTTTTTCATTTTTTAAAATCGTCTTCCTTGGCAAAACACTGACACTGCTTCCACCATTCTGGAAACAATTTTATTCGATTCAGGTCTGACCATATTTTAATATTCGATTCATTGATTCGATTCAGGTCTGACCATTGATTCGATTCAGGTCTGACCATATTTTAACAATGTTACTCTTTGCCTAATAATAGATTGCAGCTTTACCTCAGCTCAAAACAGGCCTTAACTCGATTTTTCACCCATCAAATAACTGATATAAGGATTTTCCTCCTTGATTTTATATCGCTTAAGTCCAGATTTTAAGGCTATGGATGCCAGCCACTCAGAATAACCCAATGCTATCGACTGGCTCCAATAAGCTTCTTTCCTTAACTCTCTGTTCTTTAATTTTTCCTCCAGAATTAATCTATGCCATTTTTCGAATTCTTCAAAGCTTTCGATGCTCATGCATTTAATCAAGCGCTCACGGTTGATTATTCTGTACCGTTTTCTGTCTCCGAAAAGTTCATTGCAAGCACAATGTTCCCATTCGCCAGAAGGAGGAGCTGAAAAAGAAAGAAGAAGGAACGAGGTCTCAGATTACCTGAAAATCCTATGCACAAACAGGTCAATTCCGATAGCTGGCTCGATTTTTTATTTCCTTTAAAATCAACTCTTCAGTTAAAATTCAAAACGGACAAGAAACGCGATCCACTCCAGCATTTCCTGATTCATTTTTCGGCAAATGGAGATGATTATCGGGAATGTCCCGATTAGAATAATAAAGCCCAGCCCAAAGCGAATCGGAAACGAAAGCATAAGCACGGGAAAGTCTTCGCCTACTCTTGCCAGGAGACCCATTGCCAGATTGACAAAAAACATTGCCGCAAAAACAGGAAAGGCAATCTGAAGGCCCACAACAAATATTTGAGAAGTTAAAGCTATGGCTGTTTCCGCTATGTTTGGAGTAAGCAGAAACGAGCCGGGTGGAATAGACTGGAACGAATATGCGGCAAGCCTCAGCACCTCGTGGTGCCCATCAGAAATAAGGAACATAAGGTAAAATCCCTGAACAAGCAGATTGGATATTGGAGTGCTGCTTGCGCCTGTTCCTGGATCCATAATTTGCGCCATAACAAATCCCATGCCACGGTCAATGATAAAGCCTCCAAATTGAAATATCTCAATTATGCAAAGAACAAAAATGGAAATTGTCAAACCAAGCAAAATTTCTGAAACCATCATGAAAGTCAGTTTAAGAAGATCAAGATTGCGGAAGAATTCTGAGCTTACCCAGTCCGACGGGACTACGGGAATCAGCAGGATGCCTATGAACATCACAAAAAAAACTTTGTACTTGGCTGGGATATTGCCTGAGTTAAAAATAGGAAACGCGCTCATGAACGCGCCCATCCTGGCTATTATGGCCATAAATTTAATGGCGTTGAACGCCAGAGGATAATCGAAGGTCATGAAGCGGCCCTTCCCATGAGCGAAAAGATAATCTCAACATATTTCTGAATAATCTGGATATACCATGGAATAGCAAGAGTAAAAATAATGCCCGCAATAAAGACTTTTGGCACAAAACTCAACGACTGGTCTTTCAACTGAGTCACTGTTTGAAGTATCTGAGAGATAATCCCAACCACCATTATTGTCACAATGATTGGAGCAGTCAACCACGCGGTAGTGCGAACAGTCAGCTGCATGATCTCAATAAGCAATCCTTCTGACACTTTTAACTCCTTCTTCGATTTGGTGGACATTTGAAATATTTTGCTACCGTTGATCTTTGCTT
>CAZYVR010000053.1:0-22662 GCA_964651145.1 uncultured Victivallales bacterium | reverse complement strand
TTAGCGTCATCTGCGAGGACAAAATGCCTGAAGAATGCGTGCTTGACGATGAGGGCAATCGCACAAAAACAGTGCGCCTTTACGACGGGAGTTTCCCAAGTCTTTACGAAGCATCGGATTATCTTTCCGACAACAATACAAAATTAAATGATGACCTCGAATCGGCTTGCGCCAAGACAACTGAATACTGTCGAATAAGCGTCACATACAATTGTGGATCAGAAGGTTGGGAGAAAAGCTCTTCAGGCGGCTCATGCGAGGCTGTTGAAGAGCCTGACACTGCTGGAACATGGGAAGGGACAGACTATGAATCAGCAACGTATTCTATTGATATCGAAGATTATTGTCCTGATGATTGTCAGACATTTGCCGAAAATTATGACCAGGGCGACCCGCCGTATGAATGCTTTGACCCGGTTTGTCCGGAAGGAAGCTATCCGATGTCTCCGTCTGAACAATGGGGTTCTTCATGTGGGGAGGCAAAGGCGAAATTTAACAACATCAATTATCCATGCGGCCCTGATAATTTAGTAAGTTTTATATGTGAAGGCCCGAATCAATTTGACCAATATGTAGTGATCCCGTGCTGTCGCCCGGCTCCATATCCATAAAAAAAAGGAAAGAAATTACAGTGAAACAATTATTTAAAATTGACGAAAGCGTCTATAACGCCAATGATGATCGGGCTACCCTCTTAATAGAAAAAGGGATAAGCCATCAAGACTTTTTGAGGCTGATTGATGCGACTGATCCGTTTGTTGTCAAAAAAGGAACTCTTTATTTTGTGCCGAAAGAAAAGTCAAAAGAAGCTGTTGATAAATTTATTGAGCAAAGGAAGGCATATCTTGAAAAGTTCGGGGATATTTCGTAGAGGATGTCAGATAAAAATCGAACTGCTCTCCGCTGCTCTCTATTCGTCTTGGAAGTTTATAATAAGCAACTTGCAGAAGATGGAATTTATTTTAAAAATTTCCAAATAAGCGAAATAAATTAAAAAATTTCACTTGGTTTTTGCCCTCTATTTCCGGCTTTCATCATTTTTATTCTTGCCTGAGAACCAAGCTCAAACAGCAACTTTGATTTTCGCTTTTATGGGAAGGTGTCATAATTCCGTCCCTCATCAAGCGGCCTGCTTCACGCGGCGGTACGATCTCATTAAGCCGCCCAGATGGTTGAACTCGACAATCTCGCCGTCTTTGTCCTGAGGTAGGGGCTCAATCATCCTCCCGCCCAAGCCTTGGTGCGGCCTGCAATGATTGTAAAAATAAATATAATTTTTTAGGACGTAGCGCAGCTGAGTCTCGCTTGTCAAAACCAATTTGTTGAGGCATTCGGTTTTTATTGTTTTCACAAAGGATTCCGCAAAGGAATTCATAACTGGCCGATATCCGGGGAGGCGCTTGGGCGTTATTTCTGAGCCTTTCATTATTTTGGAGAACTGTTCCGTATACAGCGGATCACGGTCATGAATTAGATATTTTTTGCCCAAAAGAAAACCGTCAAAGGCGTCTGTTTGGTTGCGCGCCATTTGCGCCATCCAAGGGCCGTCAGGGTCTTTTTGAACTCCGGCTATCTCGACTTTTCGAGTTCCGATATCGATAAAGAACAAAACCATGTAGCGCTGGATACTCTCCTCTGTGAGAAGCTCGACCGTGAAAAAGTCTGTGGCCGCGAGAACGTCCTTGTGAGATGATATAAAACGCGCCCATTCTACGCGGTGTTTCTGGTCTGGATCGGGAATTAGCCCATGATCGAGCAAAATCCTTTTCACTGTTGACTCAGAAATCTTAAAGCCAAGATATGCCATGCAGTCGGCAATACGCTCATAGCCCCACTCGGGGTTTCTGCGAGCAAGTTTTAACACTTCGGCCACTACTTCGGGCGGCGTGATTTTAGGGCCGCGTCTTGCCCCGTTCGGGCTTCCTGTGCTGTCGTATTTCTTGCCGATAAGGTCGCGGTGCCAGCCGAGGATCGTGCTTGGCTGGAAAATATTTACCACGTCTTCGAGAATGTGTTTGTTCAAATTGATGGCCTTGATGGCCAGGCGCTTTTTTTGCTCGTCAGTAAGCTCTATTTTCTTGCAGTTGTATTTATCGCGGAGAACCTCGCGCATGACGCTGTTTTCCTCGATGGTATATTCCAGCGACTTCTGGAAATTAACAAACGCGTCCTTGACCGCGTCGTCATTGAGTCCTTGGATCAGGGCGGAGAATTTGTCGAAGGTTTCTTTTATCATATATCAAGCTCCATTATTTTTTGCGTAAGCCAAATATACAATGAATTTGTGCTCAAACAATTCAGATTGATTGCCACGCACAAAAAATGGTTTTTTGAACTCAATGAATTATGACACCTTCCAGGATTTATCAAATAACTGGTGGTGAAACGTGTAAATTTCGCCTCGCTTAACTTGTGAGAAAGTAGGTAATTTTAAACATGTGCCCGTTACTGTCATTGTGATATTCATCAAGCAATTTAATATTGATAATATGTTCGCTGGAGTCTGGGTTATCAATCAAGGGAGTTAATACTGTATGACCACCGCCCCATTCCTGTATTTGCGGTTTTTCAAAGAAGCCATCGATGACAATGACGGGATCATTGTCTATGCTAATTTCAATTTTCCCATAATCTCCGGCATATTTAACAAAGCCAATAATAATAAGTTTGGCTTTCAGTCGGATTATTAACTCTGAAGATGGTTGATCAGATTTCCAACTGGCAAATCCATGGTTATGAGAGTATTGATTCCAGCCAGAATTATTGATGCAATCAACATTATCCGCGTCAAAAATATGGCCATCGCTATATTTTGCCCCATCTGAAAAAAGCAATTCAGGAAGGCTATCTTCTTCGTTTATAACCGGAGAAGCCGTTTCTACAAACTGACTCAACATTGAGGCGATAAAGGCATGTCCTGCATTATTTGGATGAACTTCATCGGGAGAAATATCCTCCCATTTAAAACTGCCAACTTCGATTTCTGGATAAACAGCATCGCGATAAGACAACATCGGCAGCTTGTAATGCTCTCCAACCGGGATATGAAGATGTTGGCAATTTTGACCTTTTGAATTCATGGTGAAAATTAGAATAACCAATGGTTTATGCGGCAATAAAACACATTGTCTCACTAAGTTCTCAAAAGATCCTTCTGTATCAGGATTGACGCTGTCATTAACGGCAAATTCAATAGTTATAATGTCAGGGATATACTGCAAAATATCCTTTTGCGCCCGGAAAGCTCCGAATAAGCTGGTCGTTGCACCGATTCCAGCATTGATGAAACGGCACTCTGTGTGACTATTCAGGTACTGAGAAAATAATGAAGGATAAGCTTTTTCTTCTCTAGGCTCTGCGCAAGATCCGAAAGTTATCGAACCACCAATGGTAGCATATGTGATATTGCTACGATTATTCAGTTTATTACGGAATGTTTTCAGTCGCTTAGAACATCCTTGACTTATTAATCCATGCTGATACAATTTTTCCTTAAAGTTCAACATTACTTTCCTTCAATAAGAATGGTATACAATGCTTTTTTTATCCGGTTTACTACGACAGATTATAGTTTTACTTTTAATTCTTGATAATTTTTCAGAAGACAAGATATATTATGGGCAAAACTAAAAGCTTTAAAGAATTTCATTTTATTAATGCAAATTTCTTAAAGCTGTATGGATCTTTAATCTCAGCGATGCCGCCGGGATTTAGCCCCATCCAATAATTTCTGCCATTCCCATCGTTGTCATTTACAATAAAGTTAAAGCCTATGATTTTGCCTGCGTTGGGGGTAATATTGAGATTTTGCCACGGGATCGCAACTTTGTAAATAATAGAGCCCATCTCTCTTTTTATATAGAAATCTAAATTAGACAAGCTTGCTTCTTGATTTTTATTGCTATATGCTTTTTTGCCTTCTTTAGTCAATGCGAAAGTAAATTCATAATCATTTTTATCATATGTCTTGACGCCTTCCTGCGCATCATTTTGGGTGTCAAATGCCATTTGCAAAGAATCCCCTTTCCATATTCTCCTCCCTTTATTTTTTTGATGAAAGATATCGTCTTTTACCAAAGCATAAAAATAAAAACACTTCTCATCCCAAACAGTCCAAGCTTTTATGCTAAGATCTTCTGTGCCATTCCAGCCCACCATCAAATCGGGAGGATTTATATTGCGCCTTTCAGTTAAAACGTGAGGGGGAGCTTTTGTGAATTCAGGAAGATCACAACTTTTTGCGTCTTTCATCTTTCTATAATAACAAAGTTCCAAATTTATGGCAACTTTTTTCTTGCAAACAAAGTTGCCATCATCAGTCCTGTAGTCAACTTCAAATTCTTTTCCATTCAAGTCTTTGGGCTTGCTTTCTATTGCAAGAGGGAAATTTATATTGAGTATCTGCCTGGAAGAAAGTGTCACTTTGTGTCCAGAGTCACGAACTAGAACACCTTCAGGAGAAATGATTTTAATATATCCTTCTACAATATTATATGACCTATTTTCCAAGACACAGCTAAAAGAAGAAAGACTAGTTAGCGCAGGCTTTATCTTAACTGGATTTTTTGAAAAAGTCGCTGATTTGATTTTCTCACAGAATTTGTTCATTGAAACATTTTTCCCAAAAAGGAAAATAGGACTTGTCGTCAACTTTATAATTTCCTCATTGTCTTTTCGCTTGCTAGCTAACTTGTTTCCGATAATGTCTATCGCTTCAATATTATGGGGAGGCAAATCTATATACATGTCTTCCGATTCTCCATTCCATTTCCAAACAGCAACTAAAGGGCGTTTTTGCTCGCCAGATTCAAATGCGTATGCCCGTATATCTCCCTCCATAATTGGTCTGACTGGTTTTACCTTCTGCAATATTCTTGCCAAATTTGAATATACCACAGTTGCAGGAAGCGGGAAAGAGGAATTTCTCCAAATGCCATATTCGTAATGCAATTTTTCCACGCATCCCAATGCAGTGAACCACATTACTCGTTCAATTTCAGGAAGAGAACGCGCAAGGATCATTACACGAGCTAAGTATTCTGCTTGAGTTTTTGAGAAATTGCTTATAAAAGGGGTTCTTACATCAAGAGACCAGCCGAGTTCGCCAATCCAGAGTTTTTGCTTGCCGTTATGCTTTTTTACCAAGTCACTATAATTCAACAATATTTTGCGCAAATTATTTTCCTCAGGGCCAACACTGCTTCCGTATGGGCCAATATCTCTAGTCCTCGAATACGGATGAATTGGCATAATATCAAAGCAATCAGGCGCTGTTTTCATAACTTCTTCCACGAAGCTAAAGCCGCGACTCTGGGCAGCAGTAACGCCGCATGCGGCCACAGGAACATCAGGGGCAACTTTTTTGCTCGCCGCATATACTACTTTTAAAATTTCAGCATATTTTCTTGCGCCCTCCTCAACCGAAATATTCTTATGATATGCAAAACTTAAGTCAGGTTCATTTACTAATTCCCAACACTGAGCATACTTCTTTAATTGTGGTATAAACTTCTCAATGTACTCAGCGCAATCATTTGTATTGATGATGTCACCTTTCTTGTCCTTTGCCCATTTAGGAGCGGATTGAATATTTATCGTTTCAAGCATCGCCAAGCCATTCTTGAGAGCAGGCAGATAGTTTTCTTTCCTTAGTGAAACATTGCCTTTTTTATCTTCTTTCCAACTTCTGTAATTTCTTACCCATTTAACTCCTATCCTTTTCAATGCCTCCAAGGAAATTTGCGTAAGATTCTCTCCTCTAACTTTAAACCGCCCCGGATGCAAACCCCAAAATGAGTCCTTACTATTACCGTCAGCTAAAGGTTTCCCCACAATCCCAAAAGGCAAAATAAAACTTTTAACCAATTTCCCATCTTGAGTTTTCAGTGTTACTCTGGAAACATAATACCCTTTGTCCCTTTTCGGTAGAACCTCAATTTTTTTTAACACAATATCGCCTTGGGGAAGCCGAAGCTTGCCTGTCTGCCTTGAAACAATATTTTTGTAATAGTCTTCCGTTTCACAGATAACTTCATAGTTTTCATCCGCCAACAAATGATTGCATATTTTGAAGGTTAAAAGTAAAGATTCATCACTTGTAAGATAAATATTGCCGGGCGCGTCATTCCCCTCCACACTCAAACTGATTGCCTCTGATGCTTGATAAGGAGTAAGCGTCTCTTTCTCCAACTGTATACTGTCCAACCAAACTTGGCCTTTGAGGCTCTTGGAAAACACAAGATAAAACCAGCTTTTTCTTTTCTTTTGAATGGGCAATTCTATTTCATGGCGCGTCCATTCGTTTGATATTTTTTTTATCTTGTGCGCTTTCTGGTTCCAATCGGCAAACCTTACCTCCACTGCAAGGTTGCTTGCAGGCTTGCCGGTTTTTGCATAAAATGAGAGAATATATTTTTTGCCTGGCTCAATATTCTTTCGAATTCTGGGGGTGACCACAAAACGAGTTTTTCCTGAAAGCAACAAGCTGCGCTTCCCATGACAAGCAGTCTTGTCGTCAATTGCACCTTTGCAACGCCAATTAAAATCTCCAGTTTCAAATGAAGTGTCAAATGGAAGAAGGTTTCTTGCCTCTTTTGTCGGCTCATTCATTACATTTTCTATCTTTTCCACATGCCTCTTGTCTTCGCTGGCTTTCAGCTCTAGGGCAGATGCAAGAACAAAATTAAGGGATATGAATCCCCTCAAAAAACTTTTTAAAATCATAGAGCTCCTCTCTGAAAATATTTTTACGTTAAAGTTATTCATTGCACGGGATCAAACGCTTCCTTTTCTAAGGTTCCCATTCGCTCTGAACTCACATGTCCATCAACCCACACTATGTTAAAACGGCCTGAATGGCGGCCTGTGTGTATCCTATCATATAAAGAAGAGTCAAAATAGGAAGCTTCAGTTATAAAAGGCCAGTAGCCGCTCCCCGATTCGTTAGACCTTAGTCTATCCATAAAGAGGAAAGTTTTTGATGGATTTTTAACGATAGTTATTCTTGCATAATCACGGTAAAAAGCAGAGGTGGTTACTAAATGAGCGTTTACCGCATAATCAACAAAATCCCCAGAACTTGTATTCAGGAAATAGTCGTATTTGGATGCCGGGCAATTGTAAGCTGTATTTGCGTTCGATGCATGAAAGTCATAATATCCCATTTTGTCATATCCTAAATATTCTGAAAGCGCGCTAAACCTATGGTACCAACGATAAACTGTTGGGTTTCCTTTTGGGAAATAGCCTCCGTAATCATTGATGTAATATTGCATAACCAGATTCAATTGCTTTAAGTTTGACTGACATTTTATTGTCGCCGCCTTGTCTCTGGCCTTTTTTAACGCAGGCAAAAGCAAACTTGCCAAAATGCCTATAATCGCGCAAACCACAAGCAATTCAATCAATGTAAAGCGTTTGGAAAATAAATTTTTAAACATATATCCTCTCCTACCTTGTAAATAACAAGTAATCTTTTTGTGTCACTCCCAAATCTATATTGTCGTTCTTTTTAACCATCCCTGTTTTTATGGGTTGTTTTTTATTAAGATCATATAGCGTATAGTTCAATTTGTCTTCAGGCAAATTTAGAAATTGCAGGCTTAATTCTGTCGGAACCGGAACTCTATGTATATTCCCGGCAAGTTTCTGTGGGGAGCAGGCATATCCTGCCGAGTTGTATACATATGCGATTAATGTTCTTCTATCTGAAGACCATAGAAAGCTAACCCTATAATTCCCTGTGATTGCAAAAGGAATTTCCTCTTTCAAAGAGTCTGGCAATGTTCCGCCATCAGAAGAAAATGCCAAATCTGGACATTCTAACCCAGTTGCGTCCAGTGTCGCAAAATCATTATCCTTCAAGGAAGAATCTGGCGAAATCAATTTGTAATTCAATGGGACGCTGGAGAAGAATTTTTCATATTCAGCCAACGCCGCTCTGCCTTCATCAAGAACATTGCAAGCATTGACTCTTACAGCAATTTGAGGTTCTAAAAATGACTGCCCCCAATCAACAGAATGTCTTATCTTTTCAAAAATAAAACGTTCATCTTCAGTCGTTTGCTCATCCCATGTGAGGATAATTGGCGATCGATGAACAAGCCCCAAATATATAGTGTCTCTAACTCTTGAGCGATAGCGTTCGGAACCAGCCCATGTGTCGTCCGTGGCATATCTGCCACCGACTTTATTCTGAAACTCGGCATACAAAGGCCAACATGGCCAACACCCTTCTCCCATGAAAATATGACCCAATTGCATAAGTTTATATTCAATGCCCAAGTCCGTGTCTGGCTTTATCTTTTCTCCAATCCAGTAAGTTCTGCTTCCAAACAACTCCTGCTTCCAGCCTTTACAGTGAGAGCTTGGAAGCTTTTTCATTCTGTGAATAGGCTCTGAAAGAAACAAATGGTTTTTATCTACAGACTTCATAAATTTATGAGTGGAATTAACCCTGTCGGGGCCAGCCTTAATGTCTCCTTCTCCAGACGCGCTCAATGCAAAAATAGCCGTTTCTTCATTAAACAGCATTGCATAATGTCTAAGATAACAGTGAAATGCCGCCGTGAAATTACTTTCAGGCCTAGTCCAATCATCATTTTTGAAGCTGAACTCTTCAATATACCGGCTGAACGGCGGAGTGCCTGAAAGTTCATTATCTTCGCAATCAAGAGAATCCACAGCATACGGATAATGCGTTAAAGCTTGTAAAACAGCCATGCCATGCCTTGAAGCCAAACGCAAATACAACCCTAATTGCTCTGCGCCATGAGGCGATATTCTGCCGCCAGCGTCTAGGCGCTCCCAAATTCCAGCATGTTGAGATAAATGCAAAAGAGTCCAGCCGGAATTAGCAAGAAAAGAAAAGCGTTCATCAAGTTCTTCTTCAGTCAAGGCTTCCCAATAATGCCAATGCTCCCTTGGTTCGGCCCCGCCAGTTAACTCATCCCAAGCGTCCTGTCCATTTAGCATCTTTTTCCCTGCATTTTCTCCTCCGAAAAGCGCCATTCCTTGATATGACCCGCTCATAGGCCCCATAATATGTTTATTTAAGACTAGAGATTTATGCTTTTTAGAATATGAAAAGAAATTGCCATCAGTTATTCTCACATGAACCGAGGAGTCTTTATTTACTTTCCCCATAGCTTGCAGCTTAATGTCATATTCTCCGCAAGGAAGCTCTGGAAGACTGGCAGTCCATAGCTTATTCCCCTCACTCATCGGAATTTTTTCATTCCCGAGGAATGCGCAGACTTTTACATTGCTTTTGTCGCAAAGATGGCCTGACTCGTCCAAGACAACAGTCGATATAAAAGCTTCTTTTTCCCGCAATGTTTTCTTTGAGCGAATCACTGGCAGTGATGGGATTATAGTGGCTTCTGATACGAGGCTCATCTTGAACTTTATGCGTGAAGGCCTCTTTTTATCTGATGTCCAGGTTCCTACTGCAAAATGAAGCTCCGCAAACTGCAAATTATACCCTTTTTGCTCCAAGGCCTCTCGGATATTGAATTTCATAGATACGGCAGGCTCCGTTTTCCAACCGCTGCATAGCAATGGCGAACCGCTCCGTCCTTTAATAAAGATGCAAAATTGCCAGTCAGCATTGGCTTCTTTTACTGTTAATTCCAATCCCGGGTGCTGTAGAATATTAAATTGAAATGCAGGAAGAACCGCACAGTCCCTGTTTCTTTCAGAGCATTTTTCAAAGGAAGAAAACTCTATTTCGCTCTCAATTTTATTCAAAGGGTCTGAATACCATTTTGAAACTTGCTTAGATCCGGTAAGGGGCAAATCTCCGCCCTTGCTGTAGCAAAGAATATTGCCAGCATCGGTTTCAATCCATTCCATTGCCCTATTGAATACCAAAACTTTGTTAACAAAGGCATAATACTCCGGTTCTGTTGTCAGCTTATCAAGCCTTTGCTCATGATAGATTTCGTCTTCATGATTTTCTAAAATATATTGGGGTCTGGCTTTCATTTTATCTCCATTTTATCAATTTTACTTTAATATCCAAACAGGACTACTCCATGCATGAACTCCGAAGGGAACTGCCAAATTCCACGGCAAAATCGGTTGCTCTCCCTGAAATACAACATGGATATAATAATAGTGACGCCCGATGGCACAAGAATCATCAAACCATTCAAAAGAATTGGAGTTTGAAACAAAAATTATTTTCCCGTCCCTGATAATTTCAATTTGAACGATTGGCTTGTCAGCTGATACATTAACACAAAACTTAGGCACGCTATTTATCTTCGCCTCTTCCCCCATAGTTTTTCCGCAAACGCTAAATCTCAAATCCGGCCTGATGCCCGTTGTTGCAAAACAGCGGCGCGCTCTCAATGCATCAAAAATATCCTTTCGAGTATTGGACTTTGCCCAAACGCCAGTTATAGCTCCGCCTAATCCTGGGTTTCGCTGATGGTTGTCGCTTCCCCCAATAAAACCCAGCTTAAAGCCGTTATCAAGAGCTATATGCAGTTTCTTCCTGAATTCAACGGATTCTAGCATATGTGAATTCCAGCCACTTGTTATTTCTATATTCCGCTCCAGATTTTCATCGGTGAAATCAAAGCCGAATTGATGATGATGATGGAGTAGAACACGCTCTTTTTGCATTTTTTCTTCCAGTTTTCCTGAGGCAGCGTACTTCTCTTCAAAACATGAGTAAATCGGCACATCGTCACTATCTGTAATCACACAGCGATGTGTATCCATTCCAATCTTATGAAGAGTATGTTCCCATCCTACGAACGTTGTAAATTCGCCGGGGGAATTATAAAAATTGGCATTCCGTTTATTTTTTTCCCATACATCTTCCGGCATAGGATGCGTAAAGCCGACATAGTCGTTTTCAGTTATTGCAATGAAGTCAAGCCCGGCTATATCTTTTGCATAGTGGTACAATTCATCCTGCTCCCCTAGCAAATCTCCAGAATAGCGGCTGTGAACATGAATATCTCCGTAAAAGAGTTGGTATTCATCAAATGTTTTTTTCCCCCGCACAATACTAATAGCTGAAAAAGTTGAACATTTTGAATTGTTTTGTAGCTTGTCCGGCCTTGTTGGAAAAACACATTCATCCAAGCAACAAAAATCGACCTGATAAGGCGGCGAATATCGCAAATATCGCTCATCCTGCATTGCACTGGCGAATGCTAATTTGTCAGCAGAGGTCAAAGTTGAAGCCACAGTGTATTTAGAACGCCCTTCATGAAGTATCTTTTCTCCTTCTTCTTCTACATCTTTTATTATTAGCCGCCCAGGACCTGGCAGGTATGAATCAGGGTCGTTTTTTTCTTCGAAAACGACAAAAGCTCCGCCTTTATTGCGTGTCACAAGCTGTGAAAAACGCCGCCGCCCCGCATAGGGAGCCATCCATGGATTCATCGAATTGTCTATGCATGATGAACCTGTCAATTGCCATTCGTGAGTTCCAACAGACGCCAGCTTGGCAGTCGCTATTTCCGAGTGAAAACTAACAACTCCGTTATCCAGCTCACAAAAGTTTTCAACACAACAGGAAAGATAGAAAACTCCATTGCAATCACATGCAACAGACGGAAGAACGCTCCATTGTCCACTCTTTCCAAATAATGGAATGTCGCATTGCCTTCCAGCCTTAAAGAGACATGAACCTATCTTGTATTCGCCCTTGACATATTCGCTCCAAGCCAACAGAAGAAATCCATCATTAGACACAGCCAGCTGAGGGTGCCTCAAAGAAGCCGAATGCTTAAAACCCCATTCAGTCCATTTGTCCCCATCAAAGCAGAAAAGCATTATAGAGGTTTTCTTGGAAGTCCATATTTCAACAGCTAAAAAGATGTGATCGTCAAGTCCAGCGACCACAGAAAAATCTCCGACATTACAACCATTCAGGCAGGGAATAGGCTCTGAATCTTTCATGTCGGATGAAAAAAATAGAGTTCCTTTTTTATTTTTATAGCCTATCCAGAACAAAAAAGGCAAAACCTTTTTGAAGCTAGAAAGAACTTTTACTTTTCCTGGATGATATCTTGAACTTTCAAGAACGAAGGTTTCATTTTCCTCCTTCATGCCATCGGTCATCTTTTGAGCTATAATACTTTCTCTGCCTTCATGCTCCCAAGCAACCCAAGACGCAAGTAGATTGCCGCCAGCAACTGTCAAATCAATGTTTCTGTAAAATAATCCATCTTCCGCGGAAAGCATCACTTTCAATTTCTCCTTAAATCGAGTTTCATCTTAATCGGTTAAGTTATTATATATAAAAATGAAGGGATTGTCAAGAGAGCAAGTCCAGAAAAACCTAGCTAAACCTTAATCAGAGGATTGCCTAGGCTTGAGAGTGGGCGGAAAAATAATCCTCCTGGAAGACATCACCTCCTCGGGGTTAATCAAGTGCTCCAGTAGCATTTTGGCAGCTTGTTTGCCTATTTCAAGATTAGGCTGAGAAATGCTTGTTAAAGAAATTCTCTCCATGGATGAGAACTCAATGTCATCGCACCCGACCAACGCTATCCGCTCCGATGAACCCAACTCTTTCCGGGCAAAAAAATCCATTGCCCATAACGCCGTGTGGTCGGAAAATGCAAAAATAGCCGTTATTCTTTCTTTGCGCCTTAGAATGGCCTCCATATTTTTGAGAGTGGAAATTCTGTTTGTGCAACCCCAGAATGGAAGTATGTCGCAAAGATGCGATTTGCTGGCTTGCTTAAATCCCTCAAGCAATTTTTGATCGGAATAAGTGTCTGGCGTGCTCCCGAGATATGCTATATTGACATGACCCTTTTCAATCAGATGCATTGCGGCAATTCGGCCGGCCTCTTCGTCGTCGTTACCCACATAATCTGCTTCTACTCCGAAAAGGCATTCGCTCATAAAAACAAGTGGCAATCCACACAAACTCAGGGTCTTTTTCAGTTCTTCGCTTTGACGAAAAGGAGTTACTATCATTCCGTCAACTCGACCATGCAATAACTTTATTTGTTTTATTTCATTTTCAGGATTGCCATCATGAAATGCCATTGAACTCAAGTATCCAGCATCAAGAGCCTCAAGTTGAATACCTTTCATACGCTCTATTACGCTCGGATTCTGAGGAAACGGCACAATCACTCCTATTGTTTTAGTTTTCTGTATTGACAACATTTGGGCCGCAATATTTACAGAATACCCCATCTCTTTTGCTATTTTTTTTATTCGTTTCCTGGTTTTAGGGGATATGTCGTCCTTGTCATTCAGAGCTTTTGATACAGTTGCCCTAGACAATCCAACTTTCTCAGCTATTTCCGATATTGTAATATTCATTTTTAAATCAATTAAGTTAACCTTGTGCCTTGCGTTAAAATTCCCACACCTAGGCACAAAGTCAAATTTTTTTGTGTTTTTATTTCGAAGAATTATTGACAAAGCAGGTGGTCAATAACTATAATATAACTTAATCGGTTAAGATTTTACGGGGAGATGGATCACTCGAGAGAACCTGCTGACTATGACAAAAGACAAGAAGAGAAGAGCCTTAAATAATTAGAGAAATAATCTCTTAGACCAAAATTTCACAAACAGGACACAAGATGAAACACAAAATAAAAATGGGAATGGTAGGCGGCGGACCTGGAGCATTTATCGGAAATGTGCACAGGATGGCAGCGCGTCTCGATGGAAAAATAGAACTCGTATGCGGAGCTTTCAGCTCTTCTCTTGAAAAGTCAAAACAAATAAGCGCAGAATTATTTATTGCTCCTGAGCGCGCTTATAAAGATTATCATGAAATGTTGAAGAAGGAAGCATCGCTCCCGGAGGAGGAGAGGATTGATTTCGTATCTATTGTTACGCCTAATCATCTGCACTTTCCGATTGCAATGGCGGCTCTGGATTACGGGTTTCACGTTCTTTGCGACAAGCCAATGTGCATGAGCTTGGAGGAAGCTAAAAAACTGCGAGAAAAAGTAAACGAGAAAGGACTTCTTTTCTGCCTGACTCACAATTATACTGGCTATCCGATGGTAAAACAGGCCAAAGCGATGGTGCAATCAGGGAGCTTGGGCGAAATTCGCAAAGTTGTAGCCGAATACCCCCAAGGCTGGCTGTCCACAAAAATTGAAGACTCATCCCATAAGCAAGCCACATGGCGCACAAATCCAGAGACCGCAGGCAAAAGCTGTTGCACTGCCGATATAGGAACTCACGCTGAAAATCTGGCGGAATATATCACGGGGCTGAAGATTGAGGAGATATGCGCTGATTTGACATCGTTTGTTTCAGGCAGAGCACTGGATGATGACAGCAATGTCCTTGTGCGATTTAACAATGGAGCCAAAGGCATAATATATGCAAGCCAGATGTCTATAGGTGAAGAAAATGATCCGCAAATTAGAGTTTATGGCAGCAAGGGAGCTCTTGAATGGAAACATATTGAACCTAACACATTGATTTTTAAGTCCAATGACGCCCCAAAAAAAATGCTTCGCACTGGCTGGGGCGGAACGGATTCAATTCTTGCCGCCCACAATACACGAATGCCAGCAGGCCACCCGGAAGGCTTCATAGAGGCATTTGCCAATTTGTATCGCAACTTTGCGGCGGCAATTGAAGCTGTTTGTGATGGGATATGCCCAGATGAGCTCGACTTGGATTTTCCAACAGTTGAAGATGGAATCCTAGGATTAAGCTTTATTGAAACTGTTCTGAAAAGTTCTGCAAGTGAAAAAAAATGGGTAAAAATGATCGATTAAATCATTCTGAAAATAATAATTGTTTAAGGAAGGGAAAGAAAAAATGCAAGGAACATTCAGATTTTCATTCGGACCATGGAACATTCATGAAGGCGCCGATCCGTTCGGACCAATGGTCAGGGATTCAATAGATTTCAACAAAAAGCTCTCCATGTACAAAGAGCTCGGGTTTGATGGCGTGCAGTTTCATGACGACGACGCCGTGCCAAATATGAACGAGCTTAGCCCGGGGCAGATTGTAAAAAAAGCTGAAGCCATGAAGGCGACTCTAGATGCGCACGGGCTTGTTCCTGAGTTTGTTGCTCCAAGATTGTGGGAAGATTCCCGCACAATTGACGGCGGCTATACGTCAAACGATCCTGAGTGTCGCAAATACGCGCTGGAAAGAAGCAAGAGAACTATTGACATAGCCAACGCGCTTGGCACAAAAAATATAGTGCTTTGGCTGGCGCGTGAAGGCACATATATCAGAGAGGCCAAAGATTCTGTTGTGGCGACAACACGAATAGCGGAAGCTATCCAGATGATGCTCGATTATGACAAAGAAATCCGCGTCATGATCGAAGCAAAGCCAAATGAGCCTATGGATCACACCTATATCCCAACTATCGGCCACGCTATCGGCTTGGGGTTGCTAACTACTGATCATTCACGCGTTGGCGCTCTCATCGAAAGCGCACACGCGCTTTTGGCGGGACTCGATCCATCCGACGAAATGGGATACGCCCTTGCTCATCAAAAATTATGGAGCGTCCACTTGAATGACCAGAATGGAATGAAATTTGACCAGGACAAAACCTTCGGCAGCGTTGACCTGAGACGAGCGTTTAATCAGGTGCGCATTCTGGACAAACACGGTTACGGAAATGACGGCGAGTGGATAGGGCTTGACGTGAAAGCAATGCGCACCCAAAAGCTTGATGTGTCGACAAAGCATCTTCGCAACAGTCGGGAAATATTTTTCAAGCTTCTGGAAATAAGCAGAAGCCTTGATGACGAGAAAATGAATTCAATGATAGCGGAGCGTGATTACGAAGAGCTCGACCTATACATAATGCAAAGTCTTTTGGGATAAAGAAAAAACAGTTAACGTAAAAGTCTACAATTTAATGAAGGTGTATTCATGATGACATCTAAAGAACGAATGATAACCGCAATGAAAAATGAAAAACCGGACATGGTTCCTGTTGCGCCCGACATGTCCTGTTACATTCCATGCAAGCTTGCCGGGAAAATTGCAGGGAAAAATTTTCTGGATATTTTTTATCATCATGCTCCTCCTATATGGAAAGCTTATATTGAGGCTGTCAGATATTTTAAGTTTGATGGCTGGTTTATATATGGAAGTCCTGGAATAATTTATGAGAAAGCTGAATATGAATGCAGCAGGAAGGTGATTTCTCAGAATAAGAAACAGGTGCTGGTAAGAACTTCATATAAAACGCCAGTCGGAGAATTAACCGCTGAAGAGGTTTTTCACACAGGAGAATGCTCTCAATATCCTGAGCGTTTGATCAAAAATTTTAAAGATGACTTTCCAAAGCTGCGTTATTTGTTTCCACCTGTGGCCGAATATGACAATTCCAAATATCGGCAAATGAAAAATGACATGGGCGATGATGGAGCCGTTGGAATCAATGTAAAGGTTCCGGGTCTACATTCTTTAATGGGCTATTTTCAAGGGGAATTAACAACTGCTCTCGATGCGTATTATGACAATCAAGATATGTTCAGTGAGCTGGTGCGCCTGGAAGCGCAACAGGCTCTTTCCAGTACAGAAATCGCTTTGGAGTCAAGTCCGGATTTTCTCATGCTAGGCGCTTCTGGATTATGGTTGTTAAGCACTCCTGACATATTCCGAGAAATCACTTTGCCGACGCTAAAAAAGCAAACAAAAATGGCAAAAGACGCTGGTATTCCATCTTTTCTCCATTCTTGTGGCAGAGCTAGAGGGCTTGTAGAAATATGCGCGAATGAAACTGATTTAAACTGCATAAATCCAATTGAGCCACCCCCGACTGGAGATTGTTACTTAGCTGAAATAAAGAAAAAATTTGGAAATAAAATAGCTTTCATGGGAAACATAAACACACTTAGCCTTATGAAAACAGGATCGCTTAAAGAAATAGAAGAAGCCTGCATAAAAGCCATTGACGATGCAGCCCATAACGGCGGGTTCATTCTTTCCACCGCAGATGAATTAGTTTATGAAACACCTTTTGAAAATATATTCAAAATGATTGATGTGGCTCGAAATTATGGAAAATATTAACCTATTAGAATGGCATGTTCATCAAAATGGAGCGTGATTAGGAACCCCTTGATCTCTGCACAACACAAAAGTTTTTAGTATAAAGAAAAGGCAAACCATAGCGCCAGGAGCCAAATATATGAGCCTTAAAAAGACAATCAAACCAAGAGTTGGAATCGTTGCTTTTTCTAGCCCTCTGGAAATTGGCGCGGAACGCGCCGAAACCGCTGTTCCGAGTATGGAAAAGATTTTGCTTGAAGCTGGTTGCGAAGTAGTTGAAGCGGCTTCCGTTAATTCCCCTGAAAAGGCATTTGCTTATGGGCGATTATTTTCAGAAAAACACGTTGACGCGATTGTCGCTCAGCCAGTTTCCTGGTTTGAGGATTACCTTGCCCTTGACACAATAGAGGAATGCCCTGTGCCGCTTTTGTTATGGCCGCTTCCGGGAATGGAGACTGGAGCCCTTTGCGGGGCTCAGCAGGCAGCCTCCTTTCTAAAGCGTCTTGAATATCCCTTTTTTAGCGTATTTGGAGAGGGAGATTGCAGGAACGCTCTTGCAAAAGCAATTAGCTTTCTTCGCGCCGCCGCTTTAAGCAAAATAATGCGCCGTTCAAAAATAGGATTGGCCGGAAGTCGTGTAAATGGAATGACTCATACATCCCCAAATGAGTTTATGCTAAAAAAGACGATAGGCTCCAGGGTGATATCGATGGATTTGCCCAGCCTTTTGCAAGAAGTGAAAAAAAAGCAAGAAGAAGATGAGCTCCAATTATGGAATAATTTTAAGAATAGCGCTGGTTCATGCAGGGTTACGGATCAGGAAGGCATTGATTCCATGCGAATTTACAATGTTCTTAAAAAATCGATAGCCGAGCAGGGGTTGGACGCTTTGGCTGTCGGCTGTTATCCACATCTAATGGGGCGTGTTTGCATTCCTGCCTCCATTTTAGCAGATGAAGGCATTCCTTTGGCATGCGAAGGCGATGTGCATGGAGCTGTAGCGCAACTGCTTTTGACGCGCTTAGCCTCCGCCCCAACCCATAATACAGATTGGCTTGACCCACTCGAAGACGGCTCTGTTGTATTTTCACATTGCGGCTCAGGAGCTCTGAGCCTTGCCGAAGATAAAGATGCAATATCACTCGAACACGTTCGCCTTATGGAACAAGGCGTATGCGCATTGTTTCCATCTAAGCCCGGCCCGGTGACAATGATCAATCTTACCGCAAGCGATGATGGCTATCAATGCGCAATGCTTGAAGGCGAAGCATTGAGAACCAAAATGGTTTTTCCAGGGAATCCCCTTAGAGTAGCCTTCAAAAAATCAACAGAGCACGTTATGGAGTGGATTTTTGAGAATGGAGTAGGTCATCACTGGATGGCTGTTTACGGATCTTTTTCTGAGGAAATAAGGCATTGGGCAAAAATATCCCACAAAAGCCTAAGACTGATTGAGCATTAGTCAATGATATACTTTTCTTTGAACACGGTATTTTTTATTCCTTGTCAAATTCTTTTTACTAAAACGACGATTTATTGTTGACAAACGCAAATTATTGCTGTATGATACAGGTACGTAACAGGATTAATGCTTATGAAATGTGGAGAAATGACTTTAAATAAAAATATATCATATGTTTATTCTGAACTGGAAAAAGACTTGGAGTCTCAAATTTTGGACGGAGTGCTCAAGGCCGACGAATGCATTTTGTCGGAAAATGAACTTAGCCAGAAATATGGGGTTAGTCGCAGATCTTCGCGCAAGGCTATAAGCAATCTTGTAGAAAGAAAGCTCTTATATCGATTAGCAGGCAAAGGTACTTTTGTGTCTGATGCCAGAGTTGGATTTTCAGGCTCGCTTAATCAGTCAACAATATCATTCATTGTTCCGGATATTGATGATATTTTTATTTCCGAAATATGCAAAGGAATACAGAGCAGGGTCAACGCTTCAAATTGCAATCTTATAATTCAAAGTTCAAACGGCAGCATTGAAAAGGAAAACGCAAACATTGAATTTTCATTGCGTCATAATATAAATGGAGCAATTATATTCCCCAATAGAGGAAGAGCAAATATTGACGCCATTTTCAAGCTAAAAGAACACGGCATTCCTTTTGTGCTAATTGACAGGTATTTCAGAGATATTGACACTGATTACGTAATTGTTGACAATAAGAAAGGCGCATTTGACGCAACAATGCATTTGATAAATCTCGGACATAAAGATATTGCTCATCTTTACGGCACAGAAGGCAGCGCCAACGATGACCGCCTTGAGGGCTATAGAAACGCTTTGGCGACGGCCGGAATTGTTTATAATCCTGAATTTGTAAAAAAAATAACTCAAGACCTGAGTTCTGATTTTGGAGATCGTTTCGAGCCGGACAAGCAGGGCGGATACGAGGGTATGAAAGAGCTGCTTTCATTGAAAAAACGCCCCACGGCGTTATTTGCGGGAAATGATTACCAGGCAATAGGCGCTATGCAGGCGGTAAAGCAAGCAGACTTGAGCGTTCCAGAGGATGTTGCGGTGGTGGGTTTTGACGATTTGAAGTTTTCTTCATTGCTGGAAACGCCATTGACTACGGTCAGACAGCCTAAAAGCGAAATAGGAGCCAAGGCATTTAAAATTTTGCTGACTAAGATAGATGGTCAAAGCAGCGAGACGTTCAGTCATATAGTTTTGGAGACGGAACTTGTCGTTCGCAAATCATGCGGAAGCGACAAATAATTTTTTTAGTTATAGTGATACAAGTATGAAACAAGTAACAAAGGAGAAGATATGAAAGCGGTAATACTTTCGGCAGACTGGGAGCCCAAGCCAGATTTTACACTTGGGAGCAAGGATATCGATGGAAAATTAACCTATCTTGGAAGCAAGGTGTGGAGAAATCCTGAGCTTTCAATTCAAGATGTAGAAAAACCCGAGATAAAGGATGACGAAGTTTTAATTGAAGTGAAAGTTTGCGGCATTTGCGGAAGCGATGTGCATATGGCGCAACCTGATGCTGAAGGATACATCTATTATCCTGGACTCACAGCTTTTCCTGTCGTGCTGGGGCATGAATTTGCCGGAACAGTTATTGACGCCGGTCCGAATGCAATTGACAAGAGGACAGGCAGAAGATATCGGGGCGGCGAACCTGTCTGCGCAGAGGAGATGTTCTGGTGCTCATACTGTCGCCCATGCGCGGATGGTTATCCCAATCATTGCGAAGCTTTGGAAGAAATAGGCTTCAGTGTGGATGGGGCTTTTACAAAATATGTGGCAGTGAATGCTAGGTATCTCTGGAATCTTGAGTCTCTAAAAAAAGCTTACAGCAATGAGGATGATCTGTATTTGGCCGGGAGCCTGGTTGAACCGACTTCAGTGGCTTACAATGCGGTCATTGAAAGAGGCGGCGGCATAAGAGTGGGAGATAATGTTGTGATTTTAGGCGGCGGGCCGATTGGGCTTGCGGCTGTCGCGATACTTAAAAGAGCCGGAGCTTCAAATGTAATTCTGTCTGAAACTCAAAGAGCGCGCGCCGAACTGGGAATAAAAATGGGCGCGACTCATGTGATTAACCCGCAAGAAGAGAAATTTACTGAAAGAATCCTGGAAATAACTGACGGAATGGGCGCAGATCTGTATCTTGAGGCGACAGGTTTGCCGGATGTGGTGTTCGCAGACATAGAAAAAACCATATGGGAAGGGAAAGCTCTTAATTCAACAGTTGTGATTGTAGCAAGAGCGGACATAAAAATCCCAGCGACTGGTGAAGTGTTTCAGGTGAAAAGAGCGTCAATTGTCGGAGCTCAGGGGCATTCGGGTCATGGGACATTCCCCAAAGTCATTTCCGCAATGGCGGCGGGCATGGATATGACCCCGCTTTGCACCAAAAAGATATCACTGGATGAAGTCCCCGAAAATATTGTTATGCTTCGTGATGACAGACAGGAATGCAAAATAACAGCGTTGATTTAAGGAGGTATAAAATGGAGCGGAATGTAAAAGCGGCTGTAATGGTTGAGCCGGGTCGGATTGAAATACAGGAGTTCCCATATCCCGAAATGGAGAAGGGGGCAATGATTGTAAAAATGGAAATGTCGGGAGTTTGCGGAACGGATAAACATACTTTCGATGGTCGGGCAAAACAATATGCCGGCACATCGGCCGAAACAGACACGCCTTTCCCAATTGTGCCCGGACATGAAAATGTCGGGATTATCGAGGAGATAACAAAAGAAGCAGCGGAAGGCATTGAGTTCTATGGGGCAAAATTGAAAGTCGGCGACAGAATAACAATGTGTCCCGACATTGTGTGTGGAAAATGCTGGTATTGCCGCAACACTTTTGGATACCCCTGGTGCGAAAATATAAGAGCGTACGGAAACGCATTTACAAGCATTGACGCGCCACATCTTTTCGGTGGCTGGTCAGAATACATGTACATAAGACCCGATACATTTATTTACAAGGTGCCGGATGGGATAAGTCCGGATGTTGCAGTGCTCGCAGAACTGTTTACCGTAAGTTGCGCTGTTGATGAGGCGAAGTCGGTTTATGATGCAAGTTCAAAAGGATTTGGCGTGTCGAACACAGTGGTGGTTCAGGGTGTTGGCCCGATGGGGCTGTCATGCGCGATAAAAGCAAGAATTCTTGGCGCCGGTGACATCATAGTCATTGATAAATCTCCATTCAGATTAAACATGGCGCTCGAATGCGGCTCCGATTTCGCATTGAATGTGGACGAGACGACGAAAGAAGAGAGGATTGCTTTCGTCAAAGAGAAAACCGGCGGTCGCGGCGCTGATTTAGTAGTGGAAAGCTGCGGTATTCCGCAGGCGTTCACGGAAGGGCTTGATATGCTTAGGAAGTGCGGAACCCATATTGAGGCTGGCAATTTTGTAGACACCGGAGAAACAACAATCAACATTAATCGGCATATAACCGCAAAAAATGTCAGAATGATTGGTGTGACCAATCACCCGTTTACCGGTTATGGCGGCACCTTGAAAATATTTGAGAAATATGGAGATCGTTTTCCATTTGAGAAGATTGTGACCCATCGTTACAAGATCGATGAAGCCGAAAAAGGATTAAAAAAGTCCACCGAACTGGACACAATGAAGGTGGTAATAGAGCCATGAACATGGAGAATAAATTTATGAAACTTGGAATTGTAGTATCCACCCAGCCAACGAAATTTTCTGCGCTCAGATATGATAAAAATCTGGAAACAGGAATAAAAAAAGCGGCAAGTTTGGGATATGACGGAGTAGAGCTCGCGGTCAGGGAGCCTGAGCTTTTGAAAACAGATGAAATAAAAAGGTTCTTAAAAAAATACAACCTTGGAGTTCCGGCAATAGGAACCGGGCAGGCTTTTGTTGAAGAAGGGCTCAGCTTTACTGACGCATCTGAAAAAATAAGGCGCGCGGCTATTGAGAGAATAAAATCACACATTGACTTGGCGGAAGAACTTAACACAAATGTGATAATAGGCCTGATTCGTGGAAGAGGCGATTCAGAAAGCGTGTCAAAAGAAGAACAGCTTGAGTTGATGAAACGCGCATTGGAAAAATGCGCTTCATATGCGGAGCTTAAAAGGGTAAATATATATTTTGAGCCGCTCAACCGTTATGAGACTGCGCTGATAAACACTATCGGAGAAGGCATAGAGCTGATAAAAGAGCTTG
>CAZYVR010000052.1:0-22986 GCA_964651145.1 uncultured Victivallales bacterium | reverse complement strand
CAGTATTTGGAAGACCTTGAGCCAAAGTGTAGACATTTTCAATGGCATCGTCTTTTATTTTTTTGGGTTTCCACATGTCGATTGCCATGCATTTAACCTCCCAAGATATCTTGTCGGGGCATGGAATACTCTTGCGCCTCATTCCATAAAAGAAATCACTATGACGGATAATGATCTTCCCTGAATTTGAAATGAATTTTTCTTTGCTGTTCCCTTTGCCATCCTTCCCAGTTTTAGACCCGCTCACTTCATACTCGAAATATCTCCAAGTGGGATTGTTGTTGTCGATTTTAGAAAACTTCAAAGTCCAGCTTTCCGCAATTGGATTTTCTCCTGGCAAGATTCTGTTCAAAGCTGGTCTTGTGTTTGGAAGCTTGCTAGACCGCGTGCATGCGTAAACGCCCCTAAAGGAAGATGGTTTTTTGCCATCTATTAATATTTTAGCTGAACCATTTTTGCTTCGGTTCGCCGCAATGACATCTATCCTATTTCCAGTAAATTTCAATTTAAGAGCGCTTGCCGGATTTTCCCCTATTATGTAATTTTGCCAATGCTTTTTCCATGGCTCCCCGGTAAATGTAATTTTGCTATTTTCTTCTTCCAATGCCTCCCTTGCGTCATATTTTTTTACAGTGTTAAACCATCCCCCTTGGAAAAGAGTGTTGTATTTTAAATGACGCATAATCATTTTTGCCAAAAGCTGATGCCCTTCACGGTTAGGGTGAACATCCGGCCTCTTTTTATTTCCCATCAACTCCATTGGGGAGATCTTGTTTTGCTGCAAATATTTTTTCCATTCTGCTCTTACTTCGACAATTTCACAGTTATATTTCTGGCCTATAAATCTTATTTCCTGAGAATCTATGTCATCGCCTTCTGTTCGCTTTTTATGATTTTCTCCGCCAAAGGCAACTTGATGAGTAAAAATCATTATTTCGCTTGTGGTATATTTTCTGATATTCCGAATAATCCTCTCCCACTCGCCACTGCCGGCAACATAAACATGAAAAATGGTCAGGTCGGGATAAAATGGATAAAGATCGCTGGTTGCTGTCCTTATTAATCGCGGGGAAGTATACCCTCCAATTGCTCTATTTTTCGCAATTATATTTGCATTGGGATACTTCTCTTTCAGTTCGGCAATAATTTGCCTCCAAGCCATGCCTGCGACTATTGACTGTCCATAAAACAGAATTCTAATGGTTTTCTTTTTTTTCGGAGAACTGGTTCTCAACAAGGTCATTGTTCGTTGAATTCTTGATCCAAAACAATTTTGATCTGCTTCTACAGATAATTCCGGGAGTGTTGCTATTTGCGCGCTGCAAAAAAATGGCAAAGCTATAACCGCTAAAATACATTTCTTCATTCCATTGATCCTTATTTTATTTTGGCGTCCAATTATTATTAAATTGTTTTCCTATTCTGAATCCTTCAACGTGACCGTCTACAAAGAGAAAATTAGCATTTCCGTTATGCCGATACTCGGCGCTCCATTTAGGATATGAAGTAGTCGCGGAAGTATTTGTATAGCTAGAACGATTGTAATCTTCAGACACAGCGCGGCTGCCCCAAATGGTGTTCAATCTTTTTTCTATCATAATAACTGAGCCAGGCATTACTCGGTTGAAACGTTTAGAAATAGCTCTATTGCTTGATGGATCCCAGCAAAATTGCCAGCCGCCTGTGATTCCTGCCGTGTCGCTCAAATCATTGCACGACAATGTCGGGCCATATGATGTAAATCTAGTGCAGGCTTCAAATCCTGCTTTGTCTGTTGATGGACAACAGAACAGGTTATTAATCGTTGCCAATTCCGGCTTGCCGGAGAAAATAGTTTCAACGATGGCTCCCGTCCAATGAGAGAAAAACCAATCCGGCGCGGATTGCATCAATCCTGGCAAATAGCCGTTCCAATTGTCGGCATACGAAATTGCGCCCTGATAAATTTGTCGCATGTTGTTGGAGCATGCGATCATATGCGCGCTCCCTCTTGCGCGCTTCAATGCAGGCAGGAGCATGCTGGCGAGAATTGCAATGATGGCAATTACAACGAGCAATTCAATGAGTGTAAAACGCCTTGTATTCACTTGTTCCCTCCTATATGTTTTGGTCAAACTCAAGCTTTATCACCATTACTTCATTGTTGATTTTGTTTACAGGAATATTGCGTATTCTAAGCGAGTTCACAGCTTTATGGCAAAGTTGCGTATCTGAATCGACCACGCACTCCAGCTCGCGGTTGTCATTAAGAAGAACCGCTTTTTGGGGCATTGTTTTTATGGGGTTTAATTTAACAGAGTTGCAAATAGGGTCCTGATTTAAATGGACGTATATGTCATTGCCTTTGCGAGTGAGAAACACTTCCTGATTTTGGGTCAATTCCGACACTGGCTCTGCGCAATATGACTCGCGGACAGCCTTATGCCATTTACCTATTCTTTTCAGGGTATTCACGAATTCTTCCTGAATTGTTCCATCGGCTTTAGGGCCAACATTCAAGAGATAATTACCGCCCATTGACAAGCACTTGTCAATGCTTTGCATTAAGTATTTGTCGGAATAGAAATCCTCGTCTGTTTTATATCCCCAACTCCATCTGCCCAAAGATTGACACCCCTCAGTGGGCACACTAAAAGCTTTCCCGTCGGGCAGTCCGCGTTCGGGTGTTGTGAAATCCCCATTGGCAATGTCATGCATTGCGCCGGTCTCAAATCCGCGGTCGTTGATTACCGCTTTCGGCTGCAGTTCTCTTATCAATTTGTGCACAGATGGGTCGCAGTGGCGCGGAACATTCATATCCCACCATATGCCAAATATTTCGCCGTAATTGGAGCACAATTCCTTTATCTGAGCCTTGAGGTATTCCACATATTTTTCCATATGCGGGGAGTCTTGCGGCTGATGCGGAATTTCGTGAGTGCGTCCCTGATTGGGATAATTCGGCTGATGCCAATCGGCGACGGAATAGTACAGGCAAAGAGGAAAATCGCGCTTGCGGCAGGCTTCCGCCAGCATGCCCACTATGTCCTTTTTATAGGGCGTGTTCATTATGTTAAAATCGGTTTGCTTCGTGTCCCACATGCAGAATCCGTCATGATGCTTTGTGGTAAAGCATATGTACTCCATTCCTGCTTCCTGGGCAAGATCAAGCCACTCTTCCGGGTCAAATTTCAGGGGATTGAATTGCTGCGCCAATTTGCCGTATTCTTCACGAGAGATATTTTTGCGCCATTGTATCTGCTCGTGCCATGCAGGTATTGCGTAAAGCCCCCAGTGCACAAAAAGCCCAAAGCGTTTTTCAAAAAACCAATCGCGCCCGTCGTTGAACTTCTCAATCATTTTCTTTGCCTTTATATTATTTGAGAGGCGCGCTCGATTCGCGAGCTGCCAGTTTTACATCAAGCATTATTCTTATTTCCCTGCAAAAAGAAACCTTTTCCTTTGATTCTATTTCGGAAATCAGCGCCTTTATAGCCGTCCGGCCCACTTCTTTAAAAGGTTCGGTCACTGTGCTCAATGGCGGGTCGGCAAGCCGAGCCATTTCCAAATCGGCGTAGCCTACAACCGAAACATCGCCGGGAACACTTAAGCCCGTTTTTCGCAATGAGCGCAAAATAACCATGGCGACCGAATCGCTGGAACAGAAAATAGCGGAAGGACTGTTTTTGCCGGAAAAAAGTCCGCCAATGCGTGTTTCAATGCAGTCGAGCTTCTCTTCATGCATGAAATATTCATCAGGAGTCTTCAAGCCAGCATTGCTCATGGCCCTGATATATCCCTCGCGACGCGCCTCAACAAAGCCCCGGCCGCGCTCAAGGCTGACATGGGCAATTCTCCTGTGCCCCAGATCTATGAGATGCCTGACGGCCAATTCTGCGCCTGCGAGATCGTCAGTAGCTACGCGAATTCCCCAATCATGAAAAAAGCCGCTGCCAATGACAACAAGCGGGATGTCAAACCTTACGCATTCGCTATGGAGATATTCAAGCAATTCTTCGTCCAGAGAGCGGCAAATAATTCCCGCCGGGCGTTGCTCAAGCGCCGAATCAACAATGCCCTTGAACAACTCCTTATGATGATACGGAAAAATCTTCATAAAATACTTGTGCTTTTCGGCTTCATCCACAGCTCCGCTCAAGGTTTTTGCTGTATATTCGGTGGTGATCTCGGCATCCATAAATCCTATAAAATTAGTCTTGCCAGTCACCATTGAACGCGCAATTTCATTGCGACGGTAATCAAGGACTCTGGCGGTTTCAAGCACGCGCTTGCGAGTCTCTTCGCTGATGCGCACCTCCGAGTCGCGTCCGTTCAATATCATAGAAACTGTTGGTCGGCTGACTTTTGCTTCCCGCGCAATATCCTTCATGGTTACAACCACTGAAAACTCCTTATCTTTACTTGCTGACACGAGTTAGTATACACGAGCCAGTGATTTTTGTCAAGTTCTCTCTTTGAAAAAATAAAACTGATTTTGCCGTAGTTACTTAATGCGATGGAGCCGCCAAAAGTCCTAAAAAAGAAAAAAGCCGACGGAGTCGGAATAAAAACCGGACTTTGTCCGGACGCCATCCAGCGGCGGAATCGCTGGTCGCCAGAGGCGAAAACTGTTGGCGTATAAAAGATTGTGCGACAGCGCATATGGCCTAATGTCAGAGCTGCTGGCTGTTTTTAAGCTAAGCTAAAACAGGCAAATGTTGCTTCCGCGCTCGTGTATTGGACTTTTGGCGGTTCTGTCTAATGCGTTGGCGCCGCTAAAAGTCCCTGAAGCTGTCGCTGCAACTAAATAAATCTTGTTGTCGCGCAATCTTTTATGCGCCAACAGCTTTCGGCTTCCAGCGATTCCGCCGCTGGATGGCGTCTAGACACAGTCCAGTTTTTTATACGATTGCATCAAGCGCTTTTTTTTATTTATTTAAACTCAGAAAAAAACTGACGCCTTACGCCGTAGTTCCAATTTTATTGCCTTGGAATTTTGGTTGTATCATCCGGATTTTGAGACGAGTTAATCACGGGTTTTTCTGCTTCTGGTCTTTTGAAAATGACAGTGGTGTCGTCGATTTTTTCTTTATTGTCATGCAATCCTATTTGTTTTTTTTCTGCTTTTGACGGCCTTCGGATTATCGTTGTGTCATCTTCCTTTTCCATTTTTTTATCAGTGAGCGGGACAGGGGCTGGAGGAAGAGGATTGGAAGCTCTTTTGCGTTTGAATTGCTCCAGAGCTTCTTCCGATTTGTCTTGCCTAGGCTCTTCCGTTGACGCTCCAGGAATATTTGCGCGTTCAAATTTTTTAGTTTCAGTTGCTCCTGATTCGCCTCTAAGCGTGCTGCCGCCTTCAATGTCTTCAATTATTTTTTTTTGGTATTCAATCCAGTAATCGCTGTCTATTTCTTCAAAGCCAGCGTCTTCCATCAACGTCCTTGAGGGAGGTTCATTGCTTATTCCTCTCGCCCGGCAATCGACCCAGTTGACAAATTGGACAAGGGCGGTTTCCAAAACATATTCTTCTGGAACAGTCTCCGAGTGATGGCAAAGGACAGGAACAATAATGTCTTCAGTCATATCCCATTTCTGCAAAAGCAAAGCTCCTGCTTCCGCGTGATTTAATTGCATGACGATGTTTTCCATTTTAAACATAGGCAGTCTTTCTTCTTCTGAACGCAATTTTGTCATTTTATATTTTTGGGGACTGAATCTTCGAAGAACAACTTTCCCAATGTCATGCATTACCATTGTGAGCGGAAGATTGCTTGCGGCCGGAATTTCATTTTCCTTCATTAGATTGGCCATAAGCACAGACGATGTATAGGAATGATTCCATTCTTCTTTTTCGTCTTCGCTGAACATTTCCATTATAGATGCGGAATAAATAAGTTGTTTAATTTTCAGAATGCCCAGCAAGTTTACAGCTTTCTCCACAGAATCAATGGTTTGCCTCATGCCATAATATCCTGAGTTTATGAGCTTGAGTATTTGCGCCACAAGCGCCTGGTCATGCTCTATCGTCTGGATAAGTTCGGTCATTTTTACGTTTTCGTCTCTCAGCAAAAGCATCACTTTCATGACATGATGCGAAGGCGTGGGAATATTTGACATCTCCGAAATTTTTTTCAGCAACAATTTCTTTTCGAAGCCTACTTTCCCGTCAGTGTCTTTCATATATTTTGACACGATATCATTTGACATTATTTATTATTCCCCCGCCATTTCAGTTTTTCACAAAAGTTCAAAAAGTTTGGCGGCAATATGCTCCAACGGAACAATATAATCCACCGCGCCCAGTTCAATCGCCGCTTTGGGCATTCCAAACACAACGCATGTATTTTCATCCTGAGCAATATTTACGGCTCCGCAATCATGCATTTCTTTCATCCCTTCGGCTCCGTCTTTCCCCATTCCGGTAAGCATGACTCCAATGGCTTTGGAGCCCGCGCTTCTTGCCGTAGACTTGAAAAGCACATTGACTGACGGCTTATGCCTGGAAATAAGAGGCCCGTCTTTTATTTGGACACAGCGACCGCCATGCGCCTGAATCAAAAGCATATGAAAATTCCCTGGGGCAATCAAAGCGCGTCCTGGCCTGACAGCGTCTCCATCTTCCGCTTCTTTCACTTCTATTTCGCACAGATTGTTCAAGCGCTCCGCAAAAGATTTTGTAAAGCCCTCAGGCATATGCTGTGTAATTACTATTGGCGGACTGTTTTTGGGAAGAGCCGTCAATATTGTCTCCAAAGCTTTCGTGCCGCCTGTTGAAGCTCCAATAACAGCGATTCTGTCACTGCTTTTTTTCAAAGCTTCAACTTTTATCACAGGAGCTCTGGGCTTATTCAATTTTGCGGCGACAGCCGCCCTTATCTTGTCAGCCAGACACAAAGCCATGTCGCCAACAGAATATGAAGAGCTCGGCTTGCACATTATTTCGACAGCCCCGGCGTCAAGGGCGTCCAAAGCTATCCTGCTTCCTTTTTCCGCCAGCGATGAGACAATAATCACTGGCAGAGGGTAATAATGCATAAGTTTTTTCAAAAAAGCAAGGCCATCCATTCGGGGCATTTCAATATCCAGAGTAAGAATATCGGGCTTAAGTTTTACAATTTTGTCCCTGGCAATATAAGGGTCCGGCGCCGTGCCGACGATTTCAATGTCAGGATGGCGCGAAAGTTCACGCGAAAGAATATTTCTAGCCAAAGCTGAATCGTCCACTATGAGGACTTTTATTTTCTTTCCAGCACAAGCATTTTCGAATGTGTTCGTCATATATTCCTATAACTTATATTTTCACAATGCCATATGAAGAAGAACCGGATAATCGTCAATCATCAAGCCTGCGGTTCCATCAAGAGCCTTAAGCGCAATCCAGTCCGACGGGGAAAGCTGACTCGCAACCGGCACTGAAAGGTCAAACACAGGCTTGTCGCCTTCCACCATAGTCAGGAACTGACCGCAAAGGATATTTATCATTTCACTTATGGCGTCGTTTTTCTGTTCTATCGCCAATTGCCCCTCGATTTCAAGGTTGGCTCCTATGATATTTGCCGCGATTTCTATGCTCAGCTCCTCCGGTATGGTAAATGATATCAGTCCGGTGCACTGTCCGGAAAAAGTTATGCAGGATTGCAGATAAGACTGAGTCCCCGGAACCTGATTTAGCTCATTAATGTCAGTTGGAACAGCAAACATAAAAGCAGTTTGCTCCAACACCCGGCAAAACACTTCCGACAGCACACCTATATCCTCAATTTTCATTTTCGCCTCCGCCAAGGGTTTTTTTGAGTATTTCGCTTATTTCCTCCGG
Organism: uncultured Victivallales bacterium; assembly: GCA_964651145.1. Classification (GTDB taxonomy): domain Bacteria; phylum Verrucomicrobiota; class Lentisphaeria; order Victivallales; family GWF2-45-14; genus CAZYVR01. Next base: position 15,191 of record CAZYVR010000052.1, on the reverse strand, counting down.
CGTAAAAGGCTTGCGGATGTATCCTTTGATTCCTTTTGCCTTCAGCTCTTCTATCCGCGTGGAACTTCCTTCCGTTGAAACAACTATAACCGGGATAGAGTTCATCAGGCTGTCAGCAGACATCTCATTTATAAGTTCAATGCCATTCATTATCGGCATATTAATGTCGGCAAAAACAATGTCTATCCAGTTATCTTTTATAATATCCAGAGCCTCCTTGCCGTTCGTAGCGTAATGAATATCCCCTATATTCTGATTGGACAAAAGCATTGTTTTGCCAATAACCATGCGCGCCACGGAAGAGTCGTCCACTATCAAAACGTTGTATGCCATATCTGATCCTCCATTTTTCAGTCTTCAACTTTCATATATAAGTCGCAGATTTCTTCGTATTTTATTTGTGTCTCGCAAATTATCAACTCAATATTTTTTGTATTCAGGCCCAACTTGTCGGAGACTTTTTCGGAAATTCTATAGTTAAGCCCTTCAGTCCCGGCTCCAACTCCAGACATCAATGTCAAAGCATCCGCTATATGAATAACCGCAGTGACGCCGCTGTCGTCTTCGCACTGCTCCGGGGAATGATGCCATCTGACAGGTTGTTCCAACTCCTCCGGAAGGTTCCAATTGCGCAATAATATAGCGCCGGCTTCAGCATGGTCTATGCCCAATATTTTGCTTTCAGCTTCAGGGAACGACAGACCATTGGCCGTGGCATAATCAATTATTTCTGTGGGATTGACATCAATGAACGAGCCAAGGACTATTTTTCCTATGTCATGAAGCAAGCCGGCAGTGAAAGTAAAATCAGGAAGGTCAAGCTTCAGGGTTTGCTTTATCACATCTGCGCAAATTGCTGTCTTTACCGCCGATTTCCAAAGCTCGCCAGGAGGCAGATCATAGCCCTTTAACTGAATTTTCATATATGGAGCAAGGGAAGAGCTTACCAGCAATTGGAGCACATTGGTCGCGCCCAATCTGACTACTGCCTCTTGAAGCGAGGATATTTCGCGTCCAGAGGCAAAACTGGCAGAATTTGCCAGCTTTAGAATGTTTGCCGTCATGCCAGGGTCATATTCAAAAATATTCACAACTCCTGAAAGCCCTTTTGAAGGATTCTGGAGAAAATTGATGGCTTTCGAAGCAGACACCGGAATTGCCGGAATATCTTTTAATTTTGCGATAATCTCGTTTCGCTTGTTCATCTCAGATCCACCTCTATCCCCTTGGACTTTATTGTTGTTCTCCCCGAATCCATATACAAAGACAAAGTGCGCGACTCTGTGCCCTTAACGCTTTCCGCAGCTATCAGAAGATTGTTTTTCCAGAGTATCTTCCTGAGGACAGTGTAGTTGCGTTCCCCTATTTTAAATAATCCTTTGGTGCACAGAAGCGAGGCTGCGCCCGCCACTTTGACGGTCAAATTTCTTCTAGTTGCCCCCATATTGAATATTTCCTGAAGGAAAAAAGTCATGCCAGAGTCGGTAAACATACAAGGTTTTGCGGCGGCTTTTTGAACATCTGTTGTTGAGAGAGGAAGCATGCAGTGAATCATTCCGCCAACCTTTGCCGTCGAATCGTACAAGGATACGCCCACACAAGAACCCAAAGAGTATGTGACAATAACATCCTCAGGATCTCTGGACACATACATTTCTGAAATGCCTACTATTTTTAACACTGCCGTCCCCGGTTTAAATAGTCAGAATTGCACTGCCTGAATCATTCCTCAATGTTCGCGATGACATTGTTAAGATAATTTTATTTTACGGATTTGCAATAGGATTAATATATTAGAGGCAATATGTCATTATTAATGAGGGATATGCAAAAGGGCTGCCAGCTCTTTAGGCGGCCGTATGGGGCGCCCATTTGAGTTCACACAGGCATGAACAGTATGGCCTGACACAATAAGCTCGTTATTTTTTAAAACTTCGCAATCTATTTTTATGCGCGCCCCCCGAAGCTCGGCGATTGTTCCGCTCAATATCAGCAAATCGTCGTAAAAGGCCGGGCTTTTGTAATGACAAACGGCTTCAACCACAGGCAACATAACGCCTTGCGCTTCAAGCTCTTTGTAAGGCAGCCCAGCGCTTCTGAGAAATTCATTCCTGGCCCGTTCAAAGTATACAAAATAGTTCGCGTAATAGACTACGCCCATTTTGTCGGTGTCCGCATAAGGGACTCTGTATTCGATTTCAATTTTCATTGTCTGATTTGATTTTTGAAATGATGAAATCAAGAACCTCATCTATTGTCATGTAGCTGCTGTCCACAAGAACTGCATCGTCAGCCTGCTTCAGAGGAGCCACTTCGCGGCTCATATCCTTCCTGTCCCTTTCAGCTATCTCATTAGCCACAGACTCCACGGTAGCTCCGCCAAAAGTCTCTCCGGCTTGAGCCAGGCGACGCTCTGCTCTTACGCGCGGGGAAGCTGTAAGAAAAAATTTGTGTTTGGCTTCAGGAAATATGACAGTTCCAATATCTCTGCCTTCCATCACGATAAGACCGAGCGAAGCCATGTCGCGCTGCTTGTCTTTCAGCCAGGAGCGGACAGAAGACACAGCGGCCACCGGACTGACAAAGGAGGCGACTTCCGGCGTGCGGATCCTCGAACCGGGGAATTCTCCATCCAGAAGTATTTCATATAAACCGTCTGAATTTTTGACATATTCCAAGCTGAGGGATTCAAGGACCGGAGCAAGAAGCTCGTCCGTCGGATTGGCAAGATCTATTCCTGATTCAAGAGCGCGCCAAGTTATTGCGCGATACATGTTGCCTGTATTAATGTAGGGAATGCCCAGACGCTCAGAAAGTTTTTCAGCTATTGTGCTTTTTCCGGATGCCGCCGGTCCGTCAACCGCTATTACATCATCAAGCATATGCGCAACCTTTCTAAAACGAAGTCAGATTAGCGACGGCGTCCACGGAGCTTGCCGCGCTTCAAGAATCCCTCATAATTTCTCATTGTCAGATGAGATTCCATCTGCTGAAGGGTGTCAAGGACAACGCCAACCATAATAAGAAGGCTGGTTCCTCCAAAGAATGAGGTTATAAGAAATGGAAGCTTGAAGCCTTTATACAGCAACATCGGGAAGACAGCCAAGGCGGCAAGAAAAATTGCGCCAGCAAAAGTAATTTTTGTCATTGTGCTGTCAAGGAAGTCGGCAGTCGGCTTGCCTGGCCTGATTCCAGGTATATATGCGCCTTCCTTCTTGAGATTGTCTGAAATTTGTATAGGATTAAACTGATTGGCCACCCAGAAGTAAGTGAATAAAAGTATCATTATTCCATAAATGGCTATATAGGTGGGGCTGCCGTACTGAAAAAACGCGGCGTATCCGCGTGTCCATGGTATCCAGTTGAGAAGCATTCCGGGAACCACAAGAATCGCGCCAGCAAAAATAATCGGCATAACACCGGCAAAATTTACCTTCAAAGGCATATACGTGCTTCCGCCCTGCATTTTGCCTCCAGAAGCTCTTTTTGCCATCTGAATGGGAATTCGTCGCTGCCCTTGGACAAGCACAATTGTAGCGGCCGCAACCAGCGCGAACACCAGAAAGAGAATCAGCAAATGGACCAGCCTAAAACGAGAACCGCTGATTCCTCCGCCGCTCATGGCCAAATCATACAGACTGTAAATAGCGGCAGGCATTCTGGCTATAATATTAATGGTAATAATAATAGAAATGCCATTGCCTATCCCTCTTTCAGTAATCTGCTCCCCCAGCCACATCATAATCATAGTGGTGCAAGTCAGAGCAACCACAGCCATAATTATGAAAAACGGACCAGAGTGAGTCACTAGAGGGTTAGCCGGGTTGACTGCGGGAAGCCCTATCCGAGCAGGATTGACCATGGCCATAGCAGCCATTGAACCCTGGACAAGGCAAATAATAACAGTCAAATAACGGGTGTACTGGTTTATTTTCTGTCTTCCGCTTTCGCCTTCGCGCTGCATCTTTTCAAGGGAAGGAATAACCGGCCCAAGAAGCTGCATTATAATCGACGCCGAAATGTAAGGCATAATCCCCAGTGTGGCGATGGCGAACTTTTGAAGCGCGCCGCCACTGAACAGGTCAAACATGCCCATAAACATTCCACTCGCGTCATTCTGAGAGAATTGTTTGAAATATTCGCTCAGTCCTGACGGATCAACTCCGGGACAAGGAATATTGGCCGCTACGCGAACCAGTACAATTATGCCGGCTGTAAAAAGAAGCCTGCTTCTTAATTCTTTAATCTTTACGCTGTTGATAAATGCGGAAAACATATGTTGCGCAGTCCCCGGGGTTGGCTGTCAATTATAAAAAAAAAACAAAGGTTAAACAACTTCGCAAGTGCCGCCGGCTGCTTCAATCTTTGCCTTGGCTGATGCTGAAAATTTGCTGGCTCTTACTGTCAAAGCCTTAGTTATTTCACCGTCGCCCAAAACTTTCAATTCCAGCTCAGCCTTGCCTATAAGGCCCATCTCACGCAATATTTTTTCGTCTATCACATCCTTTTCGGCGAATTCTTCGTCGAGAATGTAAAGGTTGACAATATTAAAATTCTTGTGTGACATGCTCTTGAAGCCGCGCTTAGGCAAACGTCTATACAAGGGAATCTGGCCCCCTTCGAAATATGCGCGATAGGTTGAACCCGAACGGGATTTCTGGCCTTTTTCTCCTCTGCCGCAAGTGCGTCCCGAACCGGAACTATCACCGCGCCCCACTCTTTTTCTAGTCTTTACGCCTTGTGTAGGCTTGAGGTTATGTAATTTCATCGTTAAAATTCCCGGAGTTATGATTTTTTGATTCCGCGCTTGGACATGACATACTCTCTGTCCTTAAGGTCGCAGATAGCTTTCATCGTCGCCTTGACAACGTTAACCGAATTGCTGGCTCCTAGTGATTTTGCCAAAACGTCTTTAACGCCGGCAAGTTCAAGAACAGCGCGCATCGCGCCGCCTGCAATAAGTCCAGTGCCTTCAGAAGCCGGCCTTAACAGAATTTGAGCTCCGCCAAATTTCGCTTCAATCGCATGAGGAATGGTGGCTTTGTTCATTGGAACATTTACAATGCTCTTCTTTGCAACTTCGCCGCCTTTTCTGATTGCGTCGGCCACTTCGTTGGCTTTGCCGTAACCGTAGCCGACTTTGCCGTTCCTGTCGCCCACTACAACGAGAGCTCCAAAACTGAAATTTCGTCCGCCTTTGACAACTTTGCTGCAACGGTTGATGCTGACTACGTTTTCGTCAAATTCGCTGGATTTGTCAAATTCCTTCATTTCTTTTCTAGCCATCTTGGTCTATTCTCCTAAAATTTCAATCCGGTTTTGCGTGCCGCATCCGCCAAAGCTTTGACTTTGCCATGATAACGAAATCCGCCGCGATCAAATACTACTTCCTTAATTCCAGCGTCAATGGCTTTTTCCGCTGCCAGTTTGCCAAGAATTTCAGCTCCGGCCACATTAGTCTTGCCATTCTGCTCCTTGAATTTTCCATCCAAAGAACAAGTGGCAGCCAAAGTGCAACCATTTTCATCGTCAATAAATTGAACATACATGTGGTTTGCTGACATATACACACTGAGTCTAGGGCGGGCAGCTGTGCCGCTAACCTTTTGACGCAGACGCTTGTGCCGACGGCCCAACTGCTGTTTTTTTGTTTTATATTTACCCATAATAAATTATCTCCAAATCGATTAGCCGACTTTTTTGCCTTCCTTCAGCGAAATACGCTCGTCCACATAACGAATGCCCTTGCCCTTGTAAGGCTCCGGTTTTCTGAAGCGCCTTATAGTAGCGGCTACTTCGCCTACTGCCTGTTTGTCCGGGCCTTCGACCAATATTTTAGTATTTTCTGTGACTGTGACTTTTACGTCTTTCTTCACATCATATTCAATTGGATGAGAGAAACCAATGTTGAGCGTCAATTTCTGGCCGCTTGCCTGAGCGCGATAACCGACTCCAACAATCAGCAACTCTTTCTTGAATCCCTCAGTGACGCCTATAACCATATTGTTGATAAGGCTTCGGGCCAGTCCCTGCATGGCACTTGCCTGACGAGTCTCTTCATTGCGAGTTACCTTGATTGAAGAATCCTCAACATTGACAGACACCAACGGGGGAATTCTAACACTGAGCTTCGCTTTCCCTTCCACATCCACAACGTTTTTGCCAACCGAGACTTTTACGCTGGACGGTATGTCAATTAGTTTATTTCCTATTCGTGACATTTGCAAAATCCTTATTTTTAGCTTACCAGACGTAGCAAAGTATTTCGCCGCCGATATTTTCTTTGGCGGCTACGTTGCCACTTACAATGCCCTTGGGAGTTGAAAGGATTACTGTGCCCAAGCCATTTCTGACTTTCGGGATGTCTTTGTTTCCGCAGTAAAGGCGGCACGAAGACTTGCTAATCCTTTTCAGTCCTTCGATGACTGGCTTGTGTTTATAATATTTGAGGTCAACGACAAGAGTCTTTTTGGGACCGTCGCCTTCCTGCACACTGTAATCGCTGATGTAACCTTCTTTTTTCATCACGTCCGCGATTGCCACTTTTACTTTTGATGAAGGCATTTCCACCTTCTGTAGCGTTGCCATGCCAGCGTTTCTAAGGCGCGTCAGCATGTCTGCTATAGGATCCTGCATACTCATATTTATTATTCTCCTTAGTTTACCAGCTCGCCTTGATGACTCCAGGGATTTGCCCCTTTGACGCCAGTTCCCTGAAGCATATACGGCAAAGCTTGAACTTTCCGATATAGGCCCGTGGCCTGCCACATGCCTGGCAACGATTATAATTACGAACCTTAAATTTACTTCCTCTTGCCGCTTTTGCTATCAAACTTTTTTTAGCCATAAAAATTCAGAACTCCTTAACGTTTAGTCTCTTCTTCGCTGAATGGCATTTCCATCATTTTCAACAAGTCAAACGCGTCAGAATCAGACTGGGCGCTTGTAACGATAGTTATATTAAATCCGAAAGGATATTTCAGTTTGTCAAGATCCACTTCTGTGAAAACAGACACATCCTGAATTCCAAAGTTGTAATTGCCGGAGCCGTCAAATCCCTTGCGTGGTATGCCGCGAAAGTCGCGGATACGTGGCATGGCATTGTGAACAAGGCGGTCCAGAAATTGATACATTCTTTTGTTGCGCAAAGTCACCATTATGCCAACCGGCATGCCGGTTCTCAATTTGAAGTTTGCCACATTCTTTTTAGCTTTGCAGATCACGGGCATTTGACCAGTAATCATTGCCAACTGTTTTTTGGCTTCCGCAAAGGCGTCTTTGTCGGAATCCGCGCCGATGCCTGTGCTCAGCACAATCTTTTCCAATTTAGGAGCCTGCATCAAATTCTTGAAGCCAATCTTCTCTTTCAACGCTGGCGCAATCTCTTCTTTATATTTCTTTAACATATCCGGCATTTTGTCTCACTCCGTATCTATCTGGCTATTCAACCTTGTTAACGTTCGACACATGGACAGAGACTGATCTTTCAATAAGAATTCCTTTCGGAGCATCGGCATTCTTGCTAACTTTTTTGCCAAGCTTCTGCTCTTTTTCCGGAGTCATATTGGTAAGTTCAAGAACTACTCTGTCTTTTTCGCTTAAGATGGCTTTTATTTTTGCCTCTTCGTTTTTCCACACGCCGCAGTTAACAACAACTTTGTCGCCTTTTTTAACATGATATTTTTTTCTCATCACAAAACCTCCGGCGCAAGGGATACAATTTTCATAAAGTTTTTATCGCGAAGTTCGCGCGCCACAGGTCCAAATATGCGCGTGCCTACCGGATTTTTCTGGGCGTCGATTATTACTGCCGCATTCTTGTCAAATGTTAGATAGGAACCGTCTTCCCGTCTGATTTTGGCCGCGCATCTGACGACAACAGCCTTCACTACCTGACCTTTGTTAACGGCTCCGCCTGATATGGCTTCCTTCACTGTCGCGGTGATTACATCTCCAACTGAGGCCACTTTTCTACTCTGGCCCAACACCGTGATGGCCACAATGCGTTTTGCGCCGGAATTGTCAGCAACATCTAATCCTGTCTGCATCTGAATCATTGTAAAACCTCTTCTCCGTTACTCAGCGCGGCTGATGATCTCAAGCAGACGCCATGTTTTCGTCTTGCTAAAAGGCCTAGTTTCGGAAATCTTTACGACATCCCCAATCTTGACCTCGTTCTTTTCATCATGCGCCGCGTAGCGTTTTTTGCTCTTTACTACTTTTTTATACAATTTATGAGCGGTTCTCCTAGCGACTTCAACAATTATTGTCTTGTCCTGACAGTCGCTCACTACGATACCGCTTCTTTCCTTGCGGTTCCCTCTGACATCCGTTTGACTGACGGTTTCTGGTGTGTTATCCATAGTATAACTGTTCCGTTTTAATTGGCTGAAGCCGCAGTGGCCCGGCTTTTCTGTTCTGTTTTTACTCTAGCAACATCCTTGCGGATCTGCTTGAACCTGGCAGGATTTTCAAGCTGCCCAGTCTTGGACTGAATGCGCAGATTCAGCGTTTCACGGCGAATCTCCTCAAGCTGATTTACCAGCTCTGCATCAGTCATTTCTTTTATTTTATTCATCTTCATTATAGCTGCTATCCTCAAATTTTATAATATGGCGCGCGCCAAGAATTTGCAGCGCAAGCTCAGCTTGTTGGCGGCAAGACTGAAGGCTTCGCGGGCAATGGTTTCCGAGCATCCGCTTACTTCAAAAATAACCCGGCCCGGCTTCACAGGAGCCACCCAACCTTCAACATTGCCTTTGCCTTTGCCCATGCGGACTTCCAAAGGTTTTTTGGTTACCGGCTTATACGGAAAAAGTCTTATCCATACTTTGCCGCGTCTTTTCATATGACGAGTGATGGCAACACGAGCCGCCTCAATCTGATTGTTGGTGATAAAACCACGGCCCATCACCTGCAAACCATATTCGCCAAAGTCAATTTTATTATTCTTTCTCGCAAGACCGGCGTTATTACCGCGCTGAACTTTTCGATGCTTTACCCTTTTTGGCATTAGTGGCATATTCTTGCTCCTCCGTAAGCTCTTTATGACAAATCCAAACTTTTATACCTATTTTCCCGGCTATTGTGTTAGCTTCGGAAAAACCGTAACCTATATTCGCTCGCAGCGTGTGCAACGGAGTGCGTCCGTCTTTATATTGCTCGGAACGGGCAAGCTCTGCGCTGCCCAGGCGTCCTGCACAGTGAATCTTAATGCCTTCAACACCCATTTCCATCGCTGTCTGAATAGATCTCTTCATGGCGCGCCTGAAGCCAATTCTGCGCTCAAGCTGCATGGCAATGCTTTCGGACACTAGTTGCGCGTTTATTTCCGCTTTTTTGATTTCAACTACGTCAATGGCCGCGATTTCTCTGCCGCCCTCAAGCAACTTGCTCACTGAATATTTCAAAGCGTCAAGCTCTGTGCCTTTTCGGCCTATTAACAAGCCTGGACGAGCTGAAAAAATTGTTATTCTCACCCTGTTGGCGAAACGTTCAATCATTACTCTTCCGATTGCCGCATGCGAAAATGCTTTTTTAATATAATCGCGAACTTTCAAATCTTCATGCAGCCAATCGCCGAAGTCCGCCTTTTTCGCAAACCAACGAGAATCCCAGTTCTTGTTCAGCGCGACCCTTAATCCGATTGGATTTACTTTTTGTCCCACAGTTAGTATCCCTTTCTGTTATTCATCCGTTAGGACAACTGTTAAGTGACTTGTTCTTTTGATGATCTTGCCAGCCATGCCGCGCGCTCTAGGTCGAAACCTTTTAAGCACTGGTCCTGGCCCAGCCACAGCAGTCTTTACTTTTAAACTGTCACGGCTCAGATCAAGATTGTTTTCTGCATTTGCCACTGCGGAACGGAGAGTCTTCCCAAAAAGCCTTGCGGCTTTTCGCGGACTCAGATCAACAATAGCAAGAGCTTCCGACACAGATTTCCCTTGGAGAAGTCGCGAGACCTGTCTCGCTTTTTCCGGGGATATCCGCACATGTTTAGTTGTCGCGTGAGCTTCCATAAAAATCTCTATCTTATTGTTTATTGTCTTTTTTCTTCTTGTTATTTTCTATTGTCTTTTCCATCTTGCTTATCTTATCCGAGAGTTTTTGTCTCGGCAACAGCTGTGTCGACGTGGCTATATCGCCTGGCTCTATTTTCGGGATTCGCACCATTCCCGTGTCCTTGTACGTCATTCTTGCTAATTCCTTGCTTACTGCTTTTTTCTTTTCTGCCTAGCGCTTTGATACGCTTCCATTCCTGGAGTTATATTTTTCAAACTTCCTTTTGTCACTATCGCTGCTGACACAAAAGGGCGAATTGAAACAGTTTTAATGTAATTACAACTTTCAGCTGTTTTTCCTATCCGCCATTGTAATCCGTTTCTTGCTCCATTGCTCAGCCCCACATCCAAAATGACCACTTTTAATTCGTCATTCACGGCCAAAACCCTACAGTGTTCAAGATTGCTTTTTCTCGAATCCGAATTGATAAGAGTTGCCGCTTTTGTTGCGCTTTCCCTCACTTCATCCATTTTATATTTGATTCGAGCCAGCTCAAGGTTGTCCAGCTTCAAATTTTTCAGAACAGAATTCATATATTTGCAGAATCCTGATGCCTGCCCCGCCAATGCTCCAGCACTGACCGACAAACGCCTCAATGAGCCAAGCAGTTCTATTTCTTTGTCGCTGAACCGCTTTTCTTCGCCATCCACATATATTGTGGCAAGGCTCAATCGCAGATCTCTCTGCTTCGCTTTCTGTTCCTCAAATTTTTCAAGTATTTCAATCAACTCTTTGCGGAGAACTGTCTTTTCATCCAGTGCCTCCTGCAACTCTCTTGTCAAGCCGCTTTTATCTTCGCGCATCTTTTCAAGTTCCGCATGGAGGTTTTCCAACTCTCCGCGTATAAACGCCAGCTTTTTTTCCAACTTAGAAAGCTTATCCGCGGCCTTTGAGTCTTTCAACGTGACTCTTGCGTCAAACTTTGGCCTTAAGCTTTTTCTGCTTGCGTCTTTGCCATCCTGCCCATCTGCAATTGAGACAAACAGAGCATTTAATATAAACAGCATTATAATTGCTGTCCAATAAGTTTTTCCAAAAAATACAGTTTTTTTTATAACTTCGGCCATAAACGCCAATTATAATAAGTTTTTTGCGTCAATTTTTTCAGGTGGATCCAGGCTATGCGCATAGGGTACTCGCCCGGTCTATATATATAAAGTGTTCGGTCTTTATATACGCAAAGAAAGTGAATATAATCGCATTTGCAAATTTTAACAGCCCAAATTATAAAAAATCCCGTTTTTTTCTCATTTTATCCCCGATTAGGCTCAAACCAAGCCTATTACCTGTTCATTTGCGGGCAGTCAAAATGAATTAAAGACGATTCTGCAAGGAAGATTCAGAAGGCTGCGAAGCTTTTGTTTTGCTTTTTTTAGGTTTTTTTGCGATGCAATCCTTTATCAAATCCCAAATAAATCCGGCCATTTTTTCATGCCCCTCATTTGAGAGGTGAAGCCCATCCATTGTGTTTCTGCGTCCGCAAATAATGGACGCAAAAACACGCTTGGGAATAAGACTGACACCGTATTGCCGAGCCAGTTGTCGTTGAATATCGCCGTATATTCCTTGCGTGGGCGGACATGGCGTTTCAAACATAACGACAGTTCTTCCAGGCTGGGCCAGTTCTTTAAGGAGCGCTTTAAGATTTTTCTTAAAATCTTTAAGGGGAACCTTGCGCGACACGTCGTTGCCGCCCAGCTCAATTATAACCAAAATGTTTTTTTCGTATATAACCCCTGTCCGCTCAATAGCCGACTCCACGGTTCCGCCGGGCACGGAATAGTTCAATATTTCAACCCCATATTTATCCTTGAGTATATTCGTCCAGATTTTTTCGCCTTTAAAGCCAATTCCCGCGCTGATGGAATCTCCCAGCACATAAATTTTTTCATGCCTTGCGGGAGTCAATGCGGGCATCCTCCAAAATTTCATTTCCTTAGATATTGCCACAAGGCAGCAAATGGCCACTCCAGCGCGACAGGCATGAGTAAAAGCCATTTTCTGCGCGTCCAATTGCAAGGCAAAAAACAGAGCGAAGACCAACAAGCCTGTCAGCGAGTACATGAATGTGTCGATATGCGTGGAGGAAAATATAATCAGCAAAAGCCCGAATATCAGGAATATTCGGACGATTGCCTTGAATAGCGGCTTCTTATAGGAAAAGGAGCATAACACAGCAAGGATCAACAAAATATTTCCAGTAAAAAAAGATTTCCCTGATATAAAATATTCAGTTATAAAGCTCATAAAAGTGAAGCCTTATTTCCCTTCCGCTTTAATTTCAATGTGAAGCTTCATTGGCTTGTTTGCCTTTCGCGCGGCTTCAGTCAATTCAGATATGTTCTTTTCTATTTCTTTTTCCGCGGGCTTATTTTCTTTATATTGTTTCATCAGCCTCGAATAGTATCCGCCGTACGGACTTGATTTCATTTTTTTTCCAAATTCTTCAAGATACTTTGCCCGCTCTTTTTCGTTTTTAGGGTCGACTTTCTTATTGAGCATGCCTATTTCTATTTTTTTGATGCCTCTCAATTTGTTTTCCGTGGAGCGTCTTCTCATTATAAGACTATGGATCTTCTGCGCTTGTTTCTGCTGAGGCGTGTCAAGGATGGCTATATTCACTCCCTTGGAGAATTGTTCAGCCTGAAAACTTTTCACTTTTTTGCCGTCAATAACGAGCTCATAGCTGCCTTGCGGAAGCTCTTTTACAAGCAATATCTCCTTGTTCAGCTCTTCGGTAAGCGGCACAATTTTGTCAGCTTGTTTATAACCCGCATTTATCGGAAGCGGAAGCGCTTTGGCAAGATAATCAAAAGACAGGCTGGAGTTTTTAATTTTCAAGTTTGTGGCTTTGCAGTTTTTTTCACTAAGAACCTTCATTTTTGCAAAGTCAACGCTTAGCGAGGCCACTTCCGACGGAGCCCCCTGGTCTTTAAGAAATTGATAAGCCATTGCCAGATGTCCGGTCATGTGCGGATGCACTCTGTCTTTTCCTATTAAGGAAGCCTTTGGGTTGTCTTTCTGCATTTTTTTGTTCAGATCAGTCATGGGGCCATGAAAATCAACCAGTCCCGCTTCGTTGACTTTTGCCTGCTCCCTGCAAAAAACAGCGCAAATGCCAAGCGCGTCATTTACACCTTTAAGATTCTTAGTTTTAACGTCCACCTCCTGATCGTAAGGGGATGGCGTTATAAAAATGATTTCAATGTTCTTTTCCTTGAGCTGGTCCACAATTCTTTTCATGGCAACTTTGTGGGCTTCTATACGGTCAGCGCGGCTCTTTAAAGTTTTGGCGTCATTCTTTTCTTCTCCATAAAGATTGCGCCCAACATCGTTCATCCCAAGCATTATTGTTGTTTTGTTTGGCGATTTTTCAAGCACATCCCATTCCAGGCGCTTCAATGCGCCGCGAGCGGAGTCGCCGCTGATCCCGCAGTTGAGCATTTTGACTTTCATTTCAGGAAATCTAGTCATGTAATACTCATTCACATAGGCAATGTATCCGCCGCCGTGAGTAATGCTGTCTCCGAGAAAGCAGACTGTGTCACCATCTTTGAATAAAGGCGCGGTCTGGGCTTGAAGGTTGATCAGGGTTACGAATGAGAACGCAATTGCAAGGATGAACATTTTTTTCATGCAAAAAATCTTTCTTTAATTATTTGTTGTTATTTTTAATTTTTACGCAAACGGCGAAATTTCCTGCATTGCCATCGGTATAAGTTTAAGCAGGTCATCCGCTACCAAACCTCTGACACCGCAGTGGGACATTTCCGAAGCCAGGCCGTGGATAAAAACGGCGATAGCCGCCGCATCCATGGGAGCCTGCCCTTGAGCCAGGAACGCTCCAATCATTCCGGACAACACATCGCCCGAGCCTGCGGTTGAAAGGGCCGGGCAGCCGCTGCTGTTTACGAGAATATCTCCAAACGGCGACGCTATCACGCTTTTGTTTCCTTTTAAGACAACGGTTGAACCAGTTTTTGAGGCCAATTCTTTTGCCTGCGTTATCCGGTCGGAGCTTATCAATCCCGTGAGCTTGGCTCCGCTTAAAAGACGATGCATTTCGGTGGTATGCGGTGTAAAAACAGCCGTCTTAAAATCATGCATCACCTCTGGATATTTTGCTATAATGTTCAACGCGTCAGCGTCAAACACTATCGGCTTGTCCAGTTTGCAAACAAATTCCATTAGCGGGAAAACTGATTTTTCAGTGGTTATTCCGGGGCCTATCACAATCGAATCGACTCTTTCCACCAGCTTTTCTATTTGCGGAATGGACTCCTCCTGAAAACAGCCTGTCTTTCTGTCGGGAACTTTGCAGACAATCAGCGCGCGACTCCTTTTATTAAAGTCGGACGCGGAGTCAGGGATAGCCAGGTACACCATGCCTGCGCCAGCCCGCAATGCAGCTTCTGCGGCAAGGTAAGCGGCGCCCTGGTACATTCTGCTGCCTCCTATTACAAGCGTCTTGCCCCGAGTGTTCTTATTGCTGTCCAAAGGCAATCTGCCAAGAAAAGGGCGGACATCCTGTTCAAAAACTATGTTCAGGTCGCTCTTTGTTTTTTCTATCAATTCTGGCGGAATTCCGATATCCACACACCGCAGACTGCCGCAGTAGGAGAGTCCTTTGCCAAGGATAAACCCGCTTTTAGGCAAGCCCATTGTGATTGTCAGATCCGCCAATATGGCATTTGTCGCGATGGTTCCATCATTCCCATCCAGCCCGGATGGCATGTCGAGAGCGACAACAGGCAGATTTGTCATATTTACTGTGGCTACCCAATTGTCATGAGGAGGGGTCAATCGTCCCGTGATGCCTGTGCCAAGCAAGCCGTCAATTATAATGTCTCCCTGTCTGAAATCTTCCGTGCCCAGCTCATCTTTGACTTCGAAATGAATGCCTTCCGGCAAGCGCTCGGCATTCATTTTTGCGTCTCCCTTCAGCTCCTGAACGGGGCAAACAGAGAAAACCTTCACAACCATGTCAGTCGCGGCAAACAAAGCGCGCGCGACAACATAAGCGTCGCCGCCATTATTGCCTTTGCCGGCCAGAATAACAAACCTTTTCAGATGCTTAACTGCCAATGTGGAAATATATTCGAGTATATATTCAGCAGCTCCAATTCCTG
>CAZYVR010000051.1:0-23020 GCA_964651145.1 uncultured Victivallales bacterium | reverse complement strand
CCATGCGTTTCCTTGTCTGCTGTTTTCTGGCAAGGGAATGCTTGCTTTCACTTGCTTAAAACTGTTTAAAAAGAAACTTTCATATTCCGGCTCCGGTTCCGATGCGGCCCCCTTTTCCTGCGACGCTGTTTCGTAGAAATTCTCCGCCACGTAAGTTCCATTCCCGCGCTTGGCGTAGAGCATTTTTTTCTCAACGAGCCGAAGCGTTGCCTGTCGCACCTGCATTCTGATTACGCCGAATTGCTCCGCCAATTTTCTCTCAGACAGCAATCGCTCATGAGGCTTCAATCCCTCACGGCGGATTTCATTGATTATTTTATTTTCGATTTTATCGATTTTATCCAGTGACTTCAACATGATTCCGCTCCAAAATTAAACCTATAAGAATAGTATATCCAATTTTATCCACTTGTCAACAGAACACCAAAACAAACACAAGTAATTATTTATCCAATTAAAACCATAACCATCTTGACAAGTGGATTGCCAGCTCTTATTCTATTTAGATATTTGTGATTCTATTTACCCGCAATATCCACACGACAAGGAATGAGACAATGCATGAACTTCAAGAAAAATATAAAAGCGAAATCAATGAGCTTGCGCTGACATCAAACAAACTTGCGGCAAAAGGATACGTCACCTCCCATGGAGGCAATCTCTCGCTTCGGGTCAGCGATAACATTGCGCTTATAACACCAACAAAGACGCCAAAAGAGTCTGTTCAATCTAACGATGTTGTCATTGTTGATTTCAATGGCAAAATACTTTACGCAGCGGAAGGCAGAAAACCTACAGGCGAAGCTCCAATGCATATAAACATGCTCAAGAAACGACCCGACATAACGGGGATTATTCATTCTCATCCGCCGGTTCTGACTGGATTTGCCATCGCTGACTCCGCCTTGCTGGCCAAGCCTGTCTTGCCGGAAGTTGTTATTGAAGTGGGGCCTGTGTTATCCGTTGACTACGCAGAACCGCTTTCTGATGAACTTGCCGCAATGTTTGATCAGGTATTGGATTACTCAAATGCTTTTCTGATGAAAAACCACGGAATAATGGTCTGCGCCCGGGAGGGCGTTGCCAGGGCGCTGGAATTTACCGACATGCTTGAAGCCATGGCTGTTTCGCTTGTTACGGCACAGAGTCTTGGCGCGATAAACTTTCTAACAAGAGAAGATGTTGAAAACCTCGAAAACGTCCTAAAAACAAGAAACATGCCACTTCCAGGGAACCCGAAAAAGGCTACTTCTTTAGTCAATCTTTATTGCCTATAGTATGATATGTATTCTTTGATTGCTCTTAAATCAAAAGATAATATTTCCATTTCCTGATGTCGTTGGAGAAATTCTTCACGAGTATTTATCTTTATATTTTTTTTACTTTCAAAAATTTTCACTTTTTCATGAGTTCTCTTAAGTAGCTTTTCGACATACTCCTTATTGGGAATATTCTTGTAGTTTATACTTTCAAGCTCTTTTATTGCGCTTTTATTTTTATTCCACCAAGCCTCATAGCCCCCTATTACCATCTCGCCATACATCTCTGGATCATGAAATGAACCGCCAGTATTTTTCCATATGCTATAATTGCTGACATCATTTCGACAAATATTGAATCCCCATTTGGTTCCAGGGAAAGGTTTGCTATTCATCAAGTCAGACAAAGGTATTGCGAGTTCGGATATCCATTTGTTTTTGAGAATTTTTGTTTTTACAGTCCATGAGCCATTCAATTTATCTTTATACATCTTCAAGCCGTCATAACGCATTCCGTTAACACTCCAAGCTATTTGATAATAGTTACGATATGAGGCTTGGGGGTCTATAAATATTTCAATAGAATATTGTGATGTATATTGATCTCTAATTCCCGGTTTCGGCATTGGGCTTTTAATTTCCGAAACATCTCCAATCCAGCACTCAACAGCCAAATATAGGTGGGTTTCTGAGTATAAAACCTGAAAAATCGTTTTTTTTGCGGGAAGGCTTTCAGGAGAAGCAATCATAACAAAATCATCTATCTTCTCTGCGCGCCCCCAGCAAGGGTCTGATAAATCCGCGTCAATTTGTGGAGCGACATCAGTATAAGTCGCGCAAAAAACCTTGTTGTTTTCAGCGATGATCGAAAACTCCAACAAAAAAGGAAACAATGCAATCAATATAAAACTATAAGATTTTCTTTTACTATTCATTTCTATTCTTTGCGCTTATTTAGTTTTACATTTTTATCGTTTCTGCTTTTCCTTAGTTCAATATTATCGATAAAAAGCTCCGAAGATGGTTTCACGTTCAAAACCAAAGATGCGATATCTGCTTTAGGATTTTCTATATAAATCCTAGCTTCACTCTTCTTCCAGGTTTTCGTTAGAGAAACTGAAAGAAAAACCGGGCATTCAATAACTTTACTTCCTTTATATACATACGCGGAAAAGCTGATTTGCCCTGAACCTTTGGAGTAAAAGCTCAAATCATACAGGGTTTCAGGAATAATAAGATGCGACTTGTAAAAAGAACAATCTTTATCCCAGGTCTTTATATATAAGCATCTTTCCCCCTGAAAAACATCCTTTCCCTCAATTTGTCGGAGTTTTGCGGGGCCCTTCTGAGGCACAAAAGTAGGAAGAGGCCAGAATAATGGCCCGAGAACCTTCAAATCCCACCCCTTTTTGATCATCCTGATATAATAAGCATCTCCACTAAGATACTTATAGGAAGGCTTTTTTTCAAAATCGCCGTTCGGGACAAGATTTTCTCCGGTTGCCGTATTAACAAGAAGCAGCAAACCTAATAAGCAAAAAACATTTTTTTTATTCAAGATTATCATTTCCAAGATCCTTCAGTTAAACTCTTATTTTCCAGAGCCTTTCTTTATTTCAAAGTATGCTTCAGCCCGATGCCCTGTTGAAATAGAATTCACATAAACAAGATAGGTTCCCGGCTTTGCGTTTAGAGATACAGGCATTACCCCCTTGAGAGAGCTCCCTTTGACAATTGGATTTCGAGTATAACAGTTAAGAAGTTTGCCGTCAGAACTCTTTACTTCAATGCGGACACAAAGCCCCATGCCAACTCCATCCCCATTTTTAAAGTCAAAAGAAATCACATAAGGCAGTTCCTGCCCAGGAAGAACAGATTGCTTTTTCAGATTCACATTGAGCATTGTCGGCGCATAAGGAAGCAGCGACAACATCTTGGGTTTGTATTGAGGAATCGATAATTTGAATTTATTTGAGAAACCAAGATATGCGCCGTTAAGAATGTCATATACATGATACTTCTTCTTCATCAAAAGATTAACTTCAGCGCCCGTTTCAGAGGTTGTTTTTATATTCGGCTCACGCAAAAGGCACAAATAATCGGCATCGCCATTTTTAAAATAAGAAGCAAAAATATCGCGCCTATCAAGCCCGTCAGCATCCAGAAGGCGAACCTTTTCCACAACCCCTGAATACTTCTCGATCATTTCCTGAAATCCTTGCAAAGTGGAAAAGTCACGGTTATTTATTTTTCTTTCAATCGCCTGGAGCTTCTTACCCATATAAACAGCATGTCCCTCCTGAATATCTTTCACATAATACCTGTTTCCCAAATCAGGAAACATATCAGCAAGGATGCTTTTAGTTCTTGATTTACAATGTTCATCCATCGTTCCAGGCTTGTCTCCGGCGATCAACAAACCACCATCTCTCACGAAATCGCGCAAAACATTAGCGGTTTTATCGGACATTGCGCGGTTATATGGCAAAAGCAAAGCTTTATAACCTTTTTGTTTGATAAAAGCAGAAGAAAGGTGTTGCTGCCCGACAAATTCAGGAGTTAGCCCTATTGCCTGAAGCGCAACAAAAAAGTCCCTATTGCTCTTGGCGTAACTCGTCTCATCCAACGGAGCAAGAAGGCTTGCAAAATTATTAACTGTGCTTATAACAATTGCAATCGGCTCCCTCACCCGTTCAGATTGAATCAGGAGTGAAGCCGGTCCTTGTTGAACAGCTTTAATGTTGTCGGTCAAGATCTCAAACCACTTCATCGGTTGAGACATATCTCCAGAAAGAGGAGTACAGGCTCCAGCCACATCTCTCATTCCCGCATAATAATGGAATGCAGTCATATGTATTCCATGAAATAGATTCCACCAGGGATGAATCTGCATTTTCCAATGCTCTGTCTCCCAAAACCACCATGGATCCAACCTGGCGATCTGAAGTCCATTTTCATTACTGAACGATCCAGCCATTTCAAACTGAAATGCCTCCCACTGTTTGTAGTTATGCAATTCATTCGCATAGCTATCAACATCCTTAAACATTTCCGGCCAATCAAACGGAGAAACCCCTCCGACATGATCGTTAACAAACCACATATCAATTGTGGACGCCCTGACTTTATCGTGATACTTCCCAAGCCGTTTTGCTGCTTTCCTATACATATCCGTGTACATATCGAGCATAAACATTTTGTGGTCAAGCCACATGGGAATCAGGCTCTTTTCAAAGACTGTTGGCTCCGGCAAAGGAACGACATCATCAAAGCTTTTGTATGATGTTCCGTATTCTTTATTAAGGCTTTCTACCGTTGAATAAAGCTTCTTCAAATACTTTCTGAACTCTTCTACACAAAAAACGCAAAAACAAGTATTTGGCTCAAGAAAGTTTTCAGCGCATATCCAGTTTGTAACTGTCCCAAATCGTGATGTGACTTTGGCGTCGGAGTCAACCCATTTTTTCCAGTTCCTAAGTTGTGGCTCTGTAGCTTGAGATATATTCAAGAGGCAATTTTTGTTAATGGGGCCATATTTGCCTTCTTTTATTCCCCTGTTTCCTCCGGATCCGCCAAAGCCATTTGGAAATACACTTGGAGCTATGCGGAAATTATGTCGAACGGCAGCCTCTGAATCACAACCTCGACCATACCATCTTTCAGAACGCGGATAGGCGCAATTTATGCCGTACTCCGGCCAGGACTGCATTTCTATTTCTTTAAGGGGGGTACTTGATATCCCATAAAACTGCGAGAAAAGATAATTATCTATTTTATAGTTGGGGATGCCTATATAGCATGAGGCTTCTTTAACAACTCCATGCTTATCCGATATAGTTGCGTAAATATCCCAGAGACTTGACAATGAGTTCTTTACTGGAAATGAAAATTTAATCTCCCGCCCACTCGCCTTCAGTTTTCGTTTTAAGACCTCCCTGCCCCAGGTATCTTTAACATAGATTTCAACAGACTCTCCCGGCTTAGGCGGCTCTAAAAGCTTAATTGTCCCATTTACCGTTTCACCCTCCCTGTACCTGTTTTTAGCCGTTTTTATCGAAACGATGTCATTCTCCGCTTTAACAAAAAAGGAAAGCGAAGCATAGTCAATCACTTGTCCTTGTTCGTCCTTTAACCATATATCAAGCAGGTAACTCCCTCCAGGCAAAGGAAAAAGCGGAATGGATAAATTATTCTTTTTTATTTTGCTTGTTTCTTTAACATCTTTCCCGTCAGAAGCGCGTATTTTATAGAAGACCTCATAATCCTGCTGAGGCTCTTTTCCCGGAAGAAGCTCCAGAGACACCTCTTTTTTATCCAGTTCTGACCTTGTAAATGTTAATCCAGACTTCATTGCCAGCTTGATTTGTGGAAACTTATCTCTACCGCTTGCCCACAAGGCAAATTGCGATATAAGCGCGTAATAAAAATCATATTGGACCATATCATCTATAAGATTGGATGGGGTAAGGGAATTGCCTTTTCGCGGAGTCCTTTTACCTTCATAATAGTCAATGACCACAATCTTCCCCTTGCCATATAAAAAAGCTTCACAGGTCAAAGGAGCTCTTCCCTTGTTCCAGAAGCCCCCCTTGTGTCCGCCTTTTAAATCACGGTAGTTTCCTGCATTATTTTTTTTGCACGCCTCAAGAGCCTCTTTGGAATTTTTAACGGGAGTCAAAGGTAAAATATTGATGGGAAGCTTGCTATAAATTTGAGGAACAATGCCTAAAATGGGCGAGCCAGGCAATGATTTTTTAATAGACTCATTCATTCCAGAAGATTCTATATATACCAATCCCGCTCCATTCTTTACCCTCTCAAGGACATCCTTGCGTATAAAACCAGGCAACGCCTTCCATGCAAATTTACATATAAATATCAGGTCATAATGTATCGATGGGTGAAGCCTTTCTTTTGCAAGCTTCAACACAAGTTTAGAATATTGCGGAACGGCATGCCTTCCCGCATGGTTTGTGTCAGTAAAAGAATCACGTTTGGCGGTCATTATCACTTTATAATTCATTTCAAGACGTTGCGCCAATTCCACAACCTCCCTCATATCTGAAGTAGGAGCAATAAAAACAGCATTAAGCTTCCGCCCCGCAAGAGGACGCGCCCAAGGCACATGATCAGAAACAAAAGTGCCTGATATTTTATCATATGTTTGATCAGACCCCATATAATCCAGACGGCTTTTAGCAGCAGAAGGCACAACATAAACCACACAGAAAAAAATCACATAGCAAAGAGTTCTGCATGTTTTTTTCAGATAAGGACTTTTCATCTTCTCCCCTCGTTTGGCCAAGATAAGGCGATATTATCAATATAAAAGCGAACAGGATTTCTATTGTTTTTAGGGAAACATAAATCCATCTGTATTTCAGTAATATAAGCGCCTGCAAATTGAGATAGATTAAATGCCCTATGGACCCACGTGGGCGTTTTTAGAGCTTTTGAAGATTCAGCTCCGAATGAGACATATTTAATCCCCGATTCAGGGGTTTCTAATTTTAAGCGGATTGTCGGCTCTAAGTTGCTTTCAGGAAAAACGTCATAAGATAACACCATCCCCTCCTTCACTTGCAATATCTTTGAATCCAAATGAGCCTTTAAGCGCCTGGAAATATCTTTAGCTTCATTTTTTTCTATTTGGCATTTGATCATCTTGCTCCCTGAAGTCGGCTTAATATCACTTTGCGCAGGAATGTGTTGAAGATATTTTCGGAGGGTATCGATTTTGCTTCGTTCGTCAAAGGTTTCATCTGAAACTCTATACGCTGTTAAATCTTTTTTGAATTCCAGAGATTTTTTTAGTATTTCATCATAGTTGATCTTTTCTTTACAGGGAATAAAACGTCCATCTCCAGAAATTGTGCCAAGCACCGCATTAGCGCCCAACACTTTTACAGCCCAAACAGACCTAAGAGAACAATTAACAATATTTATGCCTGAATAAAATATAACACTCTGACTTGCGTGAAGATGCCCCGAGAAAAGATAACTCACTTGCGGATTCTCCGCTAAGATACGCAATAGCACCCCCCTGTTTTTAAGCATTGAGTACGGCATTTCGTTATTGACCTGCAATGCTGGATGATGCGCAAAAACAAAGGTTTCCTTGCTTGCGTTAGCTTTTAAATCCTGTCTCAACCATTCCAATTGCTCAATGGAAATCTCACCGTCAAGATTTTTCTGCTTTCCATCTTTCCGGCATGTATCCAAACATATAAAATGGCGTCCTCTATAGTCAAAAGAGTAGTAAAATAATAACTCATTGCATTTGCCAGCATTCTCACCCAAGATTCCAGGATAGACCGCATTAAGCCACCCCTTTTTACCTTTTAAGCTGTCAACTTCATGATTCCCAAGAGCCAACGCAATCGCCGGAGAGCTTTTGTCTGCGGCAAGAGTTTTTGCAAAGCGCTTATACTGATCCTCGCATGGAACATGCTTGTATCCAAAATCACCGATAACAAACACCAACGCGGGGTTGAGATTCCTCCATTTCTGCACCTTTTGCTCAAGCCCTGCTATGTTCCACTTTTTCCCGTTCCAAACATGCGTATCAGATATAACACAAAAGAAAAAAGATTCATTTCCTTCAGGCTTTTTACTACTTAAAATATCTTTTATTCGCGCCGAAACCTTATCGCCGGGATTGGCTTGAACACCCCCGAAGCAACTTAAAAAAAACAAGAATATAAGAGCTAGAAAGAGTCCTTTACATTGTCGCGCCCTTATCATTTCTTAAGCCTCAATCCATCCCCATTATTATAAAGCTTCTGAATATCGCCTTCCGGCAAGGGCCTTTTCCATACAGCTACTTCATCAATAATTCCATCAAAGGGAAGAATGCGTCCATAGCCTCCAACCTGAAGCGATCCAGCCATAGCAAGTGGAGCTTCGGCATTCAAAACGCCGCTCTCTTTTCCGTTAATGTAAAGAGATGCTTTGTCATTTGTAAAGACAAGGGTAAGCATACTCCATTTATTCAGGGGGAGAGTTCCCATACCTGATTTTGTATATTTCGCATTTTTGTTCCCTTTCAGAGCAATTCTTATCTTGCCGGATTTTGTAAACTCTACCTGCAATTTGCTTGATTTACAGACAAGCATTTGCCGGCTACCCGTCTTCCTGGGATATGCCCAAAAATTCAACGACCAGTCGTTTCTCAATATATCATTGAATATCCTATGCCCTGAAAGAATAGCAGAGCTTTCAGTAGCGTTAAAAGACAGGCCCTTGCTCAGGAATCCTTTTTCTGTTTTGACCGCGCCGGAAGCTTTGCCATTGTAATTAAAAATATTGCGGTCCCTTAGTACGCCATCTTTATTTTCAAAATCATCCTCAAAACTCCAATAACTGACAAGTCCATCAGAAAGCGGAAAAACAATGTCAGGCTTTGGCGCAGGCGCTTCAAGAGCCCTTTTACGCGGAGTAGTAGAAGTGTCAATTATAAGATGCGGCGATACAGAACGAGCAATACTGCCCCAGGGCGTCAACTTAAAATTTTGATGTCCTTTGTCATTTTTTCCGTCTTGAACAATAAAAAATCCTTCAGGATAAAGTTTCCCCATATTTACATTGGTAACATCAAGCCCATCCGTGTCACTTGTGCCATCTACAGCGCCTCCATCAACAATTTTAAATGTTGCCACATAATCATTATTCTCATTGCGCTTATAAATGACATACTTATTATTGCCCTGACTGGAAGCTATCAAGTACCCGGCCCCATTAGAGCCATAATAAAGAGTGAGACCTTCAGCATCCGCAACCAAATGCCCCTTGTCTCCAACTGAATCGACCTTGATCCTCTTTGAGCCATCTTCAGGCTCAGCTCCATAACGCCATATCCCAACATCTTCTTCGGCGATGTAAAAATATCCTTTTTCATCGTCAGCCACGCATCCTTCAGTGAGTGTCCCCACGTCGAACCTTCTTGCCAACCTCGCGTCAACTTTGCCTTGTCCATTATCAAACAACTCCCATTGTTCTACCATATTCCGCGTAAGGAAAACATAAAACCTTCCCGTCTTGTGGCTTTGATACATAGAAGTCCCATAAGCGGCGCCAGCCTTAATCTTCCTCGCTGAGACATCCTCCAGTTTTCTTGTTTTGGGATTCACTTTATACACGCAAAGGAAATTCCCTTTTCTGTCTCCCGTAACGACCAAATCGACTTTCTCCTTTCCCAGAGGAAAATCGTAACGGAGGTCAACATTATTGGGATGTTCAATGGGCACAAATTGAATTTCTTTCCCATCTAAGTCATAAACATAAAGACCGCAAGTCTTATCAGTTCCTATAATAACGCTCAAGGAAGCGTCCTGAGGGTGAATCCAGATTGCCGGGTCATCGGCAGCGTCGCCTTTTCCCTGAACAGGATGAGTTTCCCCTTTGGGTTTTACTTCAATATCTTTTTCTGCATTAACTACGAAAGAAAACAGAAAACAAACCATTACTCCATAAAAGACTTTTCTTGTCATTTTTCCCCTTCTGATTGTTTTTACTTGACTCCTGAAAAAGCGTAAACTTTGCCGTTTAAGCCTGTAACTATGACAGAGTTCCCCGAGATAGCCGGGGAGCTTGTTATTGGAGTTCCTATATTGCGACTCCAAATGCCTTTTCCCGTTTTTGCGTCAACCGCGTGCAGATAACCGTCATGCGCTCCAATATAAACAACGCTTCCAGAAACAACGGGACTGCCAGTAATGGATGGCAGATAAGGGTCGCCTGCACCACCATAAGGGAGAATAGACCTCCCTGTCTGGTATTCCCATATTTTTTTGCCGGTGTCTAAATTCAAAGCATACAGCTTGCCATCATTTAAAGAACCTATATAAAGAACGCCAGCCTTGACGCATGGAGTAGACAACGGCCTGGGATAAACATAACGATGTGGCGTAAACAAAAAACTCCACAAAATCTTTCCGGTATTCGAATCCAACGCATACAGAGTGGAATTGACAGCCCAGAAGATTTTATTGCGATAATAAACAGGAGAGCTGTTGCTAAATGAATTCTTTTCCTTAAACTCCCAAAGCTTTTTGGCTTTTTCATCGAAGCAAAGCAATCCCTTGGGAGTTCCCCATGAATGAAATACCTTTCCATCGGCGATAGTGGGAGATATACAGGAAGCCCATCCCCACCCGGAACCGCCTGCGCTACTTATTCTTTTACCGGTTAAAAGATCAATTTTTTCTATACTCCAGCCATTGACCCCATATATAAGGCCATCTTTAATTGTAAGCGGCCTAAAATAAGGAGTTTCTGTTTGTTTTGCCGTTGTTTTCCATATCAATTTCCCGTTTTCCAGCTTCAGTCCGTATAAATTCCCAACTGAAGAATAAAAACAAACAATCCCTTCTCCTGACGCCGGCGTTTGCCTGACAGGAAACTCGCACTTAAATCTCCACAATTCATCTCCGTTTTCGTCAAGACATAAAATACCCCCCTTGCCCTTCTCCTGATTGGAGATTCCTAATATAATTTTTTTGTTGACAATTATTGGAGAGATAACGTTAAAATGATTTGCGCATTTTTTGACCCAGGCAAGAGAAAGAGGAGGCTTCAATGCATCTTTAGCTATTCCGTTGTGCTTGGCATCCCCCTGAAACATTGGCCAATCAGAAGACAAGCTGATTTTAGCGGAGCTGCCTACTGAAGAGCTGACATCTCCGCCCCTATTTTTAACGGGGCCGGAAAACTTGATTTCAGCTTTTACTTTGCTGTCTTTTATTTGCACTTTCTGATAGCTTCCCAAAGGGGCGCCCCGACCCGAATGAAAAAACATTGACGCTGAAACATTAAACGATCCATTTTCTTTCCATATGTGGTTTCTGTGCAGATGCCCTGAAAGCGTCAACAACACACTGTAAGGACTCAATATTTTCTTATATTCAGGGCGACGGCAAATGTTGTTTGAATGAGTCAATATCACAATCTGCTTATCATGACCGAATATCTCTAGATCTTTTTTCAGCCATTCT
Organism: uncultured Victivallales bacterium; assembly: GCA_964651145.1. Classification (GTDB taxonomy): domain Bacteria; phylum Verrucomicrobiota; class Lentisphaeria; order Victivallales; family GWF2-45-14; genus CAZYVR01. The sequence continues at coordinate 11,769 of CAZYVR010000051.1, read as the reverse complement.
TGCTGAGCCTTTTCGACTTCATCCTTTTCCCGGCAACTGTCCAAGGCTACGAAATGCATTTTCCCATAATTGAAGGAGTAGTAATTGGGCTGCCCTATATATTTGAAATAAGGAGAGAGGTCATTGTATTTTTTATTACCCTTCCCCCGATTAAAGTCATGGTTGCCCACGACGTTATAAATGGTAAATTTATTAAAACGGGAGAACGCCTTAGCAAGCGCTTTGAATTGAGATTCCCGCCCCTGATTTGCGGTGTCGCCAGTGTTTACAATAAAGTCGGCTCCAGAATCTTTCGCGTCCTTAATCAATTTATCAATCACCGGCACGGCAATATTATTCATTGCCTTTGCTGTAAAAAACGGAAAATGCAAATCAGATATCTGCAACAGTTCCAGCTCATTCCCAATGCCATGCTTCTCCAGTCCAAAATTGACAATGTCATCCTTCTTTGCTTTTTCACAGAAGTGAAAGAGAGATTTAATTCCACTATACCTCGCAGGCTTTATTACAAAAATAAATGGCATTATCTCTTTGTCTACGGCAAGGGAATATCTTCCATCCTTGTCGCTTTTAATGAAATCAATGCCATTGGACAAGTATATATTGCCTAGCCCTTTTTCGCCTTTGTCCTTTAGTACATTTTTATTTAAATCAAGATAAACGACCCCGGACAAGGTTAAAGGTTCAGATGCGCAACTTATAGAAGATAAAACAACAGAAATGGCTAGAACAAGCAAATGACACGTTAAAAAATTCATAGCGTTCCCTTTATTAATAATTAAGATTACGATCTTGACTTACCGTCCTGGTCGTGGAGTCGCCGGCATATCTCAATGTATTCAGATAATCCATGCGGCCATAGTAACCTACATGCCCATCGATAAATGAATAGTTGTTGCCATTCCCATGATGAGGCATTGCCGAGGCCATTAGAGACCTGTCATCATAAGGATTGTTACATTTCCATGTAAGATAGTAATTAACCCAAGTGGCAGGCTCTCTGTCAACATCGCAAATAACTATATCAGAGGACGTCTTTCTCAGCCTGGACACCCTGTGTCCCTCAACTCTGACCTCTCCCAAACCAGGCATTGTGCCATTGGTGCCCGGGTGCCAGTTGCCGCCCAGTTTTTCGTTGTATCCATAACTGATATTATTACTCACTCCCCAGTAAGGCCAGAAATCAACTTCTGATGTTCGCGTTGTATCAGAAGGACAGTTAAACATCTTAACTCCGCCAGACGCATACCCCTGGGTGTAAGGAGAAGGGCCAGCCAGCATCTGCTGCCTGAATGACATAGAGGCAACGGCAACTTGGCCTGCCGGAAACCAGCCGTCGTAATCGCTTACGTAATAGCTGATTCCGCATGTTATCTGCTTCAGGTTGTTTGCGCACGTAATGCGCCTTGCCGACTCCTTTGCTCGATTAAGAGCGGGCAGCAACATGCTAGCCAAAATTGCAATAATTGCAATCACCACGAGCAATTCGATGAGCGTGAAACGAATTCTTTTATACATTCTCATAGCTCTCCACTATTTGTATATTTTAATCTTTCTATTGTTTTGGAAATATTCTGCATTCCGAAAAAGTATTTGCCCGACTCAGTGTTGAGCTTTTTCCCGTACTCGTCAAAAATAACGGAATCTAATTGCGTATAATAACTTCTTATGTCAAATTCAGCATGAATCCCTTTGAGTTCCGGCGATGCTTCTTTTTCCTGTTGCGACAGAATGTCTTCCCGCACAGACAGGCAAAACGGCAATTCTTCCGTCAAAGTTTCCTGAGCTTCTTTGCTCGTCAAATAATCCAGGAGCATTGTTGCCTCTTCTTTGTTTTTTGAATTGGAGTTGACTCCGCCAATAAACATCCCCTCGCAAACAAAACCATCATCTGCAAGTGGAAGCTTTATATTTGCGACATTGACTCCTTTTCCCGTCAAATCCGGTATGCCTGTGGAAAAATGTGGATAAATGCAATATTCGCCTCTCAGAAATTTGTCCAGGCCAGATTCTTTATGGGGTATAAAGTGGTGCTGCTTTATATACGGCTTTGCGTCTTCAAGGAATCTGGCTATTTTTGCCTCGTCAAACTCTATGCGATTCCCTTTCCTTGTAAATTGAATTCCGTATAATGCGCCGTGAAAAAGACCGCCAAGAAACCTAAGTCCCTTTGTTTTTTGCCCTTGCAGCGCGGTTTCTACCTCCGCCCCGAGGCGCATCAAATCCGCTGGTTTTTCCAATTTTGGCAATCCTATTTTTGCGACTTTAAGGATATCCAGATTGACGGATACCAGCGAAGGAACTCGCAGAATAGGAACAGCCAGCAACTTGTCGTCAATCTTACAGACATCAAATATTTTTTTTGAGAAAAAGTTTTTATTTCCCGGCGTTTTCATTTCGGATGCCATGTTCTTCATAGCGCGCAGATCGTAAGGATAGGCAATAAACAGATCAAGATTCTCGAATTTGGAATATAAGCCGAATTCTATATCGACTTGGACGAACGGGCAACGCTCTTTAAATTTATCAATAACTTTCTTCCAGGCCTGGGCTTGTTGTCCGCCATCCAGGATTGGAAGGTTCAGCTTTATTTTTTCACAATCATTAGATGGAATAAATGATGGAAAGGAAAGGACTTCTTCTGCAAGCGCGCTCACAGAGGGAGCCTCTGGGTTCAACGTCGAGCCACTGACAAATGTTCCACTGCCGCGCTTTGAGTAGAAATACCCCTTTTCGACCAAGCGCATAATTGCCTGGTGAACTCTCATTCGCGGAACCTTATAGATATCCGCAAGCTTGCGCTCGGCAGCCAGGCGTTGATGCGGCGCCAAAGCGCTTTCCTTTATATCTTTAACTATTCTATTTTCAACTTCCGCAACTGGATCCATTGTGGCTATCATTGCAATTCCTCCTTAAAACCAATTATAACCAATTAAGACTAAAAGTCAAGCCCCATATCTATATTATAGCCAGATTTCAGCAAAACGCTTGACATTTGGCCAACTTTGGTTATAATTGGTTACATGCGGTTATAAAAAACACAGAAGAGGAGTTGCCATGCAAAAACGTTGCATTATTAACCTGTTAGCCTTTTCACTCTTGTGGCCAATAACAAAAGCCGAATTAAGCAAGAATATAGTTAAAGATGGAACATGCGAAAACTGGAATCAGAATCGCCCAGGATCGTCAGCATGGAATTATCTTGCCGTTAGAAACAAGGACTGGAAATTTTCAAAAGATGAGAACGGCAATATCTTGACACCCCAAATACATTCCCAGCTTCTTGCAAAAACAGGAGTTTTGAAGCCTGAAAAAAAAGACGTTCACAGTGGGAAGCTAGCATTACGCGCTAAAGGATCGTTTTACCTGGCTCCTCAAAAATCAAGAGAAGCGGATTATAAAACGTCTGACGGGACAGAATATATAGTAAACTTCTGGGTTAAAGGCAACGGAGCGGCAAAAGTATACATGCATGTTTATGGAGAAGACAAACCGCATGCTAAAATCGTTTCCTGCGAAGGGAAGCCCCAAAAAGATAAATGGACTCAAATAAAAGAAGTTATAAAGGTTTACGGAAAAGGAGCAAAAAGCATTTATCCACGCATTTCACTCTCAGAGGAAATGTTAGTTGATGACATTTTTATAGGAAAACACCTTAAAGACGACGAAACGCAACTTATTGAAATAGACCCGGAATACGATGAAAGAATAGCGTTTGCGGCAAAACGAAAAGGCGCAATCATAATTGACGGGAACCCCAATGATAAAGCGTGGGAAAAAGCTATTGCCTTCGGAGGATTCCGTTCTTACTACGCGCAGTCCTTTATGGTCTCTAATCAAACACGCTTTAAAATATTGTTCGATGATAAAAATCTTTATTTTCTTTTTGAAGCCGATTTGCCGGACGCAACTTCTGTTTTAAGCGAAATCAGCGGAAAGCCTCACAAAAACAAAGACGGCAGCTTGAAGGATAAAAGCAAGGATGCTTACACAGCGCGGCACTCCATTGAGCTTTTCCTGCAAGCGCCGGGAACTAGCAGATACTGCCAGTTTGTCGCGTCGCTGGATGGGTATAAGCACGATGGCGCCGGCAAAGACTGGAACGGGAAGTGGGAGTTTGCCACAAGCGCTGTCCAGGACAAGTGGTATCTTGAGATGCGTATTCCCGCCGAAGATTTCAAATTGGAATCTATTGAAGACATGAAAGAATGGCGCTTGAATGTCACAAGAAGCAAAGAAAGCAATTATTCAACGTGGGCCGCTGTCGGAGGGGCTTTTCACAATCCCTATTCTTTTGGACGAATGATAACTTCACCTTACGCCGAATGGGAGAAACAGGCCGAAGCCGGAATAGAATATCGCGAGAAAAGCATACAACGCGAAGCAACGGCTATTGGACTGTCATTTAAAGCGCGATTAGAATTGATAAACGCATTCAAAAAATCCACAAAAGCTGAAAGCGCAAAAAGTCAGCTTAATTGGCAGGAGACAACAAAGAGTTATTCACAGGTAGCATTTTTAGAAAAGGCCTGCAAATCAATGGAATCAATAATTAAATTCAAAACGTACTTCAAAGAGAAAGGGCGCAAATAATGAAAATAGGAAACAAAACTGTTCTGGCTTTGGCATTGTGTGTCGGGTTATATTCGAACGCTTCATCGGAAACGGTTGCCGAATATAAAGAAAACACGCCAAATGGCTATAAATATAGCAACGAAACCTTCTACAACCTGCCATTAAATTTTCAGTCTCCACACATAAACTGGGCTGGGCCAAACGCCTTCGGCAAACTTAAAACATTTGTAATTGTCCCTAATACGGCGGTTCGCGATGTAATGGAGCTGAAACAAAGAATTCCCATGGACACAACTGTGCTGAGAACCAAGATGCATGAAAAATTCTCAACGGAAAAAGGATATATCTTTAAATTATCATCAGCCAACCTTTTGAAGTTTGCGTCTGACAAATTGAGCAATTCCTATAAGTATGACGCTATAATTATAGGAAAAGTCAAATGGTCCATACTCCCCAAAAAGCTTCAAAAGCTAATACTGAATAAAGTAAAATCGGGAACAACGCTTGTCCTTGTTTCTCCATGGGATGTGGATAAAAAATTAATGAATGAAATCAAATGGTCTAGCCATACAAGTTTAGAGGAAAGTATAAAAAGCAGCGTTCCTATGAGCATTTTGCCACTGGATAAAGATTTAGATAAAGATTATCCTGAGTGTCTTCCCAGAAAAATTGGGCCATTGGAAATAAAGGAAGGAAAATATGGGGAAGGAACAGTCGTTCTGCTGGATTATCACGACTTGTTTGTAAAAGACAAAAAGCGGCATGTTTTGACATGCGGCACATGGAACCAGCAGGGGCTTCGTCAAATGTCTTTAACTCCATATATAGCTGACGACCCTTTGCTCTATGAATACTATTTTTCAATTTTGGGCAAGATTTTATACAGTGCAAGCGGCAAAACATCAGGCATAGAAATAAGCTCAGAAAAAGCCTTTGTCTCTGTTGGTAAAAAAAGCCTCCCCAGCGCGCCAGTCAAGTTTAAAATAAGCGTCAAAGACAAAGGCACTAAAAACTACAAATTCTATTATGAACTTAGAAACCGCGCGAACAAAGTCTTGGAGAAAGGAAAAAGCGAAGTTACGATATCAAAAAACGGAGCGGAGTTCGCCCCAAAACTTCCGCGTTTAAAAAATGGCATATATGTCGTTGATCTTTGGGCAAAGCGAGGCGATAATGTGCTTTGCTGGGCATCCGTTCCGCTTGAGGTTACCGGAGTTGATTATATAAAAAGCATTGCAATTGACAAAGAATTCTTTGGGCAAAATGAAGCAATAAGCGGAAAAATAAAAAGCGGAGCTCCTCTCAAAAATGGACTAAAGATGACACTTGAACTTTGGGACACACATAAGCGCTTGATTCAAAAGATAGACATGGCTAAAGACAGCAAAGACTTTAAATTTAAAGTTATTGAAAATCCACTTTCCAGAACTTACAGAATTGCTTGCAAAATTACAGACAATAAGGGCTTTGTCGTAAACAGCGAGGAAGCCTGGACGGGTCTTCCAAATTCAAAAAATGATGATTTCCAATTTATAATGTGGGCCGGAGGAAAAAATACGCGAGCCAACAAAGTCATCATGAAAAAATGTCAGGATTTTGGAGTCACTGGCTATTACGACACAAGCGCCACTTGGAGTCCCCAAAAAGTTCTGATAGACTCAGCTGATTTTATTGCGCAAAACAACATGATTGCATATCCTTACTGCTATGGGTTGTGGGATTTTTGCATAACTCCCCAAAACTCAATGGAGAAGCAGGTCAAGAACTATTCTGAAAAAATCTACCCCGCTAAAGTAAAAGCGTATCGCCGTTACGGCGCAATGGCTTACAGCATTAATGAAGAAGACTTCATTGACCGGAACGAGAAAAAATGGAACAACCCTGAAGCCCTTAAAGATTACCATAAATATCTTAAAGAGCGCTATGGCAATATTCATGAACTCAATAAAATATGGGGTTCTGAATTTAAGTCACTTGAAGATATAAAATTCATTTCGTTTATCGACGCAAAAGTAAAGAAAACCCACACGCAATGGCTTGAGCAGAAATTGCACAGAATTGACAGATTCAACAAGATTCATGAAGTAGCCGCCGCTACAGTCCGCAAATATGACCCCGGCGCAAAAGTCGGCTTTGATTGCACGCATGGCATGGATTTCGACTGGCCACGCATGGCAAAAACTGTAAATTCTTTTACGCAGGCGCCGCTGGAGGAGCTGAACAAGGGCAAAAAATTCTACACTGGCACATGGGTAGGCTATTACCTTGAAGCCCTTGATGAGTATTCCATGCGGGTAAAGCCATGGCGTTATGCTTTTATGGGCGGCACGCATATGATGTGGTGGCCAGTGGCTGGCGCATTTACTCCAGATGTATCGGAGCCCTACCTTTGCATGAAGCAATGCAGCGAAGAAATGGCTGATTTGACATCAGGCTCGGGCAAACTCCTTATGAGCTCCAATAAGCGAATAGACCCTATTTTAATATTTTGGTCTAACGCCTCTTATCATGCAGGAATTTTAAACCCCCAGGAATTGTCATGGGAGTGCTCAAAAGACGCTTTTAAAAATATGCTCAGACGCCTTGGATTTGACTTTCGCAGCGTTTCGCCAGAATACATCCAGAGTAAATTGAAATACAATGAAGACAATCGCGTTCTTATACTTCCTGCCTCGCAGGCCATCTCAAAGAAAACAGCGGACGCAATCAAGAAATTCACTGAAGAAGGCGGACTTCTAATAGCAGACTTCAAACCTGCGGTAATGGACGAACATCTCCGCCCTTATGCAAAGACTGGCAAGACACAGGACAAAATAAATTTTGTGACATGCTCTAAATGCAAAGGCAAAAAACGTGTAGAAATCGGAAATGCCTGGCAGCCCTGTCCGCACTGTGGAGGCGTTGGCAAAATAGCTAAAGAAGGGAAAAAGGCAAAAACAAAAAGCGTATTGAAAGACATTTTTGGCTTCTCAAAGAAAGGCGTAAAAAAATACGGAGAAGGATATGGATTCTACCTAAACGGTCCGCTTGGCGACGAAGCCGAATGGAGCGGATTGCGAAAAATCCTGACAGAATACGGAAAGATAAAAACAGACGTCGAAATTCTGGATAAGCTGGGCAATTTGCGGACAGATTTGCGCAGTTACATTTTTGATAATGGCCCCGGCATATTTCTGGGAATAATCCCGGACAGAAGCGTAAAAAATCCTCCCGGCTCCAAAGCTGTCGTAAAATTGAACAAGGCATACTATATCTACAATGTGAGACTCCAGAAATATATGGGGCATGCCAAGAGCTTTGAAGTGGCAATAACAAAGAACCGCGCAAAACTCTACGCTTTCCTTCCCGCCCGCATCGAAGGAACGAAATTGACCATAAATAAAACGGAATTTGCCCCCGAAGAGAATGTTGTCATAAATGGAAAAATAGAGCCGTCAAGTCTTGGTGAATGCGCGCTTGTCGCCAGAGTAGTTGTGACAAGCAACGGGCGTGAATTAAAAGAACTTACACGCAATGTCGCATATAAAGGGAATTTTTCATATACAATTCCTTTAGCTCTTAATCAAGAGACAGGAACATACAAGGTGACAGTTGAAGACATCATGTCCGGTTTCACACGGGAACTGAAATTTAAATTAAAATAATAAAGAAAACTGCAATGAAAAAGATAAACAAACGACTCCAATGGTTCAGAGACGCTGGCTTGGGAATATTTATTCACTGGGGCCCCTGCGCTGTAATCGGACGCGGGGAATGGGTAAAACATCAGGAAAATATTCCAGATGAAGAGTACGACTCTTGCATACGCAAATTTCAGGCGGAAAAATACAACCCTGATGAATGGGTGAAGTTGGCAAAAGAAGCCGGAGCCAACTACATGGTCCTTATAACCAAGCATCATGATGGCTATTGTTTGTTTGACACGAAAACGACAGATTACAACAGCGTAAAGAGAGGCCCGAAAAAAGATCTGACCTCTGAGTTTGTCAAAGCTTGCAGGAAACATAAAATGCGCGTTGGCTTATATTTCTCTCTGCCAGACTGGAGAACTCCAGCGTTTTTCGATGGACCAGAAAAGAACCCTGAAGGATGGAATAAGTTTGTTGATTTTGCACACAGACAAGTTAGTGAATTAATGTCAAACTACGGCAAGATAGACTTGCTTTGGTATGACAATATTTTAAAACAAAGCGGAGACCGCTCCCTGAAAGCAAATGACTATAAGGCAAAAAAACTGGAAAAGATGGTTCGAAAACTTCAGCCTGAAATCATTATCAACGACCGATCGCTAATATCCTGCGATTTTTATACCGCCGAACAAAATGCGCGTCCCCCTGAAGACAAAAGCCGCCTGTGGGAGGCTTGCATGACAATGAACAAACATTGGAGCTATTTCCCAAGTGATAAAATCTGGAAAACGCCCGCTGAAATAATAAACACACTCACAGGCATTGCCTCAAATGAGGGCAATATGCTATTGAACATAGGCCCCAGGCCTGATGGGACTATTCCAGCTCCAAACGTTCGAAACCTGAAAGCTATCGGCAAATGGCTGAAAATTCACGGCGAAGCTATATACGGGGTTGAAAATTGTCCGATTCCAACAGGAACAGCGGGAGTGTTTACCAAAAAAGGAGACGCGCTGTATCTTATCGTCCATTGGTGGCCAGGCAAACGCCTTTCTCTTCCTGATTTTCCCTATGAGATCAGATCTGGAGAAATTCTCGGCATGAAAATAAAAATAGCCTTCAAGCGCGAAGGACAGCGCATGATTCTGGAAAATCTTCCAGCCAAGGCGCCCAATCCAATGTGTTCTGTTATAAAGCTAAAACTGGCAAGCAAAGAAAAGCTTCGTGACATGAAATCAAAAGAAATATATGTAAACTTCCGCGAGCAAAACTAAACCTTTACAAAAAAATATTTTTTGAGAGAGGAGATATTTTTATGCATCTTTTACCTAAAAACAATGTTTACTTTTCAAGAAACTCTAAACTGTTAGAAAGCTTTTATTCTGTAAAGATTTACTTATATTTTCTAATAGCGTTTCTATTGTGTTTTCTATTGTCCCAGGCTTTTGCCGTTGAAAACTGCCTGGGCTATATGGGGTCGGATCAGACATATGATAAAATATCAGGGGCATTGGTTTCGCCTATCAGAAACAATATAAACATTATTTGCGCTTCATTTACATTGTCTCCTCCGGTTATTGATGGACGAGTCGATGAAAAAAACTGGAAGAGAACAGAGTGGCAAAATGAATTTTGGAGATATAATTATCAAACACATCGTTCTGAAACAAAGACGAGTTTTGCTGTTCTCTATGATACAAATAAGCTCTATATTGGTATTCAATGTGAAGAACCTGATATGAGTGCTATAGGTTCAGAGGATTGTATTGAGATATTTTTAGATCCAGAATGTAACCGTCAAGACTACTACCAGTTTATAGCCAATATTACTGGACCATCTTATGAAGGATTCAAAATGGATAAGCAATGGAATTGCCATTGGGAAGCTGTTGCATTTCAGAATAAAAACTCTTGGAGTATGGAAATTTCGATACCTCTTGCCTCAATGGGACGAACTCAAGAAAAAGGCAGGGTTTGGGGGGTCAATATATGTCGTGGCGGACGTAATAATAGTGTTTGGTCGCGCACAGGAATGAACCATCATATTCCTGGTTTATTCGGCTTCTTAATTCTTGGCTATAGAGAATGGAGACAATCAGGTTGTAAAAAATCCTTGCAAAAGCTAAGAACTGAAGTGCAGAATATGTTGATAAACACTAAACAACTTGATTCCCATATTGCGTCCAAGCTGGCTAGGGCAAATACACTTGCAAGAAAAATGGAACAAGATTTTGATAAAACTCTACTTAATAACAGAGCTAATCTTGAACTCGTATTTATGCAAGCCGAAAAAGTGTTGTCACTGTTCAAAGAAATAAGATATCTCTTGAGCAATCAGGATTTGCCTGAAACTGACAAAGAGGGAAGTGGCGTGAAAAATGGTGGCTTTGAAGAGGTTTGCATTGATGATCAAATGATAAACAAAATGAGTGCTGGAGATTGGGTTTTTGATAAAACTTTAGGCTTGCCAAGATGTTGGCTTCTGCAAGCAGGATGGCACTATCCTAAATCGGCAAAATTAGAATTCAGGGTAATTCAAAAGAAGCCCGGAACAAAAAATGTTTATCGTGGAAAACGTTGCCTTATGCTAAAGACAGAAGCAAAGAAGCTAACAATGATGTCATCTCAAGTGTTTCAATATGGGAAACAATATATCGTAACTATGTATGTACGCGGCAAGGGGGCATTTTCAATGGTTACATACGAGTACGGATTGCATGAAAAACCTAAATCAACAGGAGCTGGGGTTGGAGTGACTAGACTTATTGACGGAATAGGAGTAAATGATTGGTGGACAAAGTATAAGGTAGTTTACAAGGCCGACAATCCCAAGATGACGAAAGGTGGACATTTGTGGATACAAACCGAACCATTTAGCACTGTTTATTATGATGACATTTCTGTAAAAGAAATAACGGCACCCCGGCCGCATGTCGCCCGCGCTGTCAAAAAATAGGATTCAGGAATTTGACGAGCGGTTGACGGAAAAATTGAGTTGAAATTTCCGTTTTAATAATTGAAGTTTGACAGGAAATCTGATATTTTACGGTTCTGAGATAAGAATCAAAGGCGAAATTAGCTTTGATTTGTGTTCATTGACAACAGGAAAGCATCCGGGTACCCGGTAAGGCATAGAAGAAAACGGCAACGTTTGCTTATGCAGTTTCGCGATAATAATATTTCAGCAAGCCGCCGAGCCACTCTTTACACTTGATTTCGCCATCGGGACATCCAGCGGAAGAATCGGTAAACGGGGTTTATCCAGATAAAAATGTCAATATAAGGTGTACCGAGCAGATGAAAAACGCAAAAAATGACGAATTGATAAATTGGGCAATAAAATTAACCAGAATTTCCCGAAGCATTACAAGGAGTTGAACGTATAAAGGTACAGGCTCTGAACTTAAAATGGAGCCTTTTTTGCAAGTAGAGATGAGTTGTTAAATTGAGACACATGGATAGCATATGGAACAAAAATGCGAAGCCAGACCTAAGATTTGGGAAATTTGGTTGAACTAAGCCGCTGTCGCGGCAGTCAACGTTAATGGAGATTAAATAGTGGCAT
>CAZYVR010000050.1:0-23114 GCA_964651145.1 uncultured Victivallales bacterium | reverse complement strand
CAGTTCAAACAAGATGATTTCGCAATAAATCACGAAATCAATCCATATTCATTGTCAACCATTCTGGCCAAAGCGGTTCCCGTAATTGCCTTTGATATGGATGCAAGAAGGATTGACTTTTCTTTTAATTCAGGAGTATCTTCTCCTTTGCTGTCAAAGCACTTGATTGTTATATTTTCCTTGAATTTGAATGCCGCTATGTCAAATTCAAGCTTGCCTTCTTTCAGGGGCATTTTTGCCCTTCGCAAGGCCTCGTTCATTGTTTCTTCATTAAAAACAGGCGCGTTCATTATTTATACCTTTTTTAAAATAGTTGGCTTTTTCCTATTATATACGCCTTGAGCTCTCATGCTATAAATAAAAATTAAAAATCAGAAAAAATCCCTTTTGAGAGGTTGGATGGAGCCGCCAAAAGTCCTGAAAAATAAAAAGCCGACAGAGTCGGAATAAAAACCGGACTATGTCCGGACGCCATCCAGCGGCGGAATAGCTGGTCGGCAAAGCCGGTGGCGAAGCCACTTCGTGGGTGCGACAGCGCAAAGCCTGCGGCTTATTGGGGCGCGAAGCGACAACAAGCTTTATTTACATTGCAGCGCCAGCTCCCTGGGCCTTTGGCGGCTCCGTCTGATTACCATTTTTTGTAAAAAACATTAAAACGTTTTAAAAGAACTATTGACAATTGCCCAACATTCACTATTCTATTAATTAAAACGTTTTAAGAGAGCAATAAAAACAATGGCAACGACAATAAAAAGCATAGCAAAAAAAGCAGGAGTGTCATACGCGACAGTCAGCCTTGCTCTTAACGATGATCCGCGAGTGGCTGAAAAAACACGCGACAAAGTAAAAAAACTTGCAATAAAACTAAACTACGTGCCAAACAATTTTGGACGCGCCCTTCAATCCAATAAAAGCGACCTTGTCGGGTGCCTGCTTCAGAATTTTACCGGCTCATTTTTTAGTGAAATATTTAATGGCGTAGGACAGGCTGCCACTGCCAATAACTACGGGCTTCTTTCGGCGATTTGTTCAGGTGAAAAGGAAAAAAACTATGAACAATTGAAAATATTCAGAGAAAAACGCGTGGATGGAATAGTGGTTCTCGGCGGCTATGGAAATTTTCTAAATGAGCTTCTGGAGTTTGAAAAGGCAGGCATACCCGTTATTTTTGCGTCAAGCGAATATGAATGCTCAACAATTCCGACAGTTGTGACAGACAATGCAAAGGGCGGAAAACTGGCTGCCGAACATTTTATTCAATTGGGGCACAAAAGAATAGCATATGCTTTTGCTAAAAAAAATGGCTCTGGATTGAATAGATATAATGGCAGCAAAGATGCTCTGTTAAGCAATGGAATGTTGGCGCCTATTCCTTGCGCCGACAAAGAAGAGCTGTGCAAACTTTTGAAATCAACAACGCGCCCGACAGGAATCATTGCGTATTCTGACGAAGAGGCTATAACAATAATGCATCTGGCTAAAGGAATGGGATTGCGCATTCCCAAAGACTTGTCAGTAATTGGATTTGACGATTCCCCCCTGGCCTCTCTTCCAGAATTCAATTTGACAACAATTGCGCAGGCTAAAATGGATATTGGAAGAATAGCAATGGAGATGCTTTTAGACCGGATAAACGGGAAAGAAGTCAAAAGCATAATTCTTGAGCCTGAATTAATCGTCAGAGGAAGTTCAGTAAAAATAAAATAAAATGGCATTAAGCATTTTTTTAACATAAAATTAAAACGTTTTAAAAAGGAGAGAGCAATGAGCATTAAAGTAGGGATCATCGGTTGCGGAGGCATCGCAAAATCACATGCGGCTGGATACAAAACAAACGGAATATCTGTTGTGGCAGTGACCGATGTAAACAAAGAATCAGCGGAAGCCATGGCAAAGGGAATCGAAGGGGCTGAAGTTTTCGAGGACTTCAAAGCAATGATCGACTCGGGCAAAGTGAATGCGATAAGCATATGCACTCCGCCAGTGGCGCACGAAGAAGCGTCTGTTTATGCTTTGTCAAAAGGCGTCAACGTGTTGCTGGAAAAACCGCAGGCGCATTCAGTGACATCCGCAAAGCGCATAACCGAAGCTGCTGGAAAATCCGAGGCTGCTTTAATGATGGCCTTCCGTCATCGTTTTCTCCCGGCTATCAAAAAAATGAAAGAAATGATTGACAGCGGCAAAATAGGCCAACCTGTCTTTTTTCAAAATATTTTCTGCGGCCCGGCATTTCACATGAAAGACAAATGGTTTACCAATAAAGCCGTGTCAGGAGGCGGATGCATTCTTGACACAAGCAGTCATTCAGTTGACCTGTTCCGTTTCCTTATCGGAGAAATAAAAGAGCAGCAAGCAGTGATGCACACTCATTTTGAAGGCACAGATGTGGAAGACGCTGGCATTATCACAGTGAAGGCGCAAAACGGCGCGCTCGGATCAATGACATCGGCATTTGTGGCGGGCGACGGCATGGCGTTCATCGACATAACAGGACAAGATGGCAGACTGGTTTACGATTACACTAAAGGAACGGAGCTTAAATATAAAAAACGCGGCGAAGATTGGGAAATTATAGCCGTCGAAGCCAGCAACGGATTTGCGGAACAGATAGCTCATTTTGCAAAAGTCATAAACAACGAGGAAACGTTGGCAATTACCGCAAATGATGGCTTGCGCGGACTCGAAGTTATTCAGGCAAATTATCCAACATCCTAAAAATTAAAAAACAAGGACAATAGAAAATGAAAAAGATAGGTTTTATAGATTTGTTCATCGACGAATGGCATGCTAACAATTACCCGAAATGGTTTCGCGAATCCAGCATGAAGGATAAGTTTGAAATCGCTTTGGCCTGGGAAGAGGCTCCAAAGGGCGGCAAGCCGCTCGCTGAGTGGTGCAAGGAGTTCGATATTGCCCCGGCGTCAAGCATTGAGCAAGTGGTTGAAGAATGCGACTGCCTCTGCGTATTGGCTCCGAGCAATCCCGAAGTCCATGAGCGCCTGTCCGATATTGCGTTGAAAAGCGGCAAGCCAGTGTACATAGACAAACCGTTCGCGCCAGACAAAGCAACGGCTGAGCGTATGTTTGAAAAAGCGGCGGCCAACAACACCCCTCTTATGTCATCGTCTGCATTGCGCTTCGGCTCTGACATACTGAAAGCAAAAAATGAGACTCTCAATGGTCAGCAAGTCACTTTTGCAGGAATCAGAGGATCGGGCAGCTCATTCTGGGAATACAGCATACATCAAGTCGAAATGCTTGTGTCCCTCCTTGGAACTGGCGCAACGCGCGTAATGCAATGCGGCAATGAAGAGACCTTCCATATGGCAATAGACTATGCAGACAAACGCCGCGGAGTAATGACGCTCATGCCAGGGCAAGGCTTCCAGATTTCAGCGCGCGGAGAAAAAGACAGTGTAGTTATAGATTCAATGAGTGATTTCTTCCCCGGCCTGATAGAGGCAATGTTGAAGTTTTATGACACCGGGGTTTCTCCCATTCCCCAAGAGGAAACAATAGAAATATCAGCAATATTGGCAACAGGCATAAAAGCTCTTGAAATGCCAGAAAAATGGCTTGATATTAACTGAGATAGAAAACAAAAGAGAGGATTGCTATGGTTTCACGCTTCAGGATAATATTGCGTTTTACACTCATTGAATTGCTCATTGTGATAGCAATCATAGCAATCCTCGCAAGCATGCTGCTTCCTGCGCTGAACAAAGCTCAGAAAGTGAGCAGACGCACAACTTGTGCATCAAATTTGAAGCAGTTGGTTGTTGCCCTGCACTGCTATCTTGACGACTATGACGGCATGTTCTTTAAACCTGCCTGGTCATATTCGGGCAATTATGTTTCATGGCCTACCACATGGAAATTGCCGGAAGAAGCCAACCCTTATTTTTTTACATCCTATTTGAGTGTGCCTCTTGGAAAGCTTCCCGGGTATACAGCTATAGAAGGCAACATGCTTGACTGCCCCACGAACAAGGGGATATGGCTGGAAACACCGTTAATAGGCAAGCAGCACATGAATTATGGGTACAATATGATGCCCTACTTCTATGCAGGCGGCAAATATTTGCCAAAAATAAGATTAAGCAGATGCAATCCACAATTGGTTATATTTGCCGACATTGTCTGCGATGGAACAAACAAAGACATTTTTGGCACAAGCTATAGTGGCTGGACTACTTCCTGGAATAATTTCCCAACTACTCATTGTCCGGGCGGTTATGGAATAGACTGGTGTCACTCTGGCGGCGCCAATTGCGCCTCCATAAACGGATCAGTTGCCTGGAAACGCAAAAATGACTTATCGGACAAAGACTTTGAGCCTGTAACAAATTATCCATAGAAAAATTCTCACTAAAAAAGCAAAAAGGACCGCTATGACAAAACGAAAAAAACTTCTTTTACCTGCGTTTGCAACAGCGATGCTGGCGTTCTTTGGATGCGTCACGGATGAGGACAGTCAAACATCCCAAAAGAGCCAGCCAGTCAGCAAAACACTTTATAAAGCAAATCTAAGTACTGATCTTGTTGATGGCTGGAAAATAACCAGAGGCACACAGATAATAGCTGCCGGAAAACGCGCAAAATCAGCTTTGCGCGTATCATCAGAAGAAAAAACTGCAAGCATTGCCAGTCCCAATCTGAATATTCCTGTCTCCTGTCACACATTTATTGAATTTGAATGGAAATGCGACAGCAAAAATCCGCTTCGTTATATTGCTTTTGCCGCAAATATAAAAGGAAGCAAAAAAACATTTTGGCTGTATGGCAGAAGAGGCAATGCAATCTCAAAGCCGGAACGCGGGAAATGGCATAAGCTGCGCATGCCTTTGACTGATTTTAGAACAGCCGATAAAGCAACAACAATAAAGGCCGGCGACACTCTTGCCCGGCTTGTGTTTCATCAAATACAAGCAACCGGAGTTCCTCATAGTTTTGCCATCGACAATTTGCGCATTCTAGAAAACTGCTCAAAAAAGTCCAAAAGTGATGTAAATGCTTGGCGAGAAAATGAGAGCGCATCCGAAACTTTAATTCAAGCCAAGCGCAACTCAAATTCTGCGCGTCCTCTTATAACGGTCACACTTACAGGAAAACCTGTTTTAGATGGAAAACTGGACGATCTTTGCTGGAAAAAAGCCTCCGGCGTGTCAATGCTTCCAAACAACATAAAAGGCAAAGTTACTGAAGATACACGTTTTTTATTTTGTTACGACGAAAACAATATATACATAGGCATAGACGCGTCTCAATCCTGTCTGGATCCAGTGCTAAATTTATTGGACCTCGCGAAGGCAAAAATCACAACACGTGACGGAAATGTTTACAAGGATGATTCTGTTGAAATATTTCTGGACACAGGCAATGAAGCATATTATCAATTTGCGCTAAACTCGATAGGAACCCTCTATGATGCTAAAAACAAGCCCGGCAATTTTAACTCAAAATGGAACAGCTCAGCCAAAGTTGCGACAGCAAGAAATTTAAAAAACTGGACAGCTGAGCTGGCTATACCTTTGAAAGATCTTAATCTCGGGGGAAAACTTAATGGCAAGACATGGCTAGTTAATTTTTATAGAACCAACACAGCCAAAAATGAATCTGGCGCATGGAGTCCAACTGGAAAGTCCTATCATAATCTGGCTCGTTTCGGGACGCTTGCTTTTTCTGAAACAGCACCCGCAATCCGTTACGACAAAATAACACAGACCAAAATAAAAACTTCTATAAAACTTGAAGGCGGCGGCAGGAAATCTGTCTCCATAAAAGGAGCAAAAAAGCTAAAAGACATCCTGGCAAACACATGGAAACAATTGAATCTTGCAATCAAACCTGATGCGGAAGGCTTCGGACAGATAACGGCCACGTCAGCAGGAAAAGAAATATTCCGAAGCCCGCTTCTTTTGGTCAAAGCAGAATCCACTGAAATAAACGCAAATATAAAATGCCCAGGAGGAAGTGTGGAACTTTTCCTTGACGGCAAAAAGATAGCATCAGGAACTGGATCAGTCAGCGCTGTTTTGAAGTGCGAAGATGAAAAAAATCTGGTTGCCATCAAGCTAACTGGCGGAACAGCAAATGGCACATTTTCAATGCCAGGCCTCGTCGTTGGCCTGAAGGATTTTCTTTATTCAGAAACCCCTGAAAAAAACTGGAAGACAGCTTCTTTTGACGATTCGAAATGGAAGCCGTATAATAATGCAAAGAACAAGAATAAAACCATCTACATGCGCCATTTTTTTGTAAAGGGACATTCGCATTTTATGCCAAAATTAAACAATAACACGTTATTCCTGGCAAATGGAGCCATCATGCGCCTCTGCATTCCTTTTTTCACTCCAATTGGCAAACCATTAAAAGACTTCACTCAGACTCTAATTGTTCCTAATGGGGTAAAAATTCCACTCTATGAGCCATTGCCGCGGCGCGCGCGCCACGAAAACAAACTAAAAAAAACAGACATGCCTGAAAATCGTGTCAGGTATTCTTTTGCGTACAAAAAACCCGTGAAGAAGAACAAGCCAAGCAGCTGGTTTAGAACCTATGTTTTTGCCTCTCCTGAATTTTCGACAGAAGATGAAAATAAACTTTTCACAGGATATATGTATGTTTCTGGCCGCGGTGTGCATGAAATACCGCGAAAATTTTTAATAAAAGTCCTTCCCAAACTCCAAGGCATACAGCCCCAAAAAATATATCTGCCAATGTGGCTTTGCGGTCTAACCTCTTATGGAACCTCCAAAGAATTTTCCAAATGGTTTAAAACATTCAAGGAAATGGGGGTAAATGTGGCTGGCATAAGAATCAACGCCAGAAGGCCTGACTACAGCAAAGCCCTACAAGAACACAAGGAATTGGCTGAATCAGCGAGAAAATATAATTTAAAAACAGAGTTGACCATATACGGAAATCTTGATCCTCATTGCCTAAGATTTTTTCACAAACAATTCCCGAATAAACGATTGATAAACCATGCGCACAAACAAGCCGCATGGCAAAATTCAATGTGCCCTTTATTTTTTATGTCAAACTCAAAAGTGAGCCAACAAATAAAAAAATTCTCTAAAATTCACGACAGAATTGATTACGATCTAGAGGCAGGAATATCACATTCATGTTCCTGTGAAAATTGCCGAAAACAATTTGCAAAAGAAATAGGCTTGAAACAGGTTCCGTCCGGAAAAGAAGTGTTCACGAAATACAAGAAAGAATGGATAAAGCATCAAATAAAAGTTAATCATGACATTTTTATGTTTTTGCGCAACACTGCAAAATCAGTCAATCCAAACATAAAAGCAGACATATACAGCGCTCACACTCCTGATTCATGTCATGAAAAATATGGAATGGAATGGAGTTTATATAAAAACGTTGTGGACATGCCTCAGGCTGGTTACAGTGAAAACGATAAAGTCATTCAGGAAACCCGCAAGTCTTTGGGGGGGAGACCGCTTACTGTTGGTTTGATTTTGCACTCGGCGGGACAAGAATATGCTGACCAGGAAATCAAAGCGCGCCTATTCCAACAGCTTGTTAGCGGAGGTTTTAGCGGGGTCCTCTTCTGGTGGTTTGGTGAATTAAACGGAATAGGTCTGACAGAATTCGCTGAGTTCACACGCGGAATATCCACATATGAAAACATGTTAAATGAAAAACTTGAGATTTCTTCAAAAGATTTGGTGGCCGGAATCTTGCCAGAAAACATCCATATATACAAGAAAGGGAAAAAGTATTTATATATGGTCATCAACCGTTCGGCAAAAGAAAAGAAATTGACAGTAAAAATGCCGAAAGAAATAAAGAATTCTGTGTGCCTGGATTTTTATTCCAGTAAAAAATATACAGAGAAAAATAAGCTAGCTCTAACACTGGCCCCCAAAGACGCATTGCTTTTGTATATAAGCGAAGCGGGCAATTAAAAGACTAAGCAAATAGATTAGCTGAGAAGAAAAAAATGCAAACAATAGCGATAGACTTCGCTGTTGATGATGCCGACAAACAAAATTACCGGGATACTCAAATAATATGGAGCGGCACAATAAAAAATTACCGGGATCGTTCAAAATTCGGCTATCTTTATTTTGAATAATGCGCGCTAATGCAATCGGATAAGTTATTTCATGCTTATTCCTAAATAATATGACTGGCAAATTCAGAAACGGAGAGACAATGACAATGCGCAGGTAAAACAGAAAGCATTTTAAGCTCATCGAATAGCTCGTAGTGATCGCTATCATCATAGCAATCCTCGCCTCAATGTAAAAAAAGCAAGGGCAACAGGTGATAATGAAGACAAGTAATACAGGAAGGCAGAGAAAAAATCAACAGCATTGGTGGATTTTTTTTTTGATTGTCGGACTGCTCAATATTAAAATTAGCGCCAAACAAATAAAAATAGGAGAAGTCGTTAATTCCCACGATAACAAACAGCAACGATCGAGTCAAAATGGCTGAATATCGACCATAAAAATCAACAGAAATGGTACCCGGAACTTCTTTCGCAGATTCAGATATTTCAAAAACCCCATAATAGAACAAAATAAGGATAACCATATTATGTCTACTCAACAACCTAACTTTGTCTTTATAATGACTGATACGCAGGGTGCTAATATGGTCGGCTGTTATGGGCGTCCTGAATTACGCACAACCCGTCTGGATCAACTGGCGGCTGAAGGTATTCGGTTTTCACGGGCTTATACTTCTCAGCCGGTCTGTACTGCCGCTCGTGCCGGAATATTTACTGGCTGTTACCCTCACGCCACTGGTGCGTGGGGTAATCATCTAGCGCTGGGTGATACTATGAAAACCATGGGACAGCGTTTCCAGTCCGCAGGTTATAACACTGCTTATACTGGTAAATGGCATTTATCTGGGCATGATTATTTTGATACCGGTATTTGTCCAGATGGTTGGGATCCGGAATACTGGTTTGATGGCAGATGTTATATTAATGAGCTTACGGATGAAGAAACTTTATTATGGCGCTCTAATTTTGGCGGGTATGAAGGACTGAAAAAACATGGGGTTACAGCAGAATTCACCTGGGGACATCGGGCCTCAAATCGCGGAATTGACTTTCTAAAAAAGCAACAGAATGTTGACAAACCTTTTGTACTAGTGGTTTCCTATGACGAACCGCATGGACCGGCAACCTGTCCACCGGAATACATAGAGCCTTTTCGGGATTATGAACATGATGTCGGGCCGAATGCGTTTGATGATCTTACCAATAAACCCGATCACCATCGAGAATGGGCGGCAGCTTGCCCTGCTCGTGTACCTTCAGGCAAGTGTACCATTCCTCAGTATTTTGGATGCAACAGTTTTATTGACAATGAAATAGGTCGGGTTATTAATGCGGTAAAAGAGTATACTCCTGAAAATACCTGGATCATTTACACATCGGATCACGGTGAGCCTTTCTGTTCGCATGGCATGAGCACCAAGGGACCGAATATGTATGAAGAGATTACGCATATTCCTTTGATTATTCGTAAACCTGATGGAGCTGACCGGGGACAGGTGGATAATGCGCTTGTAAGTCATTTGGATTTACTGCCGGGTATGCTGGAACTTGCCGGCCTAGATGTTCCCCCTTTCCTGGATGGGCGTAGTATCGCACCGCGCTTGACCAGTCAAGATGATGGTGTTGAACGGGAAATTATGATTGAATTCAATCGTTATGAAGTAGACCATGACTTTACCGGGTTTCAGCCTATAAGATGTTGGATGTCTGGCGATTACAAACTTGTAATAAATTTATTATCCGATAAGGATGAATTGTATAATCTTAAAGATGATTCGGCTGAAATGGATAATTTGATCGATAATCCAGCATACACAGAGATTCGGAATCGGATGCATGCTGCGCTGCTTGATAAAATTTATGACTGCCGAGATCCTTTCCGCAGTCCACAATGGGAACGCCGTCCGTGGTGTAACACCCGTCGTTTTGGCTGGACCGGCAAATTTCGCCCCAGACCAGTCGATGGCTTCGCGCCAGATATTCTGGATTATCGGACTGGCAAATCAAATACTGGAATACGAGAAAATTAATCCTGAATTCGTAAAAAAAACAGTATTTTCTGAATTTTTACAACTAAATCGCGTTTTGTCATTGTCATAATTAGTCTCTTTTTTTGCTAAAAGCTTAAATCTAAAGAAATATCAATAAAAGCAAAATAAAAATGCATACAGCCCAAACAAGAAAGCTTTTCTTTTGGAAAGCACATCAGCCTCTTTATTTTGGTTATAAAAGAATAAGCGACAATTCCAAGTGCTTAAAAAACTCCGGGCTGTTTGAATAATGACCGAGTGTGTATATATTCCTGCTGACTTAAAGGCGGGAATATGGTTTGCAAAAAAATGGTTTATGGCGCGCTGGCGCTGACGCTTGTTTGCGTTGGAGTCGGCGAATGTCTTTGCTTTTTTGAATTGCCAAGCGCTTCTGCTGCTAATCTTCTGGCTGATATAATGGAGCTATGCCTTGCGGCTTTCATTGGAATAGCCGCGCTTCTTTTAATGAAGAGTTCTTTTCTGAAATATGTGACTCTCGGCTTTTCGCTGGCCTTGATATGCTGGGCGCTTGGAGAGCTGTATTCGCTTTCCTACGAACGCATAATAGGCGGGCGCCTTCCTTATCCTTCTGTTGCCGATTTTGGTTTTCTGGGTTTTTATCTGATGGTTTCAAGTTCCCTTGGAATAATGAAAAAAATGGACTCCGAAGACGTGCACAAGGGAATTGCGCCATATTTTATATTTTTGCTTTTGGCAATTCCAGCCGCGCTTCTTTTTTGCGTGAAGAACTCGCCCATTGTTAATATATCCAATTTTCTTTACGGCTTTTTGAATGCGCTGATAATGTATCAGGCGTTGATTCTCGTAAGATTAAAGATTTATCCTTTTATTATAGCAGGCGTTTTGCTTGCCGGGTCAACCGGAATGATCTTCATGATAAGCATAAACATTTTTCCTGCCTGCATACACTGCGCGACCTTGCTGTTTCCCGTTTGTTTTGCGACAATTCTTCTTGGAATATTGAAAAACAATGGAGATGAATCTTGACTCTTTCAGTTTTCCTTTCAACAATAATACCGATTCTTTTCCTTGCAGGGCTTCTAAAAAGGGAAAACAGAATGCTGATTTTGTTTTTCTGCTGGGGGCTGATTGCGTTTCTTGCAGCCAGCTATGCCAATGGTGTCATTTCAAAAAACTTTCGCATGTCTCATACAAGCATGGCTGTGTCGGTTGCTCCTATTGTCGAAGAGTTTTTAAAATTTCTTCCTTTATTGACGTTTTTATTTCTGAAAAAAACAAAGGATAAATTTGCTATTCTTTATTACGGAATGGCCATAGGTATAGGCTTTTCAATACAGGAGAACTATCTGTACCTGAATCAATACAAAGTATTTAATAGGGAATCGGTTTTAATGTTGGTAATCCTAAGGGGGATCTCAACTTCACTTATGCATGGTTTAACGACTGCCATTGTGGGCTTCGGGCTTTGCGTGGTGAAAGACTTCAAGGTGTTTACATTTCCGCTTACCTTTGGACTTCTGGCTCTGGCAATTGTAAGCCACTCACTGTTTAATTTGTATATAAACAGCGACATGAAGATAATAGGTCTGATAATGCCGCTTGCAGTTTACATTATTTCGTTGACTGCTCTGCATTCTCTGGATGAGTTTAAAGAGAACAGCGAATGACTCCCCTGCCCTCTCGCAAAAAAAAAGGCGGGATAAATCCCGCCTGAAAATCTTTTTTTCGCTTCTGAAATGCTATTTGATTGAAGCCAGCAAAACAATAGCAAAAGCCATGACAAAAATAGCCACAGTTTCAATAACGCCAAGAACCATCAGGTAGTTGGTGAAACCTTTTCCTGTTTCAGCTTGAGCGTCACAAGCGCCTGCGGCGGCTTTGCCCTGCATCCATGCGGAAACGCCCATTCCAATGCCGCCGATTACGCCAATTGTCAAAAACAAGGGCCAGTTGGCGGAAAAAGCTTCAGCTTTGCCGCTAATGATAAACATCAGGATCATGCCATAAATGGTCTGGGAAAGAGGCGCGCCTGCAAAAACCACCAACTGAAAAGGGGCTGGCTTATTTTGGGCATAACATTTTTTCCAGGCTCCAATAGCTGACATTCCGGCCGCGCCTGTGCCAAGGCCTGAGCCTATGGCAGCAAAAGCTATCGCGGAAAAAGCTCCGGCCTGAGTCAATGCTTTCATTACTACTTCGTCCATTTTCTTATCTCCTTAATTAAGTTTATTGTTCTTTATTTAATTTTTTTAGAATCTTCAACTTTAACTTCAATATCTTCGTTCGTTTTCTTAAACGGCTTATAAGCTTTGCCTTGCCACTGCAATTCCATGTGATTTGAAAACTCAAGCGTATTAAGCCTGATCCCGTGAACCAGCACTCCCATGAGCGCTAGAAGGATGTTCAGCACGTGTCCAAAAAGAATTACCAGCACGGCTCCAATTATCAGGAGAGGAAAAACAGCGGGGTGGTCACTTATGCCCATAACCATTGTTCCCATATTGTTGAAGCTCGACGCAATATAATAAGTTGCCAACCCAACCGCAAAGAGTCGGATATAGGAAAGCAGGTCAACAAAGCTTCCTATGAACGCAAAAGGCAAGTTCATGACGTTGCCCACATCTTTCCAATTAACATAACATGTCAAAACCAGAAACACGCCAACGCCGTACATGTAATAGGCAAAGGTCGGGAAGGAGCCTTTAAAGACAATCAGCTCCACAGCCAGGAAGAAGTTGCCCCATAGAATCAATCCCCACCCGATCTGCCCTAAGGCTGCACGGATATTATTCATATACAGACCAGCTTTCCAAACTCTCGCAAAAGAAAGATGAATGGCGGCAATAAGAAAGCACAGCCATTGGACGTATTGATCCTTCATAATCGGGTCAGTCAGCTGTGTTATTCCCTTTGGGATAAAGCTTGGGATTAATTCCGGCGGCATTCCAAAATATGTGCATGACAACATGCCCCATATAACAGTAGCCGAGCTCAGCACAATAAACAGGTTTATTGCAAGCTTGAATTTCTTCTCTTTTCTGAAAACAATTTTGCATATAACAGCCAAAGAGAGGAATATTAGGCCATATCCGGCGTCGCCAACAATCATGCCGAAGAAAATGGAAAAGAAAAACAGAAAGCATGTGCTGACGTCCCATTCCCTGTATCCCGGTGAAATTCCAATAAAGTCAAATATAGGCTTGGATATTTCAAATATTTTAGGCACTTTGATGCACGTTGGAATATTCTCGTCGTCGTCAGCCGGAACCAACAGCAACAGACCCCAGCCATGTTTGGCTGCCGCTTCTTTTAAAGCGTCTTCGTCCGGAACTGGTATATATCCATTAATATACGCAATTTCGCCTTCCTGTTCCATTCCGTCGCTATTGTGCGCAAACTCAAGTTTTTCATCCACTATCTGTTTATAGGCTTGCAACTCAAACAAAGAGTTGTAGAGGTTTTCCTGTTGTTTTCTTATTTCTTCCAGCCTGGCATGGCTTGCGTTGATTTCATTTCTGGCCCCCTGAAGGGAAATGCTCTCAGGAATTGAAGCCAACTGGAGCGAATCGACAGCTATTTCCTTTTCTGATATGACAGCATACCAGAATTTGCCTTTATCCTCTTTAATTATCTTGGAGCTTGCGCCATCGGGCGCGTTTTTGATGTCGTCAGCAGAGCCAATGCAACAGTATACATAAACGCCTTTTTCCTTGAGGGTGTCTATGAGTTCATGTGAAAATTCACCCCATGGCTCCAAGCGCTCCATATCCCGCATCAAGGAGTCAAGTTTTTTGTTTTCCGCCTGCGTTTGCTCAGAAAGTTCTAGAGCTGTGTCACATGCGTCCGCGCCTGAAAGCACTTTGATTTCGCTTGCGTCTGGCTTGCCTTTGGGCTTGTTTGCCTGAATAATGCCTATCGCGCGAGTTATTTGGGCTGAAAGAAGCTCTAGTCGAGTTCTGTCTTCGGATTCTACCTTATTCTGTATCTCAGTATGCAAAACTCCCAAGCCCCTGAGTTCCTCAAGGGCTTTCTCCTTATCGCTCAATAAACAAATAACAGAAGTTTTTTTCATTTTGACAATCATGCGGCCACCTCCTGACTTTTGCGTTTAGCAATTTTAGAGCGTCCGACAGCGGCAGTGTCCATATCGCCGAGGTATATTTTTATTTTGCGTATATTGTCTTTAGCCTCAGGAATTTTTACTTTTTCAAAAAGATTCACACGCTGAGTAGTGACGCGCAGTTCCTGGCCGATAAGGCGATATTGCTCTTCAATTATTTCGCGTTCCGCCTTTAATTCGATTAATTGAGTCACTGCTTCAATTGCGTCATCTATCCATGGATCCTCTTCAAAAAGGTTGTATTCGGCTATTTTGAATTTTGCGCCGTCAAAGACCGGCACATCTACTCCGGCAATGTTATGCACGCTGCTGTCGATTGCCTCAAGCGTCACAAGTTCCGCTATATGCCCGGCAGTGAGTTCGGGGCCAAAGAGCGCGATCCATTTTGAGAGTCTCTCGCGCAATTCTTTTTCTTTTGCCTCATTCACCCTTACCTGGTCCTGGCATTTTCTCATTTCCATCTGCAGTTGCTGTTTTTTCAACTGCAAGGTGGGCAGAAAACGAGTAAACTGCTTTAGGGCATCGCGTTGCGATTTCTGTTCTGTTTTTGTCAGTTTTATTCTGGCCATTGAATTTAAACCTAAAATTTAAGACTGAATTATTTATTCGGCCAATATTCGTTCAACAAGTCGGACTTTATTCCCGTCTCTGTTTTGTCAAAACATTCCGCCAGTGTTTCCCAACCCTGATCCAATGCCTTTTCAAGAGGGATATTCACTGAAAGGTCCATCATGCGGCTTTCGAACAGCTTCCCGTACTTAAGAAGCTTCTCATCCCATACGCTCATGCGGAAACCCATTGATTGCTTTTCCAGCGTTTCCTTAAAATCGGCATAGAAACGTATCATTGTGTCCATGATGATCCTATGATCCGAGCGTGTTTTGTCATTAACCTGTTGCTTAAGACGGCTCAAAGAGCCAAACGGCTCAATGCGTCCGTTGCGCAGATAAAACTGGCCTTCGGTAATGTATCCGGTGTTGTCTGGAATCGGATGTGTCACATCATCGCCAGGCATAGTGGTTACCGCCAGCACAGTAATAGAGCCTGCATCGTCGAAATCGACGGCTTTTTCGTATCGCGAGGCAAGCTGACTGTAAAGGTCGCCGGGATAACCGCGATTTGAAGGTATCTGTTCCATTGTAATGGCAATTTCTTTCATGGCATCCGCGAAGTTTGTCATGTCTGTGAGAAGCACCAGCACGCGTTTGCCTTTGAGGGCATAGCTTTCAGCCACAGCCAGAGACATATCCGGCACCAGCATGCATTCCACCACTGGGTCGGCTGCGGTATGCACAAAAAGCACAGAGCGCGAAAGCGCGCCGTGGCTGTCAAGTGTATTTTTGAAAAAGAGGTAGTCGTCAAATTTAAGGCCCATGCCGCCGAGAATGATCACATCGACTTCAGCCTGCATGGCGATTCTTGCAAGAAGCTGATTGTAAGGCTCACCAGCCACAGAGAAAATAGGGAGTTTCTGCGATTCGACAAGCGTGTTGAAAACATCGATCATCGGAATCCCTGTGCGAATCATATTGCGCGGAATAATGCGCTTTGCGGGGTTAACTGACGGCCCGCCTATTTCCTGCATATCCTCTTTTATTGGAGGGCGCTTGTCTCTTGGAACGCCGGCTCCGTTAAATATGCGTCCAAGCAGGTCGTCGGAAGTTGAAACTTTCATCGGATGGCCAAGAAAGCGCACTTCGTCCCCTGTGGAAATCCCTCTGCTGCCGCTGAACACCTGCAAGTAGACTTTTTCATGTTGAAGTCTGATTACCTGCGCAAGTGAAATTCCGCGGGAACTTGTCACTTCGGCCAAATCGTTATAGGCTACATTTTCCGCCTCTACGGTTATAACGTTCCCGGCAATTTGAATAATGCGGTGATATACTTTACGCATTGCTGTGCTCCTTTAATTTTGCGTCGACGACTTCTTCCTGCTGTTTAAACTTGTCGGACTGGAACGGCGCATAGTTCCAGTCGATAAATGCTTGCCTGAGTTCAAGGAAAAATCGACGCGCTTTATCTTTATCGCTGAAATCGAAACTAGCGGTCAGCACATGGACCACTTTATCAAACACATAAATCTGGCGGTCGCGGTTTGTTGCGCCGTCAACATCGTCAAATGTGTTCTGTTGCAAATAAACATAATCAATGAATTCACTTTTTAAGTAGATCATGAAATCTTCGATATGTGTGCCTTCTTCGCCGACAACCTTCATCATCTGGTTGACTTCGCTTCCACGCATCATTGTCGCGCGAGCAATCGCAATTTCGTCTTTTCCCGCAATGCTATTGTAGTGACTCCAGCTGTCAAGAGGATGAATGGCCGGGTAGCGTCTTGCGTCCGAACGCTCTCTTGAGAGCGCAAGGAATGCGCCCACAACTTTAAGGGTTCCCTGAGTCACAGGCTCTTCAAAGTTCCCCCCGGCCGGACTGACCGCGCCGCCTATAGTGACTGAGCCTTTGGTTCCGTCGTTTAAGACAACAAGCCCTGCCCTTTCATAAAAACTTGCTATAAGCGATTCGAGGTATGCGGGAAAGGCTTCTTCGCCGGGAATTTCCTCAAGTCTGCCGGACATCTCTCTCATGGCCTGCGCCCAACGGGACGTTGAGTCCGCGAGAAGGAGGCAGTTTAGACCCATTTGGCGGTAATATTCGGCAAGAGTCACAGCTGTGTAAACAGACGCTTCGCGAGCCGCCACGGGCATAGAGCTTGTGTTGCATATGATAATTGAACGGTCAATAAGAGTTCTTCCAGTCTTCGGGTCTTCAAGATGCGGAAATTCGCGAAGGATTTCCACCACTTCGCCAGCGCGCTCTCCGCATGCGGCAACGATAACCACATCGACTTCGGAAAAGCGGCTCAAGGCATGCTGCAGCACAGTTTTTCCTGCGCCAAACGGACCAGGTGTGCAAAATGTCCCGCCGGTGGCCACTGGAAAAAAAGTATCAATTGTTCTAGTCTGAGTAATAAGGGTTTCTTCCGGGAGGATCTTTTCCTTATAACTGGTGATTGGAACTTTAACGGGCCATTGCTGAACCATCGTTATTTCGCGTTCCTCGCCCTTTTCGTTTTTAGCCTTTGCTATAACGTCATTGAGCGTATAATTGCCTTGGGGCTTGATTTCAGTGATTTCCCAGTTTTCTTTCCATGCAAAAGGAGTCATTATGAAATGTTCAAACACGCCTTCTGGAACGCTTCCTATTTTGTCCCCGGCCTTGACTGTGGCTCCGACTTCAAGGGATGGAGTGAATTCCCATTCCTGTTCGTAATCCAAGGCTGGCAGGTAAAGTCCGCGCTTCAGAAAGAATCCTGATTTTTCGGCAAGCTTGTTCAATGGATTCTGAAGTCCGTCATATACCTGAGTCAGCAATCCTGGGCCAAGCTCCACGCTGAGCAGTTCATCTGTGAACTCCACGCGATCGCCGATTTTCAATCCGCGAGTGTCTTCGTAGACCTGAAGGTCGGCATATTTGCCACGCACTCTTATAACTTCGCTTTTTAGTCTTACTTCGCCAAGCAAGGCATATGCGACCTCGTTTTGAGTAACGTATGTGTCGAACTCAACGGTCAACATATTGCCGTTAACTCCAACGATTTTTCCGCTGTTGCTATCCTGAACCACGGCTCGTTCTCCTTAATGTAGATATTTTATATTAATTTAAATTGTCTTTTTCTTCAGGCTTATATACTTGTTCCGTTATCAGGTCAAGGCGCTCCCTGCCCTGTTTAAATTGCCTCTGATTCCATTTTTCCCTGAGCATAAGTTTTATTTTATAAACGCAAAGCATGTCAAAGTCAAAATAGTGGCCGCTTTCTATGTCGTCCAAGCGACTCCATCTGGCATTGTGATATATTTTTTCTCTTTCAAGCGGGTTCGGATTTGAGAGGGCGTCCTGAACGGCGCGCTCTATTTCTGAAAAGCAGTCAGCCTCATAACGGCAATATTGCTCGGAATCGCGGTTCAGCTTTCCGCCTCTGGCTCTAGCTATTCTGTTTCTCAGGCATGTTTCCCATTTGTCCCACTTGTCGATTGCTGAATCAAGAGGCGCAATTTCTTCATTCTCCGGGATCAGCTTCAATTCCTCAAGAAGCGTCATTTCTTCCTCTGAAAGCCACATTGAACACGCATCAATAAACTCTGTGGTAGTCAACTGCGCTTCTTCGTTCCGTTTAAGCATTGGCAATGAACTTGCCAGATAATAGTAATTGCTCATCAAGCCAAATCTCTTTGTGTTTCGGGTTGTTTATTCAGATTTGTCGGAATTCAGAACTGCGGCAAGTTTGGGGCCGACAAACTGACAAATCAAGTCTGAAATTGCGTCGTCTGAAAAGTCAAAGAAAATATCATCGCCTTTGAAGCCCACTTTTAGGCCGGAGCTGAAATCATGGCCTATAGAAATATCTGGATTAGTTTTTAAATCTTGAAGCAGACTTCCTTTAAAAAGTTTTTCCATATCTTCAAGGTCTTTGGAGGCTAGCAGGACTTCAATTCCAACGTCAGTGTCGGAATTCTGTGCGCGGTAGCTCTTGAGCATCTCAAGAATGATTTTGCCCATTGTTTCGGGCGTCATGGCGTCCCCTATGGAACTTTTTACAATTTTGTTCAGACGTGAAAAAAGATCTTCTTTAAGCGAAAGGATAATGTCTCTGGCAGCTTGTTTAATAGTGGCGGCGGCTCTGGCTTCGCTATTGTCCGCGTCTTCTTCTGCCTTTTTCTTCAAAGCTTCAGCATCACTTTTGGCTTGCGCCAATATTTTTTCTGCTTCGGCTTTGGCATCGGCTATTATCTTCCTTTTCTCATCGTCAGCCTTTTTAATGCCCTCTTCATGTATACGCTCCAATAAGCCTTGCAATTCTTCCGCCATAAGTCCTCGCTCCTGATTATATAAAATAAATGAATTCAAAAATACAAATCAAAGAATATTGTAATCTACTACCTG
Organism: uncultured Victivallales bacterium; assembly: GCA_964651145.1. GTDB lineage: Bacteria > Verrucomicrobiota > Lentisphaeria > Victivallales > GWF2-45-14 > CAZYVR01. The sequence continues at coordinate 3,997 of CAZYVR010000050.1, read as the reverse complement.
AATTAAGCTCTTGCAAACAGAGAGAAACATTGAAAAAAGGAATTTATTCTATTTTTTGAAACACATTCCCTTTTGTGTCGATATAAACCTCTCTGCCTTTGTATGTTACCGACGCCAGGCCATTGCTGAAATCAGCGGCGGCATCGTAAACGGGGGCAAGCACAAATTTGAAGCTTTTGTTTATATATCCCCAACTCCCCTTTATTTTGACTCTGGCCAAATCATCGCTGAATGTGTTGGCTTCTTCAAAAATGGGGTCGATTAAAATTTTGCCAGAAGAATCCATATAGCCCCATTTGCCATTTAGTTTATAACGAATCGGCGCGCTTGTGCTGACAGCGTCCAGACTCTCATACTTAGGCTCAATAATGAATTTCGCGTTTTTATCAATGAAAGTCCATCTGTAATTAATCATGACGCGCGCGTATCCGTTGCTAAAATCCTCGGCTTCCTGAAAAATGGGATCAATTATAAATTTGCCATTTGTGTTGATAAAAGTCCATTTGTAATCAAACTTAACCCGGGCCATGTCATCGCTAAAATCTTCAACCTCGTCAAACATAGGATCAATAAGCAATTTTCCGGTTTTATCCACGTAAGTCCATTGGCCGTCCAGTTTGACTCGTGCGTAATCTCCGCTAAAATCTTCTATTTCTTCAAATATGGGCTCTGCCACGATATTGAAAGAAGAATTGATCAGGCCGTATTTGCCGTCCCTTTTGAAAGTCTCCGGAGTATCCTGAGCGCTCATTTCGACAATGAACGCTGAAGTTATAAAAAAGAAGACTATGATATAAAATTTCATATTTAAAATATACACTAAAAAAATATAAAAAACAACAAAATTAGTTACTTAACCATATCTTCCTGCGGTTTTTTACAGACGTACTCCCATTTCTCCACATCGACAATTATGTCCTTGTATAAACCGACAGAAGCATTTCCAATCACGCGAATTGCCGCTCCGTTGTCCGGGGAATCGCCGTTTGCAAAATTCAGTTTCACATCCCCCTGCCCTAGAAAAGCGCTTTTGTCTCTTAAATTCACAACCATTTTTGCTGTTGCGCAGCCAGCTTTTTTGTCCGCCTTTTCAGCCCCAGCCGGAAATGTATATCCTTTTTTAAGGTACTTGACTACGCCGCAAAGTTCTGTTTTTGCATTTGCGGGGAGATTTCCTGAAAACTCCCATTGCATGTCGCGAAGAGCTTTGAAGCCAGGAAGCATTTTGGTTTTTTCTGTGGGATACTCAATGGTGACGGCTCTGCTTTTATAAGCAAGCGGAACAGCTATAATAAACAGCATAAATATAGTCACCCCCGCCGGAGCCAGCCATATATTTCGAATTCCAGATCGCTGAGTTTTCGTTTGCGGAGAAGCAAAACAAGCAAAAAATAGCCCAATAGCAAGAGCCAGAAACAATGGCTCAACAATGAATCTGTACTGACTGAACGGCACGCCAAGCACGTGAATTCCAACATAGGCGGCTGTCAAAAGAAGAGGCGCGCGGCTTGTCCAACCCCATGCCTTTATCTTGTCAAAGAACCCCCTGCGGCCGCAAAAGCAAAAAGCCAACGCTGGGAAAATGACAATCAAATAAAACACAGCCTCGAAGTCAGGAAGAGGCAAAACAATATTGTCAGAGAAAGAAACAGGAGCCAAATAAGCGCGCGGCAACATAAAGCGATACCATGGGCCAGGCGGGCTCCATCCGTAAATCATCCGCAGAAAGCCAAATGCAAAAAGAGACACTGGCGCTGTTATTATATCTTTCTGAAAAACCCGCATGCTGACTTTGTAAAAATCGCCCTCTGAATAATTTTTATGCTCAGGACGATAAAGGTAATCTGTCATGGCTTCTTTTGAGAGCGTTTTTCCGCGCGTAGCCAGATGCCAGCCAGCGACAGTGCATACGGGCACCGGAGCTTTGTACAACATATAATTTCTTATTCCCCATGGAAGACAAAAAATAAAAATAAGAAGGAGGGGCAAAAGAGCTTTCAACGCTCTTATTTTGAAAGCCTCGCGCGGCAGCAGAAAATAAACAATCAAGCCAACAACTGGAGCGATAGGCAAAAATGAAGGGCGAGAATGAATAAGCAAAGCATATAAAACTGATAATGAAAAAAGAATGCGCCAATAGTGTTTTTCAACAGAAACAAAACACAATGCAATACTCAAAACAAGGGATACAGCCAAAATTTCCGGAGAGCTGAAGCATATATATAAAAAAGCAGGCGCAAAAATCGCATATGCCGCCGCTCCCGTCAGGGCAGGAAGCCTTCCATACATAGTTCGGCACAAAAGAAAAATAAGGAATATATTCAGCGTGTCAAGCATAAGATTTAGAATTTCCGGAGCCCATTTGCTAAAAAAGCTCAAACGGCAAAAAGCAGCCAGGACAAGAGGATACCCCGGCGCGCGGGTGGAGCGCACAAAAAAGCCCTCTCCCCAGGCTCCAAATGTATGGAATTTAAGAATATTGGAAGCCAGCTCACGATAGTTAGTTTCATCCATGCCCACCAGGCACTCATGGCTAGGCCCTGGACCGCGATGCGCCAGTTCTGCGAATCTAAGCCCAAAACCGCACAGCAAAATAAGAATCAAAAAAAAGACAGTCTTTTGTTTTTTAGCCATATAACCAAAATTAACCTTTGAACATATTAAACAAGCCCAAAATCGCATAAATCATGAATTCTTCAATCCTGTATATGCGAGAAAACACACTTTTTCTGCATGCCGCCACTTCTTCGACAGATATTCCGCGGATTGCAATATACCTTAACAGCCACGCGAGAAGTGACACCAGAATGATCGGATGCCAACAGGCAAAAACAGCCGAGGCAAAAACTCCAGCAAAAGCAAGCATCGGCAGAGTATTCAATATAAAGGGCAAGTCCATTTTTCTTGTCTCATGCGCAGCCAGAGAATCGTCGGCCAGATGGAGGAAATCCAAATACCAGGTATAAACAAACACCAAAGCTGAAATCATAAGAATTTTTCCCGACGGATGCCCCGAGAGAATAACTGCCTGGAAAAATAAACAGAAAAGCCCCACTGGAGGAGCGGCGACTCCCCATAACTTTCGATCTTTCAGCCTGAACGGAGGACATGAATACGCCACGCTCAAAAGAAAACTGAACCATAGAAAGGCAAGCGGAAGCCACCCGACATTAAGGAAAAGAAGCATAATGAAACAAAAAAGAGAAAGCGACAACGGACTCCAAACAAATAGCAGAAGGCGATGCCTGGAAATCTTCCCGCCTTTCAACAAACGCGACGCCTCGTTGTGTTCTCCCAGGCAAAGACTGTCATAGTAATCGTTCGACAAAGAAGCAAATAAAACGCCGCCAAACACCAAGGCCGCGTCAAAAATATAAAGAACAGGCGTAAAACGCTCAGACAACGCATATCCCAGAAAAACATACAGAAGCAAACGGCAGGAACTGACCTTTTTGCCAGTAAAAACACGATAAAGGCGAATTAAAAAACTCATAAAAGAAAAAAGCCTGTTTTGGGAAAAACATCGATTCCCGGCGTCAATTAAAAAATTAAAAATTTTTGAGGAAATTTTGGACAAATATAAGCGCAAGAAAACTTTGCAAGTTCGTTCTTTTGAAAGAAATCAACTTCCGAATTCATCTTTCAAATGCTTGTCAAAGCAACGCTGACACACGCCGTGACTTTTCCTTGTTTGGCGGCTATCCATTTTCCAGCGGCTTATTTTATACAGTTGACCGCACCACGAACAGACGACAGGAACGGACTTGAACGCCATGGGCTTTTTAATAAGCATAGTAGAATCAGTCGTCATGATTAACTCCCCAGAAAATGCGTTTTCAACGCAATCATCCCCTTATACATTAAAATTTCGCTAAATATTCCCCACAACATCACTTTTTTTAGTATATCATGTTTGAAATAAAAAAGCAAACATCAGGAAAACATTCCAGCCAGCAACAAAGAATCAGAAATTCTTCGCGCTGATTTGACCTGAAAA
>CAZYVR010000049.1:0-23224 GCA_964651145.1 uncultured Victivallales bacterium | reverse complement strand
CTCTTGGCAGCGGAAAGATGCCAACATTTGAGCGATTTAAGAAAATTATTAACACATATGCCGATTATAAGCTTAATACATTTATAATGGAGTACGACGACCGCTTCCCGTGGGAAAAGCATTCGGCGCTTGTTCACAAGGACGCGCTGACAAAGGAGCAGGTTATTGATTTGGTGAAGTTGGCGGAGGATAACTTTATTGAGGTAATTCCGCTGCTGGATTCGCTTGGACATGCGCAGCAGTATTTGATTCACGAAGAATATGCCCATTTGAAAGAGTTGCCCGGCGAAATTGCCGAGATGTGCCCGAACAATCCTGAAACCTTGAAGTTTATGGAGGAGCTATGGGAGGAAGTTCTTGAGCTGCACCCTAATTCACGCTTTGCTCACATTACTGGCGACGAGGTTTTCAGAATGGGCGGTTTCTGTCCTGAATGCCAGAAATATGCCGACTCTGGAAAACTCGCGGAACTTTTTGTGCGTTACTACAAAGACCTTTCGCGCTGGATAATCTCAAAAGGCAGAATTCCCATAATATGGGGTGATATGCTTATAAAATATCCAGAGCAGGTTGATGAATTCCCGCGCGATGTCTGGATTAATGACTGGGTATACTATGGAATTGACGCAGATTCCTGGGGTTTTTACATGGATAAAACCAATCCGGAAGGCGAAGAGTCAAAAGAGAGGGATGAGCTTTTCAACCCTTATTGGCATCAGGACGGAGACGAAAAATTAACGCCGTACCCCTTCTTTAAATTTTTCAAGGACAAAGGATTCAATGTTCTGGCCGCGACCGCAGTCGGACGCGAAGGCAATACCACGTATCCTGTGTCATCCGGCGCTAAGCGTTTTGCCAACAATAAAAGGTTTGCCGAGGCTACGGCAAAGAATGGCGGCGAGGGCCTGATCGGGACATTCTGGAGCGGCTCGGGCATGTTGGAGGCAACGTGGTTCGGGGCTTTGGCCGGAGCAGATTTCTCATGGCATGCAAGGTCTGAGGAATATGAACAGTTTGCCGGTCGCTTTTCCGTCAACTTTCTCGATAAGTCGGAAGCATTTGCCCAGAATATTATGGATTATGACAAAAGGCTGTATGGAGAGTTGCGCGGGTTTTTGTCAGGAAAAGAAAGCGATGGCGCATTTGACGGCTCTGGATTATTGGCGGAGCGCCCTGCGGACACTGTCAGCATTCCCGGCAAATATCTTGACATCCTTTCCGGTGTTGATGTTCTCAATAAATTTGACAGGAAGTTGGAAGCTTTATCGCAAAAGGCCGGATTGTTGTTTGCCGGTTCCGGAGAAGATTTCCCGCTCAGCCTTAAGGATGCCGTCAATTCAAATGTCGGCAATTGCATGCCTTCAAACGCGCCCCGGTTTATTATGGAGTCGGGCGACAAAGATATATGGGGCGGCAAATTTGAAATTAATTCCGATTCACTTGTGACAATTTCGCCTTTATTGGAGTCGGCAAAGCCTATTAAAGTTGGCGCCCGGTGTGACAGGCTGTTGTTTGTGACAACATGCCATTCTGCATCAGCCGGAGACAAGGTTGCTGTCATGAAAGTAAGCTGCGCGGACGGCTCTGTTTCAGAGTTCCCATTTGTCGCTGGCGAAAACACAGCCGACTGGTGGGGCGGAGCAAAAAATACTCCAAGAGCTCTTCTCGCATGGGAAGGGGCCACTGACACGGGGAATGGCATAAGCGCTTACCTTGGCGCATGGACAAATCCGGATGCGGACAAAGAAATTGCGGCGATTTCTTTTGAGTCAGCTTCTGAAAGCGCTCGAATGGTTATTTTTGCAATTTCCGCGCGCAAAAACAGCGCTGCCGACTGTGGCTGTGAATTGATTGAAAGCTTGAGAAAAGAACTTGAATCCTTGAGTGAAAGGCTGAATGAAATAAAAGTTTCCCTGCGGAAAGTTTATAGTGAAATAATGTCGCAGGGAGATATGGACACAGCCCTTGCCAAGCTTTTTAATCAACGCGTAGAAAAGTTGAAGAGCGTTGATGAAAAAATAAAAAACATTTAACAAACAAAAGGAGTCAATTATGCGCAAATTGAGGCGATGCCCCTTTAGCGCGGTTGTGTCTTTTACGCTCATAGAATTGCTCGTGGTGATAGCTATAATAGCAATTTTGGCCAGCATGCTTTTGCCCGCGCTGAGAAAGGCGCGTGATTCGGCAAACAGGATAAGCTGCATGAGCAATCAAAAGCAGATTGGCTCCGCTTTTCAGATGTATGCAGGAGAGTATGACGGATATTATCCCAAAGCAACCATGTGTGAATTCGGGTATTATTGGAGCAATATGCTTTACGCAATGATGAGCGGCAAGGATTTGCTTGCAGGCGGAATTTGTGTCTGCGGGAGGCATGGCAAAATGAACAATTATCTGGGGTATTGCGCCAAAGGCTGCGTGAATGAAGTGGGCACGCTGTTTCATTGTCCGTCTCAAAAAATAAATCCATGCAGCAACGACCCTGAATTTCCAGCCTCATATTGCATGAATGTTTCTCTGCTTGGATTAGATGGAAGAGATTGGGATGCTCTTAATGTGAAGCCTTCCAGGATAGCGCGTCCATCAGAAGTTGGCCTTGTTTTAGAGGGCAATCCTGTTTCAATAAATTCGTGGGATTGGTATAACGGCACAATTCCCAAGGGTTTTTTTGAGGCTAATTCCGGCTTGCACTCATATGGGCTGAACGTTTTGTATGTTGATGGTCATGTCGAATACATGAAAAGAGACAGCATGGCGCCCAATTCTTGGACCGGACCTGAAGGGCGCAGATTCTGGCACGGAACAAACTAACTAATAAACCAATAAGAATAAACATGGAAACTTTACGGAGGAATCAATGAGAAAATCCGATCTATTTTTTAAGCGCAAAATCTTTAAGGTTGCCTGCATTATGGCTTGCGCGCTTCTCGCCGCCTTGGAGGCTCACTCAGGAATGTCTCAAAAAGAACGGGACGCGCTGGTTCTTCAGCCAAAACATCACGACATTTTTTATGGAAAAGCGGACCGGCTTTACCTTGATGGTTTTTGGAAGTTCAAGGAAGCCGTTAATTTTCTTGTAAAAAAGAAGGGGAAAATATATCTTGCCGCCAAGGACACAAAGAATCCAAAGACCGACGTTGGGCTTCAGGAAAAATATTATGAACCTAAATACGATGATTCATCGTGGAGCGAAATGCTTGTTCCATGGCCATGGAATGTCAAATTCCCATGCGAGTATAAACCGCGAATAGTCGCGAGGGCATTTGCCGGCGTTGGATACTACCGCAGAGAGCTTGAAATTCCTGCTGATAAAATGAATAAAGAGTTGGTGTTGCACTTTTCGTCAGTTCAGACCGAATGCGAAATTTGGGTAAATGGGAGCCTGGCTGGCAAGCACAAAAATTTGACGAGTGAATTCGGGCCGATATGGAGAACTGAACAATCTTTATGGCTCGATGACTTTAGCATAAATATCACAAAATTTGTTCATCCTGGCAAAAACACTCTTGTCCTGCGGGTTTATGATGATGGATTGCCTATTATGTATAATAATGAGCCTGACCACGGCGGCATACTTGGGCCTGTGTGGCTGGATTTTAATAACAAAGTCTATGCGTCGGAAATCCTGGCCTCGCCGGAGCCGGCCGAATCGAAAGTGGACTTGTCTGTGAAAATAGAGAATTTTACAGACAAAGCGCAGAGCCTTGAATTGACGGCTGAAATTGTTCCTTTTGAGTCGGAATCATACACTCCTCCTCAAAAAGGAACTTCCACAAAAGTTTCTTTGGGGGAAGTGAAAATTCCAAAAGGAGAAAGCTCCCATAATTTTAATATAAAAATAAACAATCCTGTCTTATGGGACATAGACTGCCCGTTTCTCTATCACCTTCGCCTCTTGGCAAACGGCAAGCTGGTGGGTCAAACACGCTTTGGCATGAGAAAATTTGAAGTGAATGGAAAGCGCTTTTCTTTGAACGGTCATCCTATAAATCTGCGAGGCGTAAACCCAGAGGCCGGATGGGATTCCGCTCGGCGGATTATGGCTTTCAACAAAGCCGATTATCTTCGCAACATTTTTAAATTGTACAAAGAAATAGACATTTCTTTTGTGAGAAATCATTCAGGCCCAAGCACGAAAATCCTTTATGACATTTGCGATGAATTGGGAATTGTCCTGGAAGACGACTTTTCCCCATCCAAAAAATTTCTTGCAGCCAACGCAAAGAATATAAAAATAGAGTACATTGCGAACGTGAGTGTAAATTCGTACTTCGCTCCTGACGGCAAATTCACCCCTGAATTTAAAGAACGCCTGAAAAAATGGGTTAAATTTTTGCACAATCACCCGTCTGTTTGCATGTTTACCGGGGGGAACGAATTGGGCGCTCACCACGGAGCGACAGAAGAGCAAATCACTAAGTATATAGACAATTTCTACGACGTTGTGAAAGAGCAGGATTTGCAGAAGCGTCCAATAACAGCTTCAAGCGGACTCTGCATTTATAACTGGAACACGCCAGTGAAAGCTGACTTCTTTGACCACCATCGCTACGCCGACTGGAGCGATGGCTGGATGGATTGCGTTGTGGATAATAAAAAATACACCAACACTTGGGAAACCATCTATGGAAAGAAAATAGACAAGCCCGTGATAAACGGAGAGTTCGGGTCTTATTTTTTGACAGAAGGGGCAATAAAAAAATATAGGTTTGTCAATTCAGGCAATGCTTTTGATAAAGAAAAGTTTATAAAATGGACCAATGACGCGCGAGCTGACTCGAAAAATATTGGATACTGGAAATGGCTGGTTCAGCGCTTTTTCACCACTTCAAGCGTCCGCTCATTGATAACAATGGACGCGTACAAAAAAGAAGAGGCCAAAGTTTACGAAAAACTTCTGCGCGTATTTCGTCGCGATATGCCATTTTATGAGGGCTTTGTGGTGCACGCCATCAAACCCTCTGGCTGGGGCTACTCTTACAAGGAGCCGCTGTACACCGAAGAAGTGGTTCAGCGCCTTTACAAGAAGTGCAGCAATGACCCTGACTTTAAAAGCCTGAAAAAATCATTTGCCCCCATCTATGCAGCCCTGGATATGTATGACAGGAACATTTTTGCGGGAGACGCGCTGAATACAAAACTTTTCTTTGTGAACAATAAGTTCAAAACAAACATAAAGAAATTGAACATAAATGTTTTGCTTGAAAACAGTTCTGGCAAAGTTCTTAACTCACAGACGCTGGCCTTCGAGGACATCAAAGAACATGCGCGTGTATGGCGGGACTTGTCCATTCCCATAAGCAAAAAATTTGCCTCTGGGAATTATACTGTTCATGTCCAAGTGGAAAAAAATGGGAAAATTCTTAATGAATATATTTACCCGCTTTTCATTATGGGGCCGGAAGAGTTTGGAGCTAAAATAAAGACGGATAAAAAAGTTGCGCTTTACGATTGTTCCGAAAAAATATTCAGAGGCCTTGTCTCTGCTTCGCCAAGCGGAAAACTCCTGAAAAGCGCGGGACTGAATTTTACTAAGATCGAAAACTTCGACGAGCTGAATAAGTTCGACCTGTTGATTATTGGAGCCAATTCGTTCGACAGCAGTCTTATTAACGATTCCACCAAGATACGCTCATGGCTTGAGAACGGAGGACGCATTCTGGCGCTTGAACAATGCTACGACGGCCCGATTCCATTCTTGAATGAAATGCGCCTCCTTTCTTCAGGAGACATGTTTTTTGCCGATTTGGTCGATGAAAAACATCCCATATCAAAGAACTTGAAGGGGCTTAATTTTGAGCTTTGGAACGGGAAACGAAAGCTTGTGAACGGAGCCCTTGACGCTTCCGACAAGAAAATATACGATTCTTATATTACGCCCGTTCCTGAGGGCTCTGTAATAACCGGCGGCGAAAGACAAGGCCGATACTTTGGGAATCAGATTTTCGGCATGATTGCCGGTGAGATAAAAGTAGGCAAAGGGCTTGTTTTCTTTTCGCAGGCTCAGGCATGCAGGCGCTATGATACAGACTCAATTGCAAGGCGCTACCTTCATAATCTGCTGGAGTACGTGTCGGGTGACAAGTGGACGGGAGACAGAGCAAAGCAAGTAAAAGGAAAAAAAGTTGAATTTATAGACAGCAGAAAATGCTTTTTTGTGAATTTGAAAACTTCGGCGAACAAAGGCTTTTCCGACGAGGTCAAAAATGACAAAAAAGGCGGATGGACTGATGACGGCCCCAATGATTTGCGCGCAATCAAAAAAGGCGACGTCGTTTTTATGGGAGTGCCTTATCATGTCCTTGACGACTCGGAAGGCAAGAGCGGCTGCATGGTTCTGATGGGAACACATCGCCCATATTTCCCGGAAAAAATAACAGGCATATCTGTCAATAAAAAGGCAAAGCGCCTGTTCTTTCTGCAGGCTTCCGCATGGAGCGGCGGAGTAAAAGGCAAGATAGGCGAATATAAAATACATTATGCGGACGGAACGGAAACCAGCATAGATTTGATTCGCGGGCAAAACATAGACGAATGGTGGGGGCCGTCTGATTTGCCGCAAGCGGTCCTTGCTTATAAATGCAAGAATTTAGGGGGCGCTCAGGTGGGCGTTTTCTCTTATCCATGGAATAATCCATATCCCGGCAAAACAATAAAAACTATAGACTTTATTTCAAGCAAGACAGACGCAATTCCAATTTGTCTGGCAATCACAGGCGAAGAATAAAATAGACTTCAGCCTATGCAAAAAAGGAATAAGAGATGAGCCCTAAAACAATAATATGGATGAGAAAATAGAAGTTCAATCGCTGCACGCTCCTCAGGCAAACCAGAACTGGCCCGAAAGATGGAGAGACGCCGCCAGATTCTGGGGGGCTTGGAGATATAATTGCAAAGTTGAATATGGCGAAGCGTTTAAGACCATAAAAATAGGCAAATTATTTTAAAGGAAACAGTTGTCAAATGAAAAATGCAACACCGGAAAAAGTCTTTGTTTTTTATAATGGCCGCAAGATTGAGCCGTTTTTGGAATATTTGAAAAAGATATTGAAAAATGAGGCGAACGTTGTTCTTGAATTGGCTTCGCAAGAGGCTCTCCATGAAAATTGCGCCGTTATTTCTTTTGCCCAAAAAACAGACGCAAAAAAAGCGGCGGAGCGCGCTGCGGAGCTCCTTGGAGGGGAATGTTTTCAGACGAGCGAGTCATTTGCCGTCAAAAAATGCGGGGAGTTTTCCTGTGTCGCTTCGCTTTCGCATTCAGGCTTGATATGCGGGCTTGTTGAAGTTTATCATCAGATAAAAAAACATGCGTCGGCCGGGGATAAAATATGTTTGGAAAATATTAATTCATCTCCGGCAGTGAAGAATCGTTTTTATCACATTTGCATGAGCGGAACAACCCCCAATATCAAGTCTTTGTTGGAGATGGCAAGGACTATTAAGCTCTTTGGATACAATGGCATAGTTCTTGAGTTTGAAAATAAATTTCCTTACAGAGAAAACAACAGTTTCCTTCATCCAGATCATTATTCCTTGAATGACATAAAGAAAATCAGAAAGATAGGCGATGACTTTGGCTTGCAGATTGTGCCCTTGCTGCAATGCCTTGGACATCTCGAATACATTTTGAAATATGACGAGTTCAAGGACCTTTGCGAGGTTGAAGGCTTTGTCAAGGACGCGTGCCCGTTCAAGGAAAGAACCTTTGAGTTGTTTAAGCAGTTTGCCGAGGAAATACTGGAACAGTTTCCAGGCGCAAAGTTCTTTCATATTGGAGCGGACGAAGTCAGGAGACATGGAGAATGCCCCGAATGCCGCAAGCATGAAGCGGAGCACGGGAAGTATTCCGCATTCGCTATGCACGTTAAAAAAGTCACTGACTATCTTCTTGCAAAAGGCATACAGCCTATGATGTGGGACGACATTATTTATCGTCATTATCCTGATGTGAAATTGGCCGGGCTTTCAAAAAAGACAATCATTGTCAACTGGGAGTACTGGTGCAAGAATAGCGCGAGGGCCCCGGAGGTTGTTTATGCTCCTGGCTCTATCGGGATTACAGTTTCAAAAGAGCGCGTTTTCAATACTGAAAGATTTGCGCCAGAAGAGCATGACGGCGAAAAGATAGAGTATAATGCTTCCGGCTTTTTTGAAGACAATGACTGGGCAAGCATGGAAGTGTTTGAGTTTATAAAAACGGATGATTTCCCTTGCTCTGTTAAAGCTTTTCCGGTTATTGACATGATAAAAAAGGATGGCTTTGTTCCAGCTGGAGCGTCCAACGTGCGCAAATCTCTTCAGGGAACAGGAAATCAGGATTTTATACAGAGGGTGTTGAACAACAAAGCCTGGGGCGAAAAGCTTAAAGAGTCAAAGGTTGATTTTATGATTGCCACGTCATGGGGCAGGGGCAACAGCTTGGGCTGTTCTGTATTCAACATGGAGCTTATGCTTTACACTCTTGCGTCCGGCGGATACTTTGGCTGGAGGGGCGGCGGAAGCATTGAGGAGTTCAATGATTTTTTTGAGAATTATATATATTCGGCGAAGAGCCAGCCTAAGTTGAGCATTACTTTTTATGAAATGTTCAAAGGCCTTTATTCATTGAGATGTCCAGCGTTCAATATACTATTGAGGGACAATTTGCCGGAGCTCAAAAAATCAAAAATTCCATTTTATGAGATGCTGTATCTTTATGTCAGGTTGTTCGTTTTTAACAGAGGTTATGAGCAGTTTTCTGGTGTTTTGAAAAAAGTTCTTTACAGGATAGAAACGGAGCGCGACTATCCTGGCACGGAAAAGAAACGTTACATGGACGGGCTGAATAATTTTCAATCTCAAATCAAAGACATAGAAAAAGAAGCGGGTGAAATCCTGAAGAAATATGTTCTTCCTTTAGAGGCGGAAGAGTTGGCCATTTCTTTGCTTTATTACGAGAAAAAAGAGGTCAAAAGTCTGATGGAGTGTATAGTTGATTCTAAATGGAGCTAAAGAAGGGGCTTTAAATGCGGAAATTATTGTCAACAGCAATTGGAGCTGTGTTTTTTGTGTCAGCCGTCGCTCAGGGCGCGGATGATTGGGCTGATGTTTTAAAGGCTTTCAACTATAAAAGCAACGGTTTTTCGTGCAGGATTATGACTGATGGCTCGATTTGCAACTTGAAGGCCGGGGATGCGCTTGTTGTTAAAAAATCACTGCTTCACGGAAAGTATGAGATAGCAAAAGGGGAGAAGCATGATTGCAGATTCTTTCAGGGCAACGAAAAAAATCATCCTTTAAAATTGAGGAAGACTGGCGAGAACTCCTATGCGCTGGAGAAGACCGGCTCGCTGTCTAATGAAAAACACAAGCCTGCCGCCAGTTACACTGAGAAGATAAGTTTGTCTCCGCGCGCGATAGAGATTGAATTTGAAATTGAACTGCTCGTTCCGTTGGCTTCCCAAAGCGGCATTTTTTGCTCTCTCAATTACCTTCCTTTGGATACTTTTCAGAACAGGGGTTTCAGGTTTGCCGGGGCTGGAGGCAAAAGCAAATTGATGGTTTTTCCACAAAATTATTCCAAGGCTTCAGCTTTGCATTTGAGGCAGGCGAAAGACATTATGGTTTCCTTGGAAAAGGGCATCTTTGAAATTGCCGCTGGAAAGGGCTCTGTTTTTTCCATTTCCGACACCAGAAGCTACAAAGGGAAGGCGTTCCGCATAGATATCAACGAATATGTGCCATGGAAACACAAGGCTATGGAATTCCCTGTCGGCAAACAATTCAAATGGTCTTTCAAGTATATTTACAAAGAGCACGAATGATTTGCTTGATAAAAAAATTAAAAAAAACGGAGGAGCTGGTCTGGAAAAAGCTGCGCATTTGACGGCTCCGCCAAAATGGCTTCCGGCGCTGCGGCAATCAGATTTCGTTTATTCGGCGCGCGCAAGGTATTTTATAGTTTTTTCCATGGCAAGCTCGGGCGGTGTGATCGGAGCGTAGCCAAAATCATTTTTGGCGGCGGAAATGTCAAAGTAATGCGAATGCGCAAGCTGGCCCGCAATAAATCGAGTCATTGGCGGCTCTCCGGGGAGATGCAAAACATTGAAGATCATCTCCATAACCGCTCCTATAGCGCAAGCCTTTTTGTATGATATTGATTTTTTGACAGGCGGAACAGAAAGTTTTTCCAGCACGCCGTTAATCCAATCCCAAAGATTGACCGGCGCGTCGTCGCTAATAAAATATGCCTTGCCATTAACTGCGTCCCGAGACTCAAACAAAGCCTCAGCGGCCTTCACGTGGGCATAGGCGGCGTTTTCAACATAAGTTAAATCCACAAGATTTGTCCCGTCGCCAACAATCATAAGGCGTCCTTTTTTTGCGCGGTCGATCACGCGCGGCAATAAATGCGGGTCGCGCGGGCCCCAGATAAGATGTGGACGCAACGCGATGGTTCCAAGTTCAGAGCCGGCCGCCGATAATATCAATTGTTCAGCCAAAGCTTTTGAATGTGGATAATGAGCCAAATATTTTTCAGGGAGCGGATAGCTCTCGTTGATGTTCTCGATGTGAAGCGTTGGCGGATAAGCGACGCTCGGCGAACTCGTGTACACAAGATGAGCTATTCCATGCTTTTTGCAGGCGTCCGCAACATTTTCCGCGCCAAGCACGTTTATCTCATAATACTCCCTCCATGAGCCCCATACTCCGGCTTTGGCCGCGGTGTAGAAAACAACAGAACAGCCTTTGCAGGCTTTCTCGACTGCGTCCGCGTCGCGAATATCTCCACGAACAACCTCAGTGTCTATGCTTTCCAGTTCAGGCTGTGGACTGCGTCCGAAACTTTTTACAGAAGCGCACCCCAATTTCATCAGTTTCTCGACAATGTGTCTTCCGAGGAATCCCCCGCCGCCAATCACTATTGCTTTTTCCTTATTCCAGTTCATATCAAAGCCTTGTTGTAATTCTGCGTTTCAGGTTATATAATACCACTGATTTCTTAAACAAAAAGGGAGCTTCAGGGGAAATATGTTTGGCATTGGCGGCTGGGAACTTCTTTTAATATTTGTCATAATACTTTTGCTTTTCGGCGCGAAAAGGCTGCCGGAGATCGCGCGCTCTTTGGGCAAATCCGTGAATGAATTCAAAAAGACCAAAGACGATTTTATGGACTACGCCGAGTCCGAAAAAAAAGAAGACAAAGAGAAGAAAGCTGAAGACGAAAAAGAACTCCCTGAAGAATATAAAAAACCAGACGAAGACGAGAAATAATTTTTTCTTCGCCTGATATCTCAAATATATGATCTCGTTTTGTGTTCCAATAGCTATATTCGAGACGAGAGCTTTGCGCGTATTAAACATACGCAAAGGGCGAAGCAACAAAGAAGACAAATACATGGAATTCCGCCCCGAAGGGCTGGCGTTCTTTCGGCCGCTTATCACGTTGCTCGCTCGTTACATATCTTAAGATATGCTCCTCATTCGCATCATGATAATCAATCCAAAATCCTCGCCAGCAAATGTTCAGTTTATTTTTGAATAGACTTCTAAGCGTTTATTTCTTTAAGCAAATGCTTTATCCAAGCAAGAGAATAAACAATTTCTTTTTCCAGCTCAAAGTCTTTTAATTGCTCTGTCGCGCGCCTAGCTTTTACGCCGCCGCCGGTCAATTCCATCATGAACGGGCCTTCATAGCCTGTTTCTTTAATGGCTTTTAAAGTTTCGCGCCAGTTGATCCTGCCCATGCCCGGAGCCTGATGGTCGTCATTTGTGCCGAAATTATCCTGCAAGTGAGTTGTAAAAAGGCGCTTGCCTATAGCTCGCGCTGCCTCAGCCGGGTCACTTCCTTCCAGAAAAGTGTGTCCCGTGTCAAGATTTATTCCCACATCTTCGCGCCCTATCGTGTCCACAAGCTCTATCAGATACTTATAAGGTGGAGTTTCAACCGCCAGCTTCAATCCGTATTTTGAGGTAATGTCAGCCACGCGATTTATAACCTCGACGTCTCTTTTTATATCCGCCGCGCGAGGCTCGAGATTTGGAAGGTGGCATACGCACACATATGTGCCCAGCGCGCTTGCTATCTTTGCGCATTTCTCCTGAGTTTGCAGGTATTTCTCAAGGGCTTCGGCTCCCGGCGCGTTCAAGTGCTCGCTGTGGATAGACCATGGAATGATTCCAGCCGTCAAGGCAAAATCTTTTATCTCTCTGGCATCGTTTTCGCTCAAGACCGTAACATGCGAAAATTCAAGGTGATTAATGCCGTATGCGCGGTATCTGGCAATATTCTTCAGGTAAACGTCTTTTGTATAATTTTCGGCTTCGTCGCATAAAGGATCAACAATATTGCATCCTATTGAATTGTTCATTTTTTCACTTCCTGAAATTTAAGTTTTTGACTAAAGCATGAATTCATATTTTATAACTTTAAAAACAAAATTTATCACGTTTTTATGTGAAAACAACACTGAGAGATGTAACTGTCACGCGCTCAATGTAAATGGGCGGAAAAAACAGCTTTTTTATTCAGAAAAAACTCAGACTAATTGCCTTTTTGAAAATTATAATGGAAAAAATACTCTTTGCCTATTGACTTTGACGAAGATTAATTTCTATTAGAAGCATAATCAATGTTGTGTATAATGTTTTTTGTGACATTCCACAACAAATTAGTGTGTATTGCAAGAGGCATAGGACTCTCGCATTTGATATTAGTGAAGGAAGAGAAATAACCCCCCCATTTTTCTTCTTTTACTTAGGCCGTCTCCACTCCCCCCCCCTCCCGGAGACGGCCTTCTTTTTTTTAAGCCGTTTTGCTTTTGACGGCGAAAGGGTTCCAGATTACAGGCTCATCCCCGGATCAAAACGACGAAGAACTTTTTTTGCGTAAAACAGAGCCGCAAAAGGCGTGGACAGCCTAAATTGGCTATATTGATTTGCAGGGAGCCATTGCTATTGGCGCCATTCGCGGATTGCTTTGAGGAATTCCGGGATGATCGTTCTGGCTTTCTGTTCGCCGATGCCTTTGATCTTTGTGGCTTCCTCTGGAGTCACAGGCGTTGTCTTTGCCAGCTCGACAAGGACTTTGTCTGTTAAAATATAGTATGGCTTGACGCCACTTTTTTGGGCCATATTTGTTCTGACCGCTCTTAGCTTTTCGAAAAGGTCGCTGCTTTTAATGCTGAAGTCATCAAGGGATTCCGATTTTGCCTTTTGTTTCGGAGTATTTTTGCTGGCTGCTGATTTTGTGTTAATTTCAGGGAAATTCAGCATGATCTTGTGCTGTCCTCTAAGCACTCTTGCTCCGACGCGCGTAATGTCAATGCATGGATATTCCGGGTTTCCGGTTCGTCCTATGCATTCTGCGTTTTCGAGGGCCTTCAAAAAAAGCAGTATATTGTTTTGGCTGAGATTCTTCAATACGCCGAACTGAGGGTGTTGATCAAGACCCCAGTCAACGATCTCCGGTCTCTTGGCTCCAGCCAGCACCTGGCTTATTCTGCCTCTTCCGAAGCGTCCTCCAAAGTCCATGACAGTTGAAAGAATGGTTTTAATAGTTTCAGCTTCCTCTTCCGAGGACGCGCGGCGCGATGTGTGCTTTGACGCTCCGCACAGGTCGCAGTTTTCACATTTCCATTTGTTGGTGTCTTCTCCGAAGTATGAAATCAAAAAGCTTTGTCTGCAATTTGAAGAATTGGTGTAGCTGATGACTTCGTCGAGTCTTGCTATTTCAAAATCTCTTTTGCTTTCCAATGCTTCAAAATCTATGTCTAGGATTTTGTCGTCCGGGCGCAAAAGGGTCGTGGTCCTGCCCGAAAAAGGAGGAGTCCATTCAAGGCATTCGCCATGAAGGGCTCTCAATACGCGTTTTATCTGGTCTGTATTTAAATCCGCAACTGCGGCAAGCTGCTCGCATGAGCATGCGACTCCATCAGTAAGTTGCGCTCCAAAATATTTTATGCAACGGCATATAAGACGCGAGCGCTGAGTGGCTTCAGCCTGATGCACCAGGCTTAAATCTTTCAGAGTGGCTGTAAAGCGGAGCGTGCCCTGATTCTGTTGCTTAAAGCCTCTTTCAATGTATTCATTTTTCTCAAGAATTCCCATGGCGCTGCTTAGTTGGTTGTCCGCCTTGGCGTTCGGTATATTCTCCGCAAGCTCCATTAGTGTCAGCTCAAGAGTTGTCTGGCTTTTTTTTCTGGACAGTTCCAGAATAGTTGAATATAGATCAATCAAAAGCTCCTTTGAAGGATTGCTCAGATTAATAAGAAATTCTTGAACATAGCGGTCGCTGTATGAATAGAGGAGGATGCAGTCGGCAGGTTCGCCGTCTCGTCCGGCGCGTCCGGCCTCCTGGTAGTATGCCTCGATCGAGCCGGTAATATTGTAATGGACCACTCTTCTGACATCCGGTCTGTCAATTCCCATGCCGAACGCGTTTGTGGCCACAAGAACCGGACAGGGATCATTCATGAATTTATTCTGCGCATCAATGCGCTTTTCATCGCTCATTCCTGCGTGGTATGCTATGCAATTAAATTCTCCGGCAATCTGCTCAACGGCTTTTCGGGTTGAGGCATAGATTATTGTTGGAGCTGGAGTTTTCAAAAGCTTCGCAACGGCTTGGTTCTTCTGATTGTTGGAGCTGCAGTCAATGACAGAAAAGGAAAGGTTGGGGCGCTTAAACCCGGCGACATGCAGTTCCATATCAGGACGCTTGAGATTTTTCATTATGTCTTTTCTGACATGAGACGTGGCAGTTGCGGTAAATGCGCAAATCTGCTGAATGGCATAGTCGTCGATAGCCTCGCCAAGACGCAAATACGAAGGTCTGAAATCGTGTCCCCACTGGCTGATGCAGTGCGCTTCATCCACCACCATCATGCGCGGTGGCGAATGCTCTATCAACTGCTGAAAGGAGCTCATATTAAAACGCTCGGGCGCAACGTATAAAAGCTTTACTCTGCCCATGGCGGTGTCGCTTATAATGCGCTGCTGCTCAGTCTGAGGAACCATGCTGTTGACGAACGCTGCGGGAATTCCTTTTGCGGAAAGGGCGTCCACTTGGTCTTTCATCAGTGAGATCAGAGGAGAGACAATAATGCTATATCCGGAACTCATGAGGGCAGGGAGCTGGTAGCACAAAGATTTGCCGGCTCCAGTCGGCATTATAACGCACACGTCGTTGCCTTCAATGATTTGACATACAATTTCCTCCTGATTGTCCAGGAAGCTTTCGAATCCAAAATATTGCTTTAATGCCTTGCGGGCATTTTCTCTAACCATATCCATTCTTTCACAAACCGCATTTGTCTTGACGCTATCAGTCAAGATATCCCGCGGCACGCAGAATTAAAGGAATTTGTAAAAATAAAACCTCGAAAACTTAAGGCTCAGGTTCTTGGTTTGCGTCTTCAAAAGCTCTGAAAGCTAATAGAATCCGGCAAAGCCTATTTGGCTTTCCAATTGACTTTTATCAGTTGCCGCTCAGAGTCAAGCTGCTTTTCTCCGGCAGACTTTTTCTTTAAATAAAGCCCGGCCACAACTCCAATAATAATAAGGGCAATCACCGACACCACTATCAGAATCATAAGAAAATTGCCGCCCGATTTACCTTCGGCAGGAGCTCCTGACGATTCAGAATTCACATTGTTTTCATTCATTGTTTTCTCCCTGATTGCTGTTTGAATATAGCTTGAATATCCGTAGGTTCAATCGATAACAGGAGTTCAAGGAAATATTAAAGAGGCATATTGCTGAGCTTGATCACTCTGTTTACCATTTTTTTGCTTTTTATTCTGACGGCAAGTGTTGACAAAATTCCATTGCTAAGTTATACTAATTACGAACGAACGAACGAACAAGTGAAATATTTTATTGTGGCAATGAATATGAAAATACCTGAATATATCAAGATTCAAAAATATATACTGGAAAGTTTGCTTTCAAATCATATAGAAACAATCCTTCCTATACGCGAACTTGCAAAGACGTATGAAGCGAGCCTTGATACAGTTCATAAAGCCCTTAAGATTCTGGAAAAAGAAAGTTTTATTTACAAAGACAAGCGTTGCTATAAAGCCTATAAGGGGTTGTCCAGCGTAAAAATAACGAATTATATTAATCATTTATATTTATCGAATGTCAAAAGTGAAAAAATAGAAAAAGTCAGCATATTTATGACTTCTTCCCTTACTCCTTATTATTTTGAACTGGCGGATTTAATTATACTGGAGCTTCAAAAACGAGGAATAGAGACAAATATTTTTAGAATACCTTTTTCGTTTCCTGAAGAAATAAACAAAGAATATGAAAGATTGAAAAAAAATCTGGAACGCAATCAAGCATTGATATTTTTGCCATCTTTGCATAAGGAGTGCGCTTCGATTATTTCGAACTGTAGGCGCAGGCGTATAAAAACAGTAGTATTTGGCGGCAAGCCGATAGAACATGTCAACAATATAATTATAGATTCATATGTTGGTTCCTTTGACGCGCTTAGATATTTGGCTTCGCTTAACCGGCACAGAGTAGGATATGCAAGCGGAGTGAACAAAGACACACCTAAAACAAGCCATTTTTATGCATATCAAAAAGCTGTTTTGGACGGATTTATAGAAGACAGCGCAGAATTACTGTTTCCGGCAGATTTTGAAAGAATTCGCAATGGGATATTTGAGTATGGAAGGCTGGCTGCTGAATATTTTTCATCATTAAAACAGCCTCCAGACGCTGTTTTTTTCGGGGATGATGTTGCCGCAGCCACAGCGACAAATATTTTCAGGGAAAAAGGCTTCAGAGTTCCGGATGACATCTCGGTTGTGGGCATAAACGGTTCAGATGCGGCAGCTTTGTCAGGAGTGGAAATAGCCACTGTTGTATATCCCAAGGATAAGATCGCAAACACTTTTGTAGAATCAGCGTTGTCCGAATTGAATTGGGACAAGAGCCAAGACACAGTTATAAAGTCTGTATTTAGGAAAGGCAACTCATGTTCAAAAAAACGGGAGAAATAAACATGACTCTAGCAAGCCTGTTTAAAAGATTTTTTACACTCATCGAACTGCTCGTAGTCATAGCTATTATTGCTATTTTGGCTAGCATGCTGCTTCCTGCGTTAAGGCAGGCAAAGGACACGGCCAAAAGAATTGCATGCATGAGCAATTTGAAGCAAATGGCTCTTGTTTTTCTTAATTACAATGAAGACTTCAAGTATTTTCCACCCCGAAGCAACGGAACTGGACCTTCAAAATTATGGACAGACAGGCTGGCTGATTATGATGATGTGGTAGCTTTGAAGAAGAAAGGCGGAATTATCCACTGCCCCAAAGCTCCTGATTTCGGAGAGGGCGGAGGCGCTGTAAGTTTTTTTCCAGGGTACGGAGTCATGTATTACGGTGTATGTAACTGGCCTGGAAATCCTAAATCTGGATACTGGACTACCGCAGGCATTTATCCTCCGGCAAGTTTGGCGCAGATTAGAAATCCTTCCCGCACCTCTATCCTTGCTGACACTGGCGATAAGGACAAAATTAATCCAAATAGAGGCTTTTTATATTTATATAACGTATCCTCTTACCCTTATATCTTTCCAGGCCGCCATAATGGTTCAGATAACGTATTGTTTGTTGACGGACACGTTTCTTCTATAAGAACAAAACTGCTTCTTAACTGGCTGTATAATTCCACTGTAACCTGGAGTCCTCTGTCTCCATATGTAAAAGGCGAATTAGATTTTTAACGAGTAAAAGATAAAACTATTAATTAAAGGGAAAATGAAATGTTAAATCTAAAACACACACTTATTGTCTTTTTGCTGACATGCCTTTCGCTGTATTCGGAAGGAGCAGGTAAAAAGAATATTGCTCTTGGAAAAACATATAAATGGTCAAAGGATCCGAATGCTTTTCTGCACGGATACGACGGGCGTTCCATGTGCAAAGATGACGCCGATAAATCTCAGCTCACAGACGGGGAAGTTGCAGACAGATGCTGGTGGGACAAACGGACAGTGGGCTGGTGGCACGAAGGAGCAATCTCAATTGCAATCGATCTGGAAAAAACAATGCCTGTAAATGAGGTTGAAGTTCATCTGTCAAGTGAAAAGGATGCTTATAGGGTTCCCCGGCGGATTGATGTGTTCGTTTCTGATGACAACAAAACATTTTATCATGCAAAGAGCATTGAGAAGAAAGAGACATTCGGGCAATGGCGAAAATCAATGGACGAGGGCAAGCAGGATGGCCATCCTCATGCGTGGCTTAAATTAGACAACTTAAACGTAAAGGGCCGTTATGTTATTTTATCCTTTGAGGTGGTCAATCTTTACTTGGACGAAATAAGGATTTTTTCCGGCGATAAAAAAATAGATGATATAGTCATGTCTGATAAAGGCTGGGCTAATACGCTGAAAGTATGTCCTTTTTACAAAAAGAAAAAAGCTTATTGTGCCAATAATGCCGTTTTGCCCCTCCATCTCAAGCTGCCTAAAAAGTATAGGCATGCCGGAATAGATATTATCCTTGACTTGCCTAAAGAAATATCATGCGTAGGCCCAAAGCCAATGGGAGCTCCTGAAAGCATAACGTTTGAAGGGGAAGAATATAATCGTTTCTCTTTCAGAAAAGCCAAAAAACTTTTTTTAAAAAGCGCCTTGCCAGAAAAAACTGTGAGAAAAATAAGGATAACAGGCATGCCCTCCTACAAACAAGAAGCAGGAAGGGAGCAGATCTTTGATCTCGAAACTGTAAAAATACCCAAAACAAAGGCCTTTAAAAAACTTATTGCCAATGTGGGATTTGCAACCTTTTCTTATTGGAATGAGTGGCCGGACGTGGTTGAGAATTACAAAAAAACAGGATTAAATCTTTTTACTCCTTTTGGCAGTACTGATTATTATTACTCTTTTCTAAAGAAGAAAAACAAAGCTGCAGTCAATATGATTTCTGAAGCCAAGAAAAAGGGACTGATTGTCGGCGGAAATTTTAGTCCTTTTTGCAATGGGGCCATCAATAAAATGGTTAAACTTTTTAATGGAAATAAGGCCGTTTATCTCAATGGGAAAAAGGGCGGCAACGGTTGTCCAAGGCCTTACTTGGAAAATATCCTCAAAATGCCTGACGGGGAACTCGCTCAGGTTGTTGAAGGCGCAAAAAATGGGATTGATTTTTTCATCTTTGATTCAGAGCCTCATTGGACAGGAAAGATTTGCGCGTGTCCTGTTTGTGAACAGAAATGGAAAGAGTTTTTGAGTCGCAAAGCATCTGATCTGCCATTTAAATCTCAGGGGAAGGTTTATAAAGCAAAAGACCCTGTTTACATGCCCTTGCTCCAGCAGTTTTGGGATAAGTTTTATATAGATTTGTGGGGGCTCTACAAGACAAAAATGAATGAGGTGGTCGAGGGGAACATCACGCTTGGCCTGTATAACTGTCCTATAAGAGGGAATCAGGCTTCAGGAGCAGCTTATAATTTTGGAAACAACGCCCTTTTTCTTCCTCTCTACAATAATAACATAATCGACTATGCAAATCCAAGTTTATATTTTGTTCCAACATATAAATTGGGCCAAAGAATTAAGGATTTGAGAAAAAGCTTGCCGCCTAGTTGCCCGCTGTATGTGTGGGTTACCGCAGGTTCGACTCACATAAATTTTGAAAGAACCCCGGAAGATGTCCGCAACAGACTTTTTGAAGTATTTTTCAATGGAGGACAGGGGTTTGTTTTCTGGAACGCTCACGGCGTAGACGCAAGAGATTATCAAGAAATAGCGCAGGTTATTGGAAATCTCCAACCTTATGAAAACTTTTTTGTGAACGGAACTATTATGTCTGATAGTTGGTTCAAAACTCCAGATGGGGTAAAAGTCAGCGGAATAAAATTAGGCAGAGAAGCTGTAATTCTTGTGACTAGATACAATGATGCCACTCCCAAAGAAATTACCCTTGAAATTAAAGCTCCCCAAGAATTGCTTTCTCCGCGTGTGGCTGAATCAATTGAAAATGGAGGGAAAAATATTTTGGATAAAGGCAAATTAAAGATTAAATTTTCTGGAGAAGAAAAAGACTTTTGCAAAATCTTTTATTTGCATCCTTAAAAAGTTTTATGCCCGCAAAAACGTTTGTTTTTGCGGGCAGTTTTAGTTTGTTTATAAGAGCTCGGGGGCGACTTCCGAACGGGACTTTGAAGAATTGACCATTGCTTCAAGCACGGCCACCACATTGTGTCCGTAAATTCCGTCAGTCAAGCCGGGCCTGTTTTCGTTGATTGCGTTAATGCATTCTTTCCATTCGGCGGCGATTGGATTATGATCCGCGTCGCATCCAATTTTTTCGACAGTGTCCATTTTTGCCAATTCGATTTCAGTACCGAAAGGATTGAACTGAATGCTGCCTTCAGTTCCCAGCACTCTGACTTTCAAGGTTCCGGGGTCGGCCATTTTTGTGCCGGAAAAAATTCCCATGAATCCCTGAACCCCATTTGCGTAGTCAATGAAGGCCATGGTGTCGGAGTCAATGCTTTGGCCGGGACGCAATGCGGAAACATTCGCTTTGATTTTTGTTGCCGGGCTGTCAATCAGATAAAGCAAATGGTCAACCTGATGCGGTGACGTGTTGAAGAGCGCGCCGCCGCCAGCTTTTTTGGGATCAAGGAACCATGGCTTGCGGTTTTCCCAGTTGTAGTAAGCGACTATTTCATCGTAGATCATTTTTACCTCGCCTATCGCTCCGCTTTTAATGAGCTCTTTGGCTTTCAGCAAAATAGATCTGTATTGATGGGTCTGGCCCACAAAAAGGGCTTTGCCGCTGGCTTTTGACGCTTCAATCAACTGTCGGCATTCAGCCACTGTGTTTGCCATCGGCTTTTCAAGGAAAAGATGAATTCCCTTGCTCAAAACGTCAAGGCCGACCGGGCAATGCAAAAAATGCGGCAGACAAACCAGCGCGATGTCCAGTTTTTCCTTGTCCAGCATCTCTTTGTAATCGCTGTAAACTGTGGCGTTGAATTCAGTCGCTTTTTCCTGGGCGGCTTCAACGTTCACGTCGCAAATCGCCACAATCTTTGCCATTTCAGGGATAAGCTTCAAGCCTGCAACATGGCCGTTTGTTATGGTGCCGGCTCCGATAATTCCAATATTCATAATATTGCTCATTTTACATTTTCCTTAAAGTTTGAAAACTGGTTCTGTC
This sequence comes from uncultured Victivallales bacterium, assembly GCA_964651145.1. Classification (GTDB taxonomy): domain Bacteria; phylum Verrucomicrobiota; class Lentisphaeria; order Victivallales; family GWF2-45-14; genus CAZYVR01. The sequence goes on along the minus strand of CAZYVR010000049.1, from coordinate 2,054 downwards.
TTGCCGCTTGCAAGAGATTTTTCAGCGGCATCCATCATTGCCTGTATCTCAAGTGTGCATTCAAATGGAACAGGCACGATGCCTTCCACAAAGAATTCCTCAAGAGCCGATATAAGGAAAGGATATGGACTGCCGGAAGTGTTGTAGCTTTGAACGCCATCGGCGTCCTGAGCGCGTCCGCCATAGCAAAATGCGCCGTCATTGCATTCGACCACAGCGCGGCGATCATCGGCATACTCAACTATTGAAACAACGCCTTTTGCGTCTCTTTTGGCTGTGACTGATTCAGCGCCTCCGCCCATAAGGGTGGCGAGCATTTCAAATGTGTGAATGCCGTACCAGATAAGAGAGCTTCCGCTGGCGGCTTTTCCAAGAGGCCCGTAAACGTTGCAGAGAACAGGACTGGGAACTTTAGACGCGCATTCAATGATTTCCGGCGTAAACCTGAGCGAGGACGAAGACCAGACTTTGATATTTTTTTCTTTTGCAATGTTATATATTTTGATTCCGTTTTCGAGATTGTCAGCCATTGGCTTGTCAAGAAAAACGGGGAGACCCAGCTCCGCAGATTTCTCAAAGTACTCAAGATGCAGCGCTGGATCATTGATTTCAATCATGACTCCGTCAACGCCTTCAACAGCCTCTTCAAACGAGCGTGTCACTTTGACTCCCAGATTCTCAAGGGTTATTTGGCGTTTGTCCTGATCAGGCTCAGACTGAAAAGGAGTCGGAAAGCGCATGCAGGAGACTACCTGCAATTTGTCCACCATTTTTTTTTCCTTGTCTTGGATGAGTTCTGTAAACACAATTGAATGACTTGTGTCCAGACCAATAACTGCGAGTTTAAACATTGTCCTTTTTCCTTTTTTTAGTTTAAGGCAATAAATTATATATTGACAAGCCGGAACGGGATAAATTTCCGAACCGGACCGTTTACAGATTCTTTTGCGGCCACAATAGCCTCGATTCCCATCTGCTTGTAGTCCTGAAGTATGGAAGGTATTTCAATGCCCGTGCGCTCCAGCGAATCGGCATTGTCAAAGTCCGAATAAAAAAAGTCTTTCCCGATTCTGAGGTCTCTCAGATAGCCCATTCGCAACACGGCTCCAGTGAAACTTTGGGAAGGCGATATTATAACATTTGCTTTGTCCGAGGAAAGCTTGAGCTTCATCAAGCTTTTTACTTTTTTATCAAAGTTGGAATCACAACGGCTGAAACGGTAAAATTTGCCGCGCTCCTCGCAGGCTTCCACAAATCCTTCGCGACGTTCGCGCGTGATAAAGTCCTCCTGCTCTGTGTCCAGATAAATCAAATTTGCGTCTTCGCCGCATTTCTCAATAAAGCGCTCGGTAATTTGCTTTACAGCCAGGCGATGGTTGGTTGACACAAAATTCAGATCATTGTCATAGCGGTTTACGATAATAACCTTATGGCTGTATGCTTTCAGTTTTTTCATTGCTTCGTCATTGGGCATGAGCCAGACAACAAGATCATATGAAGAAAGCAAATCGATGTTTTTGCCCATTTCACAAGAATCCAGGAAATCCATTTTTTCACGCGCAGATGAGATCATAATATATTTTAAAGCCTCGACTCTGTGGAAGAATTGGAAATCCTTCATAGGACTGTCTTCTATGTGGAAATTTGAGACCAGGGCAATCTTGAGTTTTTCAGGAGGATCGGCAATAAAAGTGCCGCGATTGCGACAAGCTTCCAGGCGCCCTTCTTTTATAAGCTCGGAAAGAGCCTTGTTCAGCGTTGCACGGGTCACGTTGTATTTCTTTATCAGCTCTTCGCGAACCGGCAGTTTATCGCCTTTTTTTAGCTTGCCGGAGCTTATGTCCGATAAAACCGCCTCTTTTATCTGTATGTATTTCCTCATCTAAACTATTCTTTTTGGTTGTTTTTAATAAAACTAGTTTTAATATAGTGTCTGCATTAAAAAAACTCAATAGTTTTTTAAAATATTTTCAGAAAAAACAATATTCTTTGGCAACCCGACGGCCCCGCCAAAAGTCCTGAAAAAGAAAAACGCCGACGGAGTCGGAATAAAA
>CAZYVR010000048.1:0-23236 GCA_964651145.1 uncultured Victivallales bacterium | reverse complement strand
ATGTAAACTACACAGGGATATCTGTAAAAAAGGGCGATCACATGGCTAAATATTTCAGCCCAGAGCTTATGGTGGCCCAAAGAGAATTGCTTTTGGCAATAAAAGATTATAAAGAAAGGTCAAAGAGCAAATCTGACTCATCATCGGGAATGGATGAAGAGAGAATTCTGAAGTCAGTCCTGAAAAAATTTAGACTTTGGGGGCTTACAGATCAAAATGTCAAAAAAATCATAAAGACAGGAAAAGTGTCTGACCATATGACTCTTTACGCTCCTGTTTCTGGCATTGTTATTCATAAAAACGCTCTTGAGGGAAAATATTTTGTAACAGGAGACAGGCTTTTTACGATAGCCGATCTTTCAAGGGTATGGATAATGCTTGAAGCTTATGAAACCGATCTTCCCTGGCTGCGATACGGACAGAAAGTGGCATTCACGACAGAAGCATATCCAGATGAGGTTTTTGAGGGAAGAATATCGTTCATCAACCCCGTTCTGGATTCCAAGACCAGAACTGTTAAAGTCAGAGTTGACGCCGCAAATCTCAAGGGGAAACTAAAACCTGAAATGTTTGTGAACGCTGTTGTCCACGCCAAAGTGTCTCAGAGTGGAAAAGTAATTGATCCTTCTTTGGCGGACAAGTGGATAAGCCCGATGCATCCGGAAATTATAAAGGACAAGCCGGGCAATTGCGATATTTGCGGAATGAAACTTGTCAAAGCAGAATCACTCGGCTATGACAAAATTGACGAGAGCCAGAAGCCTTTGGTTATCCCCGTAACGGCGCCTTTGATTACAGGAAAACGGGCGATTGTATATCTGAAATCAAAAAATAAACCCGGAGTTTATTACGGAAAAGAAGTGACGCTTGGCCCACGCGCGGGGAATTACTATATCGTAAGAAAAGGGCTTAAAGAAGGCGATCAAGTGGTGGTAAATGGAAATTTCAAAATAGACAGCGCTCTTCAGATATTGGCAAGACCAAGCATGATGTCTGAAAAGAGCTATCCCATAAGCATTCCCCAAAAAATAGAAAAGGAAAAAACAATAAAGACTATCGACGTTCCGTTGCATTTCAAACATGAACTTGATAAAGTGTATTCCACATATTTTAAAATTCATGAAGAGCTGGCAAAAAACAACTTGAAAAAAGCAAAGTCGGCCGCAAGCAAATCAATGGACTCTATATCTCAAATTTCTCCTGATAAATTATCGCCTGTCGCCAAAAAGATTTGGATTAAGTTGAAAAGAGACCTCAATGCTTCGGTCGGAGATATTTCAAACGCAAAGAATGTCAATGACGCCAGGGAAAGCTTTTCCAACCTATCGGCTACAACTTACGCATTGGCCAAGGACTTTGGAACAAGCGGCAAGTTTCCCATCTACAGATTTTTCTGTCCGATGGCATTTAACAACAAGGGAGGCTATTGGCTCCAGAACACCACCGAGACAATCAATCCTTACTTTGGTAAAGTCATGCTGAAATGCGGCGAGAAAACAGAGGATGTTGCAAAATGAGCGATGATTTGAAATTTCAACCGAACAATGTCGATCCTCCAAACCCTAAAGGGATTTTAGACAAGATCGTTCTTTTTTGCCTCAAAAATAAACTGGCTGTGGGTATAATCACTATCTTTGCAATTTTATGGGGCATAATGGTTGCCCCATTTGATTGGGATATTAAAATACTGCCAAGAGATCCCGTCTCTGTCGACGCAATACCTGATATTGGAGAAAATCAGCAGATAGTTTTTACGGCATGGCCCGGAAGGTCTCCTCAGGATATTGAAGATCAAGTCTCTTATCCGCTTACAGTGTCAATGCTTGGCATCCCCGGAGTGAAAACGGTAAGAAGCTATTCTATGTTTGGCTTTTCCTCTGTCTACATAATCTTTAAGGATAAAATAGATTTCTACTGGTCGCGCTCGAGAGTCCTTGAAAAAATGAACAGCCTTCCTGCTGGCACGCTTCCCGAGGGAGTTCAGCCATCTTTGGGACCAGATGCCACTGCCCTAGGGCAGGTCTTCTGGTATACTTTGGAAGGCAGGGATGAAAAAGGAAAACCTACAGGAGGATGGAATTTAAGCGAACTCAGGACAATTCAGGACTGGTATGTGCGTTATACCCTCCTTTCCGCAGATGGAATAAGCGAAGTTGCTTCGGTTGGCGGCTTTGTTCAGGAATATCAAATAGATGTGTCCCCAAACGCGCTTCGCGCGTATAATATAAAATTGGAGGATGTCTTTACAGCGGTGAAAAGATCCAATGTGGATGTCGGAGCCCGAACCATTGAAGTAAATAAAGTGGAATATGTTATCAGGGGACTGGGATTTATAAAAAGCCTGAAAGATATAGAAGACACCGTTGTCAAGGTGAACGACAACGTCCCTGTGTATATGAAAAATGTAGCCAAAGTAGTGCTTGGCCCTGCTCTTAGAAGGGGAGCTCTGGACAAAGGCGGCGTTGAAGTTGTCGGCGGGGTAGCAGTAGTGAGATATGGAGACAACCCGCTTGCGGCTATTAAAAGCCTTAAGGAAAAAATCAAAGAGATATCTCCAGGCCTTCCTTCAAAAGTGTTGATCGACTACACAAAAACAACAGATGAAGAAATAGAAAGATTTGCAGAAGAAAACGGCTTTAACGCGTTTAAAAAAGACGGAACTCTCGACAATGAAGCATGGTTGAAATTCTTCCGTAAAAACCCGAAGGGAAAACATCCTGACTGGGCTCTTGTGAGCAAAGTTGAAGTTGTGCCGTTTTATGATCGCACCAAGCTCATTTATGAGACACTGGGAACGCTGAACACGGCTCTTTTCGAGGAAATCCTGGTCACAATAATAGTTATTCTCATAATGCTTATGCATCTTAGAAGCTCCCTTGTTATTTCCATGACTCTTCCGATGGCTGTTCTTCTCTGCTTTATTGCCATGAAAATATTCGGAGTTGACGCAAACATAGTGGCTCTTTCAGGCATAGCTATCGCAATAGGCACGATTGTTGACATGGGAATAATCATATGCGAGAACATCATAAAATATCTTGAAAAGTTAAAGCCTGGAGAAAGCGCCTTATATGCAATTTATAATGCGTCAAGCGAGGTTGCCGGAGCAATCCTGACAGCGATATTGACAACAGTGGTAAGTTTTCTTCCTGTCTTCACAATGATTGGCGCAGAAGGAAAGCTTTTCCGGCCTTTGGCTTTTACTAAAACATTTGCCCTGATTGCATCTGTTATAGTTGCTCTAACAATCATCCCCGCGCTTGCGCATATCCTTTTTACATTCAAAATAGAATCGAAAAAGCTTAAAAAAGCCGTATTGTTCCTGCTCGCTTTGGCGGGAGTCTTTGTTGGAATCTTTACCTTCTGGTGGGCTGGCGCTATTATGACCGCATTTGCTGTTTACCATCTGCTGTCCGCTTATATTCCAGAGAAGGCAAAAAATATTTTGATTAAGGCTGTAAACATTTCAGCTGTAATTTTTGTCGCTGTATTTCTTACCAATCACTGGCTTCCTTTAGGACCCGGCGCAGGTTTTTTAAAAAACTTTGTTATTGTTTCTGTTCCCATTGGAAGTCTGCTTCTCTTTTTCTGGTTCTTCAGAATTATGTACGCTCCAATATTAAGATGGGGTCTTAACCATAAAGCCGTATTCCTAGTCCTGCCTTTTACAATTGTGGTTTGGGGCATGACCATATGGATAGGGTTTGACAGCCTCCTTGGATGGCTGCCGACTAAAATAAAGTCCAATAGCGGCTATGCCGCCTTATCTCACGAATTTCCCGGATTGGGAAAAGAATTTATGCCAAACCTTGATGAAGGATCTTTTCTTTTTATGCCGACAACAATGCCTCACGCTTCTATTGGCGAAGCAATGGACGTGCTAAAGAAACAGGATATGTCTATCAGCGCAATTCCAGAAATTGAAGCTGCCGTAGGAAAAATAGGACGCGCCGACACACCTCTTGATCCAGCTCCTATTTCTATGATAGAAACTGTCATAAATTACAAGTCGGAATACCTTATAGACAAAGCAGGGAACAGGTTTCAGTTTAGATATGACGAAACCCAAAAGGACTTTTATAGAGATGTGGATGGAAAGCCTGTGCTCGCTATTGATGGCAAACCTTACTATGTGAATGGCAAATATATTCGCGATGGCAAAGGCAAACTTATACAGGACGACTTTGGCATGCCTTTCCGCTTATGGAGACCGCCGCTTGACCCGAAACTTAACCCCGGCAGAAAAGCCTGGAAAGGCATTGTGAAGCCCGATGACATTTGGGACGAAATTCTTGTCGCCGCCGAAATTCCTGGCACAACTTCAGCTCCGAAACTCCAGCCTATAGCAGCTCGAATAGTTATGCTTCAAAGCGGAATGAGGGCTCCAATGGGCGTAAAAGTCAAAGGCCCAGATCTCAAGACTATTGAGAATGTTGGTATGCAAATAGAAAAATATCTTAAAGACGTTCCGGGTGTTGAGCCAGCCGCTGTTTTTGCTGATAGAATAGTTGGCAAACCATATCTGGAATTAGACATAAACAGAGAAGCCATCGCCAAATATGGCTTACAGGTTCAAGATGTGCAGAATGTAATTGAAGTGGCGATTGGCGGGAAAAAACTGACCACCACTGTGGAAGGACGTGAACGCTACCCTGTCCGCGTTCGCTATATGCGGGAACTGCGCGATCAAATAGAAACAATAGGAAAAATTCTGGTTGCTGCTCCAAATGGGCAGCAAATTCCTCTGGAGCAGCTCACGGTCATGAAGTATACGAGAGGGCCACAGGTAATAAAAAGCGAAGACACTTTTCTGATAGGATATGTTTTGTTTGACAAGAAACCTGGCTATGCGGAAGTTGATGTTGTGGAAAGCGCTCAAAAGTACCTTGACGAAAAAATCAAGAAAGGCGAACTCAACATACCATCCGGGGTCAGTTATGCTTTTGCCGGGAATTATGAAAATCAGATACGCGCCCAGAAAACTCTTTCCATTGTTTTGCCGCTGGCATTGTTTATAATATTCATGATACTTTATTTCCAATTTAAATCTGCCCCTGTCACGATGCTGGTATTTTCAGCCATAGCTGTGGCATGGTCAGGGGGATTTATTCTCATATGGCTCTATGGACAGGAATGGTTCTTAAACTTTTCAATTTTCGGAAAACATATGAGAGACCTTTTTCAAATGCATGAAATCAATTTAAGTGTCGCCATATGGGTGGGATTTCTGGCTCTTTTTGGCATCGCCTCCGATGATGGAGTGGTAATCACAACCTATCTGAATCAAAGCTTCGACTCTCATGACACTTCTTCAATTGATAAAATAAGAGAAACCACCATATTGGGAGCTTCACGGAGGATCAGGCCATGCCTTATGACTTCAGCCACTACCATTCTTGCGCTTCTCCCCATATTGACTGCCACAGGCAGAGGAGCGGATATAATGGTGCCAATGGCAATACCGTCTTTTGGCGGCATGATGGTGGTGCTAGTGTCCTCTTTTGTCGTTCCAATTCTATATTGTCTCCTGAAAGAGATTAAATATAAGTTTCAATAATATGCGACACATAAATTAGGGCAATTTTATAACCTGTAAGGTGTAGGGGCCCAGCGATTTGCCCTATTGCTACAATAAACCATTTATAGATACTAAGTTAACTATTAGTGGTCGTATTTCAAGGCGAGGTATGACGGAAGAATGACGACTCATTATAAATTCCGGAGAATCTGAGCCAAGAATTATTTTTTTTAAGCGGATGCCTGAGCATGTGTAACAAACAAACTGTTCTCTGAAGCTATATCAATGCAGATTACTCGCTACGCACAAAACGCCGGTTTTTTTGAACTCAATTAATTATGATAGGTTCCAGGAATCTCATGAGCTACTAACCCTCGTTGCTTTTTCTAAAACTTCAAATTCTTTTTTTAATGTGGGGATGTGCTCTGACGCTTTTTTGTAGTCCTCTGATTTTGCGGCTGTCTCAATAAGCTTTGCAAGTTCCGCAAGCTTATTGGCAGCAAAGCTGTAAGCAGTTCCTTTTAATCCATGAGCCAACGATGTAGCTTGCTCAAAGTTTTTCTCTTTTAATGCGCCTTCCAAACATGATATCTGTTTTGGAACATCTTCAATTAATATTTCTACGACTTCAAACAATCGCCCCTCATTACCCCCCATATTCTCAAGAAGAGCGCCTCTGTCCCATACAGCGTTTACATCTAAAATTGGATCAGTTGGGGAAATGTGGGAGTCACGGTTCTTTCTCTCTGGAACTTGTGAATAAAGCCAATATTCAAGCTTTTCTTTAAGATCTGTAATCCTTATTGGTTTTGCAATATAATCATTCATGCCGACTTCCAGACATTTACCCTGGTCACCTTCCATTGCGTGGGCAGTCATTGCAATAATTGGAACATTGTGATTAAGAACATCGGATTGACTGCTTCTTATTTCGCGAGTTGCTTCCAGCCCATCCATTACAGGCATTTGAACATCCATTAAAACAAGATCATAAGGCGTTGTTTTAAGCATTGTCAGAGCTTTGAGACCATTAGTTGCAGTATCGATGTTAATATATCCCAATTTCTCTACTGTTGCCTCTATTACAGCTCTGTTTGTACTGTTGTCCTCGACAAGTAGGAGTTTTACTTCAGATCTTTTGCTTTTGCTGATCGCGTTGAGTATGACAGAGGGCATTTCTTTCGCTTCTTCGCTTTTTATTGAGATTCCAATATCCTGCGTCAAAGGCTTTGCCTTTTTATCCATTTTTTCGAATTTTGCCGTAAACCAGAATTCAGAGCCTTTTCCCTCCACGCTTTCAACTCCTATCTCTCCTTCCATCATTATTACAAATTCCTTGGATATTGCAAGCCCAAGCCCTGTTCCTCCATATTTCCTGGTTCTTGAAGTGTCAGCTTGAGTGAATTTATCAAAAAGGGTGTCCTTTTTATCCTCTGGAATGCCAATTCCAGTGTCGCTAACCGAAAAATGAAGAACAATTTTATCTTGAGTTTCTGTTTTGCGCGTAACGCAAAGGTCGATTTCACCTTCATTAGTAAATTTTACGGCATTATTGATTAAATTGACAAGGATTTGGCGCAAGCGGTTTGGATCCCCCTTGACAATCTCTGGGATAAATGGATCAATAAAACAGGAAAAACCCAGATCTTTCTTGCTAATATCATGAGCACACACCCTGGCTATCTGATCCAGTAACAGTGGAAGTTCAAAATCTTGTATTTCAAGCTCCAGTTTGTGTTGTTCTATTTTTGCCAAGTCCAATATGTCGCCTATAAGGGTCAGCAATATTTCTCCACTCGCCAGGATAATGTCAGCATAGTTTCGCTGTGTTGTGTTCAAATCAGACTCCAACAATAACTGGCCCATTCCTATTACTCCATTAAGCGGAGTGCGTATCTCATGACTCATGTTGGTAAGAAACTCTTTCTTCGCCATATTCGCCATCTCTGCTTTTTCTTTTGCTTCTATTAAAAGCAGTTCAACCTGTTTTCTTTCCGTAATATCCATGCCGTAAATATTTACAAATTCTGACTCGATGAGTGGCGCAAAAGTCATTAGGAACACTTTGGCATCGTATTTTACTTCAGCTTGTTGAGGGTGCCCGGCCTTGAAGGCATTGAGAGCAAATTGTTGCCACTTTTTGGGAATACGAAAGCTTTCTTCGCACTGCCATTCTTTTAACAACGGATCACTTGCGGTGTTGCTGTATAAAATCATTCCGTCCTTTGAGACCCGAAGCACTGGATTTGGATTTTCGGCGGGAAATTTAGCTAGTATCTGCAGTTCGATTTCCAAACGTTTATGCACCTCTAACTCATCAATGACTTCCTTTGTTTTTGTTTTGACCAATTCTTCCAGGTGCTCTTCGTGGGCTTTTAGATGCTGATTTGCCTGCTTGAGCTCTTTGGAGCTTTCTTCCAGAGCGTTTTCTCGCTCCTCTAATTGCAACGCCATCATATTTGAAGACTTCGCTAGGTCGCCTATTTCGTCGTTTGAATTTATATCTATTTTTGTGATCCGACGACCTTCCCCTATCATTTTTACAGCATTTGTAATCTTGATTATTGGCGATGAAAGAGCGTTCGAGAAAAACAATCCTACCGCCACGGCAAAGATGAATATAAAAATGGACGCGCCAATGATTATATTTCTTAATTTGTATACTGGCGCGAAAATCTCGTCTGCTGACTGCTCTAGCATCAGTGTCCATACAAGGCCATAATATTTATCAGTCTTAGAATGCGCGTGGGCAAGCAGGAATTCTTTGTTGTTTTCCGTGTTAATATAAAAAACATTTTTGCCATGACTTTTGCATTCAGCCAGGAGTCGCTGATATTCCGAATCGTTTAAACTTTTTTCTTTGTTGGTGGAATATATTAACTTGCCATTTTTGCCGATCAATAGCAAGTTAGCGCCAATCCCACTCTTAGTCTTGATGATTTTTTTATTTTGTTCTATTGTGCGGATGATATCTTCAGCATTTACCACAGCTTTGATGACGCCAGCAAAATTGCCATCTTGATCATTGATCTTTACCGCAATAGGCATTGAATAAATATTGGAGCTTGCGTCATGCTCCGGAGTCCCAACAAAATATCCGTCTTTTTTCGCCTTCTGCCACCATTTTTCGTCTGCCTGGTAGTAGTCGGAGGTTATGTTGCTCATCGCGATGTTTGCGCCGTATTTATTTGTTATAAACACCTCTGCAAAAACGGGGAAACCATATTTCCTTTTGTAAAACTTTTTCAACTCAAGGTTTGCCTTCAACCCTTTGGAGAGATCGTTATCCAATAATTGCTTTATAAAGGAAGTGGGCGCGCCTTTTGTCGCGATCCATTTTTTGTCCTGTTCCAGAATATATTTCTGCGGGTCTTTCAAACTGTCAAACGCTTTATTGGATTGGGCTATGTCTTGGTTCTGTGCTAAATGTTCTGTAAAGACTTGGACTTGCTCCAGTCTCCGTTGAATATTGCGGCCTATTTTGTCTAATATCTCATAGGCAAGAATAGCGCAGTTTTCGCCTATCGATTTTTGTAGAGTGTTTTTGCTGTAGTGGATGGAAATATAGCCGACTATAACTATAAAAAAAGCTATAGACAGAATCCCCAGGGTAAGTTTTTTGCGAATCTTCATTAGACCCCCTATTGAAATTCATTTTCTCGCTAAACCTAGTATATCCTATAATTCATTTGAGGTCAAACTTTTGCTGTAAATGACTCGGATTGAATCTCTGATTGTTCCTTGTTTGGAGTAGTTTATCAGGCGTTGCTTGAGCAGTTCGTTTATTTCATGCCCTTTTGCCACCACCAGGTATCCGTTTTCTGCCCTTATATCTTCGGCAAGAAGCATTCCATTTTTTGTGTCTGTTATCTTAAAAAGTTTTGTGCTTGCGTTTTCCAGTTGAGGCACGTTGACTTTTAGAAGCATGTCCAGGACATCTCTTTTATATTTGCCTGATTCCTGCATTGCTTCCACTGCTTTCTTCTGTAAATATTTGCGGCACAGGAGAGCGTCAAAATCTATGGCTGTTTTGAGCAGCAGAGCCCCCAATATAACAGTTTCGGTGTTCTTGAGCGGGGACGCGAGTTTGTCTAAAGCTATTGGCTCCTGTTGAAGCTTTATCATTTCTGCAATGCCTTCAAGCCTTGGTATTTTATCCAGCAGGCTCTTGCCGGTTTCCGGGAAAGCCGACACCATTTGAGTTTCTATTTTGTTCAATTCTACCCCTTCAATATATTTTTCCACCGTTTTTTGAGGAATAGTGACGAACCCTATCTGGGATAACATAGCGGCAACTTCATATTGCCAGACGTTTTCAATCTCTAAAAGTTTTCCCAATTCTGTTATATAATGTCTTATTCTTTTGGCGCGACTGAAGGCCACAGGGTTTGTCATGGAAAGGATATCGGTCAAAACCTGCACGGAGCCTTTGAGCGTTTTTTCCAAAAGATCTCGCTCCGCTGTTATCAGGTGGTGTTGCTGTATTCCCATCAGCAAAGCTCTCATCATGGTGTCTGACGGGCAGGGCTTTGTGAGGAACCGGAAGATGTGCCCTTCGTTGACGGCGTCTACTGCTATTTCAATATCAGAGTTGCCGGTTAGCATCATCCTTACAGTGTCCGGAGCCATCTCCTTTATTTTTGCGAGGAACTGTACTCCGTCAATGCCCGGCATGTGCATGTCGGAAACGACAATGGCAAAGGGGCCTTTTTTTATTATGATCTCGTATGCCTGTTGGGCGTCGAGAGCCGTGTGCGTATTGAAGTGTTTTCTGAACGTCCTCTTGAAGCCGGAAAGGATGTTTTCATCATCGTCTACAAATAAGATTTTCACGTCTTTTAAAGTCATAGTCATGGGTGTTTTTCCTCATATTCTTTCAGGCATATGTCGCGCCATTTTTGAATTTTATCTGTTTTGCCTACTGATTCAATATAGCTCATATCTATTTTTGCGGGAGTTGCGTTTTGTTCTTCTGAGCTGGCGTCTATTTCTTCAAGCAACGCGCATGCCGAATGGAGAGCGGTCAGCGCAATATTGTCTTTTCTTGCGCATTTTGAAGGCTTGAGCTGGTATGCGATAGCTTCGGTTATAACGTCTTGCAATCCCCATATGCCCAGCAGGTAGGCTCCCGCCTCCGCATAGGTGATGCCCAGCTCTTTTTCTTCCGCATCGGCCAGAGACATATTTTCTTTGGTCATTTCCGTATGGATGCTCCTGTATTCTTTAGGCATATAGGACATAAATATGACTTCGCCTATTTTATGAAGAAGCCCCGCAGCAAACACGTCTTCTTCATTTTTGGGTTCGCCGCCTTCCATTTTGACTATTTCCTTGGCGCAGGCCCCTACCATAAGGCTGTGGTTTATTAGTCCGGCAAGCGTATTTTCATAATTTGGGCTTACTTTGAATTGTGAGAATGTTCCCACTGAGAGGACAAGTGAGCGGATAACATCTATCCCAAGGAAGCTAGCTGCCTGGGCTATGTCGGTTATATGATTTGGAATACCGAAAAAAGACGAGTTGACAAGCTGCAGTATTTTGGAGCTCATGCCAATGTCATGTTCTATTATTTCTGCCACGCTATGCATTGATGAATTTTCTTTTTTCAACTCGTTTGTCACTTCAATATAGATGCTTGGCAGGCTTGGCAGGCTTTTTACTTTTGATACGATTTTTCTTATCTTTTCGTTGCTCATGTCGTCCCGCAGCGAAAGCGAAGCCTGGATTGTTTTCTTTATCGTTTCGGCGTCGCAGGGTTTGGAGAGAAATTGATGGGCAGGCCCTACAGAGCGAAATATTACTTCTTCCTGAGATTGTCCCGAAAGGACAAATCTGATGGTTGAAGGATAAAGCTCTATTACTTTATCAAGAAGCTGGGCTCCATCCATTTCCGGCATGCGCATATCGGTTACTATCACATCAAAAGGAGCTTCCTCCATTATTTCGAGAGCGTTATGACCGCTTGTGGCAAAGTCAACGTCCCATTTGTTTCGCATGGAGTATAGCATGCGACGGAGCCCCCTCAGGACATTCGGCTCATCGTCCACAAACAATATTTTTCTTTTTTTCTCTTCCATTTTATTTGCCCTCCAACGGCAGTTCTATGTGAAATGTGGAGCCTTTGCCTAGTTCTGTGTCGAATGTAAGGAGTCCGTTGTGTTTGTTGACAATCACATCATACGCAAGGGCCAGCCCTTGTCCAGTTCCTTTGCCGACTACTTTGGTTGTGAAAAACATGTCAAAAATTTTCGGCTTGATTTCATCCGGAATACCCATGCCTGTATCGCTTATGCTTATTTTGAAAGATTTGCCTGACCGCTCTGTCTTTATAGTTATCAGGCCTTTGTCTCGTTTGATTTTTTTATTTGCGTCTGCAATCGTATGCGCAGCGTTTACAAACATGTTCAAGAGGACTTGATTCAGTTCGCCCGGAAAACATTGGACCATGGGGGAGTCTTTTGTGAGTTCTGTTTCTGTTTCGGCCACGTATTTCCATTCATTGCGGGAGACCGTGAGAGTGTTTTCTATCGCTTTGTTAATGTCGGTAGCTTTCTTTTCATCCACTTTGGGGTGAGAGAATTCTTTCATCGCAAGGACTATTTCTGATATTCGTTTGATTCCGTTAAGCGACTGGGAAATCGCTTCCGGTATTTCTTCTTTTAAATAGTCCAGATCTTCTTCTTCGAGTATTTTTTCTATTTCTGATAGCTGCTCTGGCGATACCGAGCCTTTCTTTTCTGCGTCGAGGAGTTCGTTATAGGCGTCTATTATTCTGACTATGCTGTTAAAGGAATCCCGGAGAAAATTTGTGTTGTCCCCCACAAACTGGGTCGGAGTGTTTATCTCGTGGGCTATCCCCGCGGCAAGCTGTCCAATAGATTCCAGTTTTTGCGCCTGAATCAGTTGAAGCTCCAACTGTTTGTGTTCCTTTTCCTCTTCCTCATGCTGTGTCAGGTCTGTGATTATAAAAAGCATCTCCACTGGCAAATCGTTCTTGTCGGGAATTGGCGTGGATCTGATAAGCGCCGGGATTATCGTTCCGTCGGATTTTCTGGCATGGGTCTTCCATTGCCAGCCCTTCCACTTGTCTTCACTCTGAAGTTTCAGCAGTTTGCTTTTTTCTTCATCGTTAACGTATATGGAAAATATGGTTTTCTTTTTCAAATCTTCGAGGGTGTAACCCAGCACATCTGTGAAAGCTCGGTTGATATATGTTGCATGTCCTTCCAGGTCGGTTATTATTATAGCTTCCAGCGCTTCTCCTACTGCAGTGTAAACTCGCAAGAGTTCAGATTCAGATTCTTTTTGTTCTGTAATATCCTGAGCGATAACAACTGCGCCTCCATTTGTGTCTGAGTGGACTGGGTAGCACTTCATGGCCCATATTTTGCTATCATCGGAAACTTGTTCAATTTCCTCCATCCTCTTTGTTTCAGGTATTCTCTTCAAGGGACAATCATTATTGTCGCAACCGTTTTTTCCCTTGCATATATATTCACAGAGGCAAGCGCTTCTTAATTCTCCCGCAGTTTTTTTGAATGCTTCCAAGGCGGCCTTGTTGGCCCACAATATTTTTCGATCTGAATCTATGTATATCACAAGTTCGGATATGCTGCTTAATATGGTGGCTTTTTCCTGTTCCGCGTTGATTAGCGCGTCCTCTGCTTGTTTGCGCTTTGTAATGTCGTGCACTACTGCCTGAAGCACCCATTGACCATCCAGTTCCATAGAGCTCAACAACACCTCCGCAGGGAAGTCTTTTCCATCCATTCGGCGATATATCCATTTAAAAGTGTTGCTACCTTCTTTCATCGCCGTCTCTATTTGTTTATTGCTCAGCGTCATTGAGTCGGCGCCATTAGGTTGGATGGGGGGCGAAAGGTCTATCGGATGTTTAGAGCAGAATTCCTCTTTGCTTGCGCAAGCAAACATTTTTAATGTCATGCTGTTGCAGTCAAAGAAACCCTTATTATCGAGCAGCATCAGAGCATCGTTAGAGGATTCAAAAAGCGTACGAAACTTTATTTCGTTTTGCTGTATGGTTCTTGCCGATGTCACAATTTGCCTTTTGCTCCAGGCTGCATACGTTCCCAATATCAGACTCACAAGGACGAGCCCCAGAAGGAAAAACATGGGAATCCAGTATTGATGGAACGCCTGACCAAACGTGACCTTGGCATAGTCTTCGAACGGTTTGACTCGAATGGTTTGAAGGCATTCCTTTACTGTTTGGTAGTTGGAGGGAATCGTCCACCCCAAACATCTGGCAGCTTGCGCCGCAGAACTGTCCGGCGACATTCTAAATAAGGCAATAGCGACTCTTTGGGCCAGTTCATCTGATGTGCCTTCCAGCTTGGCAAAAGGCCATTCCGGGTAATGCCGCGTCGAGTGCAGGAGTGAAAATTTGTCAACGCCTCCATGTGCGTCTAATACCCGGAAATCGTTGAGATGAATTTTCCCTTCACTTGCCATTTGTTCCAGTGTGCCGCTCTGGACGGAACCCGCGTCCACTCTGCCGTCCCGGATGGCGTAGACAACGGCATCATGCGTACCGCCGAAGCGCAAATCTGCAAAGTCACTATGTGGATCAAGACCGTTTTCCTTAAATTTGCGCCACGCCATATGCCAACCACCGAAAGAATGTTTGTCGACAGCCATGAACGACTTGCCTCTGAGGTCTGCTGACCGTTCTATGTCCGCGCGGTCCGCGCGAGTAAAAATAACACCGGAAAACTCCGTATATCCTTGCCCCAGGCGCAGGTTCACCAAGGTGGCGATGCGCTTGGCATTGTAGGAATACTCTATTGCGACATAGAGCGCGGAGTTGACTAATATAAAGTCCACTTCGCCGCGTTCAACCGTCGGGAATATCTCCTCAAAGTCCAACGGCACGATGGAGAAAGCATATCCTGGAATTTCCTGCGTTAGATAATCGGCGGTCGCGCCCCACTTCTTCATGCAAAGCTCGGCGCCGCGCTTGGCCAGCACGCCAATGTGAATTTGGCTCAGATCTTTTTCGGCACAGAATGCGGGGGGGCATAGAAGAACCAAGCCAACAACCACTGCTATCCATACCATCCATACCATCGGAATAATCTGAATACGTTTCGTCATAGTGTCGCCCCTTGGAATTGAATTATTCATGCATTTTCATTTTTTTTAATTGAAAATGCCGCCATACTCTTTTTTAGAGAGCTCCGAGTTTCTATTACTTTTGTTTTTCTTATGTTAATTAAATTAGCCAATTCCCATGAATAATCAATCAGCGTTTTAGATTTTCATCTCAGTAAGATCTAGTGCTAAGAGGCCCCCAGTGGCCCCAGCTCAATATCCATGAGTATGTTAAAAACTGTAAACTGCTCTTTGATAATCTCGGAGAATTTGGATTGTGGTTTATTTTTAAGACTAATTCCTGAGTATTAAAAAAGCGCAATATGTTCTATTGGGTAAAGGCTTTATTGTTAAAATATTGTATGCGTTTATGGGTAATGTTGAGGCTGGCTTGGAATTAATTATGGGTAAATTAAAAGATGTATTTAACATCTTTTTTGATATTTTTTGGGTCCTCCCTGGGACATTTTAGGATCTAAGCCCCTGGAAGGAGCTGAACTGTAAAAGAGAGTTTGTTTTACATGTCGCAAAAACTATCCAAAGCATCGTAAGTTGCTGGCTATCAACAATAATGCTTGGAAATATTTCTATGGGGGATTTCCAGTTAAACAGGTTCCGTGGAGGCTCCCGGCAAGCAACGGGGACACGAAAATGTCCGGGGCCTCCTGGAAATTCCCTTTCTTTAGTTAAATCTCAAATCTGAGAAAAGCGGGTGGGACGTCCGGGTTTCAGCCTCAGTATTCACCCTTTTTGATATTCGAAAAATCCCTCTAAAAAGGCTTAAAATCGCCCAAAACCCCCAAAAAACAGCAATATAGGCGGTAGTCGGACGTCCGACTACCACCTCGCGGCAGGGGGGGACAAAAATGAGGCTGGAAGCGACACAGTTGGCTTCCAGGAGGACACTGTGCAACCCTTGGTGTTAAAAATAGATTCCTGAAGGCGCGGAGCCGTTGCGATGGCGTTCTGCCCATCTCTGGCGTTGCAGTTCGGAAAGGCATATTTGCTCCTTTACGGTTTTTATGGAGGTTTCGCGAATGACAAGTTCAACACCCGCCTTTGATGATTTGCTGGAGTATGTATCCGGCTCCATCATTCGCTGGAAAAGGAGATCCCCGGCTTGTCTGCCTACATCCATATGATTATAGCGCACGACCGATATGGGCGGATTATAATATTCCGATCCGGGAAAATCCCCGAAACATATGACGCTGATGTCTCTGCCTATTTTCATGCCATGCTCTTTTATAGCCTCCATTCCGGGCAGAGCATATTCAGGATCAGAATAAATAATTGCTCTTGCCGCAGAATATCTACTTTCCGAAATAAATCTTGCGGTTGACTCCCCGGGTTTCTTCTCTTCATCGACATATTGCACAAAGCTTTTCCTTACACGCCTTTCATATCCCATCATGGCCCAATTGTATCCCTCAAGGAACGCTATGCTGTCGTTGGATTTTGAAATGACTATGCCGATGTTCCGGTGATTGCATTCGAGAAGCCTTTCAGTGGACGTATAAGCCGCCCGATAGTAATTTCCATCAACGCGCCAGCACGAAAACTGCGGTTGATCAGGAGTCCCTAAAAGAACTATCGACAGGACATCGCTGTCAAGCGCGCATATATTTCGGGCAATTTCATCGGAAATTTTTGAGTGGATAATAGCCCCATCGCAAGTTCCGTCCTGAAGCGATCTCACGAGTTCCGCCTGTTCGCCGCTGTCTTTATAGGCAAATACATCAACCGATGCCCTGCGATGGTCGCAGATCTCTTTTACGCCTTCGATGAAGTCATCCAGGCCAAAGTAATCTTTGGGCATTATCACCGCAATTTTTATCATGCCCCTCGGTATGGGCAATACTACCATGCCGAAATGAGGCTTGTTCTTTATGAGTTTCTGTTTTCTCAGGATGCCGAAGACTTTTTTGATAGTGTTTTCGTGGACTTCATGCTGCCATGCGAGTTCTTTTCGCGAGGGAAGCTTGTCGCCGGCTTTGTAAATGGACGCTTTGATTTCTTTTGCGATTTCCTCCGCAATCATATGCGGCACGGTTCTTTCCTTTTTGAAGTTTTCTTGCATTTTGGAGTCTCCTTTCAGGGGGTAGGACGTCCTACCAGTTTTTTTAGTTGCTTTTTTTTGCCAGTAGGACGTCCTACTATGATTTGAACTCAATCTTCACCTTTTCAACATGTTGGCCCTCTTGATTTGCAGGAGCAGCTATTTGTTCTGCCAGCAACTTTCCGGCCTTACGTCCGAGCTCTTTGAAATCCCTCTTTATGGAAATGATGGGATGCTCCAAAAGCTCAAAGGCCAGGCTCTCTCCAAAAGAAAGAAGCTTTATGCATCTTAAATCTTTGCCATGCTCCTTGAGCGCTTTATAGCCATCTATTACATCCCGGGGGTTTGTGTAGATGATTGAGCGCGGCGGGTTCTTTATCTTCATAAGCTCCACGCTTGCCTCTCCGGCGGTCCTTCCATGTTCCAGGCTCCTGATATTATTGCGATGGCACTCTTCCTTCAATTTGAAATGGGCTTCCTGGTAGCCATTGATAAACGCCTCTCCAAATTTGTCACCGGGACAAACAAGGGCAATCGGCTCCCGCCTTTCTTTGTGAAAATGTTCTACTGCCATTACGCCGGCATCGAAAGCCCCGGCGTCGACATGCCATTCTTTGGAGTCAGGATAGAAGTTTTCTATCAAGACAATCGGAAGCTTATCATTTTGGATTTTGCATACGTCGCCATATCCATGGCCTGAAAAGTCCGGTCGGATAATTGCCCCTGAAAAATGCTTTTCCTTCAGCCGCTTAAGACATTCAAGCTGCTCGTCCGGCGTCTTGTAAAACATAGTTTCAACGCTGGCGTCATAACTTTTTAACGATTCATTTATTCCAAGCAGGACGTCCATGTTGCCGTAATCCTCCGGCAGGATAGCGGCAACTTTCAACGGCCTTGAAAGCATTGACGCGACTTTCACGCACGCCCCTGGAGAGCTTTCAATGAGTCCCCTTTGACGGAGCAGGCTGAAGACTTCCTTCAGGGTGTTGCGGTGAGCGTTGAACTCCGCCGCCAGCTTATTGCGGGAAGGCAGGTTCTCGCCGGGTTGATACTTTCCAGCGCGGATTCTTTCACTCAGGGCGTCCGCTATTGCGTAGCGGGAGTTTCTTTTCTGAAACAACATAACTATTCCTCCTCATTTAAAATTATATTTTGTTCGGGTTTTCCTTGAGACAGGGATTGTTCAAGGCCGTCCAAATTGATTGTGATGTCCTCGAATTCCAACGACACAGGAGCATTTTCAGCTCCTTGGCTTAGGGCCTTCCTTTTTTCTTCCGCGCGTTCTCTGGCTGCCTCCTGACGCGCTTTTCGCTTTTTCAATATCTGGTTGACTCTGCGTTGGCTGCGTCCGACTCTTTCCGCTATTTCTGCGGAGCCAAGCCCCTTTCCGGCAAGCCTGGCAATTTCCATTTCGCATATTCCCGGCGAACCGTCAGGTGGCACCCAAAGCATTCCTTTCGGGAAATACTGGCGGACAGTGTCCAGAACATATTTTGGAAGTATCTTTTCTGCGTTTCCATACTTTGTCATTTTTTTTATGTCCTTTCTGTTTTTAACACTATTTATTGCGTTTGCGTGTTTTTTATTTTTCCCTTTCTCGCGCGCGCGAAGCGCACGAAGCTATTTTATATATTTGAGAGAGAGTGTGTAGTGAAATAGGGAAAGAAGCCCTTAAGTCATTGGTAATCAACGGAAACATATTTCACCCCTTCTTTCCCTTTTTTCACCCCTGTTTGATTCAATCTTTCACCTCCGATATTTTCTGTTTTTCTTTCTTCTTTGCTTCTTTCACCCTTTCTTTCACCCTTTCTTTCACTCTCCGGGCAATTTATAAAAACGCCCACTTCGCCCTTCTGTTTCTTTTCTGATCATCTCGACATCTCCCTGTTCAATAAGAGTTTCTATTATCTCTTTAAAATCTTTGCTCCTTATCTTCATGCGCTTCAGCAGCACGCTGTGGGATAGATGGCATCCAGTGGATTTCCTCAATTTTTCAAGCAGTTTCTGGCATTCAGCATGAAAGGGGTTTTCTGAAACGCGCGTATGGGCTTTGAATATCATTTGCTCGGTATGATATTTCATGAATTTCCAACCCCATTCGAGAGCCTCCACTGTTAACGTCGGGTTTTCCCTGTTCTGACTTGCCGCATAGATCAGGGCTAGTCGCCGCGCCTTATGAAAAACCCTTGTCCATTCGGTC
The DNA here is from genome assembly GCA_964651145.1 of uncultured Victivallales bacterium. Taxonomy (GTDB): domain Bacteria; phylum Verrucomicrobiota; class Lentisphaeria; order Victivallales; family GWF2-45-14; genus CAZYVR01. The sequence continues at coordinate 4,348 of CAZYVR010000048.1, read as the reverse complement.
TGCCCAATTAAATCATTAACTTTTTTGCATTTCATATATTCAACTTCTGCGAGCTTCATCATCTCGAAGCTGTGTTCTTTTGCCCCTTCCTCGAAAGGGAGGGGCTTTAAAAAGGGGTTGATTTCGGCAAGGTTGTTTTTGTTTTTTTCATTGCCGCCTGGAGTAAACTCGCTCCACCATCTGGCTGCCTGGACTATTGAATCCGGCAAAGGCTCGAAGTCTGGCTCCTGGCCTTTGCCGCGATCTCCTGCCTCCATTACTATTGATCTCGCCATAAGCCCGTCCCTAAGCATTTTAGGGTTCAACGCTTCGTAGAAATATTCAGGAATGGCCGTGCCGAACAAAGTAAGGGATGGTTTGTTGACGCAACGCGGAATCTTGTCTCCAGCTTTTATCCTTAAGTCGTATATCGACGAGGAACTTGAAAACATCTTTAGAAGCACAGCCACAATATTTGCGGTGCGGGCGTCTTTTATGCTGCCAAGCGCCATAATCAGAGAATCAATTTCATCGGTTTGAAAAAGCATGGCACGATTTATATGCATCACGTCTTCAATGCCTTCTCCGGAAGCAAAGGAGTCTCCTGTTTTGCCGCTCAGCCCGGCGACAGAGGCAATTTCTCTATTGACAAGGCGGGGATGTTCCTTGCCTGTTCCTGAATCCGCAAGCGCAATCAAGTATATGTTCGTAAGGTTGCGCATATTGTCAATAATTTTTCTTCCGGCAAGAAACGCCTGAATGCTCAACGCCCCCGCGAAAGCAAGCGCTTTGTTTGGATAAGGAGCGGTACTGAGCGTGTAGTTCATTATTTCGCTTACAAGCCCGGGCACATAAAGAAGCTCTTCCGGCAAGGGGCCGGGGTCTTTGATAATATCATCTTTGATGATTTTGTTTTGCGAACCTATTGATGCAAGAATCCCTGACAAGTCGACATTGTTTTCTTCCTTTAAAGAGCCGTATCCTTTTTCAAGAAGCACTTTTGCCGCCGCGCTGTAATTGCCTCCATGCTCCAGCAATGCGTAAACGCTGAACGGCGAATACCCGCGATTAGCTTCAAAAGGATGAGCGTTGGAGCTGAAAACATAAAATATATTGTCCTTCAGGCTTGCCGACCAGGAGCCTTTATTTTTGCCGGGGCGGCGGAAGTAGTCGTTGCCATTTGATGAATGAATATATTTCCACCCGCGCCTTTCCAGCAAAGCCCTGACATCGCCCTTCTCATTGTAATCGTCGCCAGGCAATACGGAAAAGGACTCATTGTTTTCGTGGAGAAGCGCGGACTCATTGTCTTTAGGCAAATATTCATTTAGTTCCCAAGCCGTCCTAAGGAGAGTTTCGCGTTCGCTTTCTTTGAGCCTCGGAATTGACTTGAAGTCTCCCTGCAAAACTTCATAGCCTTTGGTGGGCGCGCATAAAAACAAACCTCCATTCCCCCGGGTTTCAATGAGTGTTGTCAGCTTTCCGTTGCGCTCTCCCTGAGCCAGCTTCAAATTACCGCATACTTCTGATTCGCATCTGTATATCACATGCCAGCCGCCGGACTGCGAAGTTTCTATAAGCAGCCGGTCCATAAGGCCGGGAATGTGTTTTTCTACAATGTCAGACCAGGAGCCAAAAAGCTCTCCGCCATTGTCAAAGTCTATCATTTCAAGATTGCCGGAGGCTTTCCCGGCGACTATGCAAACGGCGTCATGTTCATTGACGAACCATGCCGTGATCTCATGTTCCGTCGGCAGTTTCTCCTGATAGGACTTCCAGCTTTTTATAGCCGGACGCTTTTCTTTTCGCCGCGCAGGCAGAACGCTAAGTCCAGCGGCGCGGTAATCCTTCGCGACTTCAATTAGCATACTCATAAGTTTCTCTCCTATTTTATTTTCTGGTTGCTATGCAATACATACAGAACAATTTTTAAAACGCTCTGATCCGATCACGGCTTCCAATGTCCTCCTACTTGTTATATAGAAGAAAAAAGCGTTGATTGACGAAATTGTTCAAAAAACTTTTTTCTTCTGTTTTGAATACAAATCAGCCTCAATTGATTTCCTCCAATCTTTTTTGTCTCCCGGTTCTTTTTGGAAAACTTTTCTTTGCCTATTACATATCCAATGATTTTGGAAATGGTCCGCATTTTTCTTTTTTTAAGCCTTTTTACTTCTCGGTTTGCAGAAAAACACCCCTCTACTACCTTTATTACCGAGTTGCGGAAAAAGTGTTCAGTTTTGTGTCTGAAAATCATCGCATAAAGTCCTTTCTGCTGTTCCTTTTTTTTCCTTTTGCGGAACTCATGTTTTTAGTCTTGCTATCTAATACATACCCAATAATTTTTAAAACGGTCTGAAATAATCTTGATTTTTTAGAGAAAATTTCCGGTTTTGAGGCTGAAGACTAATTAAAAAGTCGAAATTGAAATGGAAAACATGGCAAATAACAGGATGCGTGTTCTCAGTTTCTTATACAAAAATCAAAGAATACATTGACTATTATTATGGGTGGCAAGAAAACTTCAAGAACTTACAGAAAAACATGGCTGGATGCGGCCTTGGTTCTTATGTCGTTTGTGACAAGGAGTATATGACGTTTTGCCTTTTGCTTTTGAGTGCGCGAAAAAAGCAGGTTTAATGAATTGAAATTCAGGCAATCTTTGACAAACAGGGATTGTCAAAGTGGGTAAAGTCAAAATTTCATGTTTTGACAAATCGGGGATGTCAAAGTTTGGATGGATTTACCCAAAAAGCGGTCAATATTCCAAGTCATGTTGTTTGGCGTAACGCCGGATCTCCCGCAACATGCTGTCAATTTCTTTTATGGATGGCTCAGCCTTCCGCCACTTATTATAAATTTTTCTGGCGCAATCCCGCTTGCTCAAATTTTCCTGACGGTATTTGATATACTGTTTGTAGCGTCGGTCTTTGGCTTTTTCTTTAAAAACAAGCTTTTCCCTGTAATTCAGCTCCCTGTTGGATTCCCGTCGGATTGCCTCGGCATGAATTGCATAAGAAAAGTCCCGGCCCAACTCCAGGCAGAGGGACGCTATTTTATTTACTTCATCGACAGGAAATGAATCCTGATATTTTTCAAGATATTTATTCAGCTTTTGGATATCGCTATCTATTCTGGATTTCTCTTTCGGAGGCAGGTCTGAGCTTAAAGCGTCCATGATCTCTAGTTTTCCTTGAAGTTTTATTCCGGCCAATTTGTCGTAAAGCTCGTCAAATAATTTAGCGTAGCAAGTTTCCTGGGCTGCGGAAATAGCGGCCATATTCTGAAATATTTTGGACTGCGCTTTTCTCACTGGTTCAGAAAAAGTATTTAAGATATCCACTACGACCTTAAGTGTCATCAGGCGCTTTGAGGCCTTTTTGAAGCTGGCTCTAATCTCGGGATTTTTCAAATCGAGTTTTGTCGATATTCTTTTTGCCATGTCCGCATCCTTTCCATAGCGCGAATACCTTGCGGCTAATTCATTAATCTGGAAGGTATTTTAGCGTTTCGTTTTTTTCAGGTCTCTGTAAAAGTTTTCATGGGTTCCGAGGGCCAGAAGCGTCAAGGTTAAAATCTTGTCTTCATAAATATAGGCCAGCAATGCCGTCTGTTTAACCATCTTGAATTTAAGCGTCCTTATTCCGGCGAGGTCTCCTTTTTTTAGCGCGCCGAGTTCAGGGGCGCCAGCCACTTTTGTTACAGTTTTATCCAAATCGGCTTTGGCGTTCGAGTTTAACTTTTTGACGGTTTTTTCAAACGAGGCGGTTTGTTTTATTTTCATGTTCTAACCGAAGATGTAGTCTGAAGTTTCGTCCCGCTCAAACTCTTCTTTTGCCAGGAGGATCTGCTTCACGTTTTCATAGGTCAGATCGGAGTTTTCTTCTACTATCTTGCCTATTTTCGCCCAATGCTCTATCTGACGCGGAGTTGAGCGCGACAAGACTTTTCCGTACTTTTTTGCCTCCAAAACCAACGGAGATGATAATTTTACCGCAATACTCATTTTAGACATCCTTATATTAAATTCCCATGGAAGCATTATAACACTAAATGAAACCTTTTGCAACCATTCTTGTCATTTTTTCAAAAAACATAATCAACTGCCTAAGGTGAAATTTGGGTAAAAAATACTTCACTTGCCCTTTACCCGCAAAATATAGGACAATTACAGATGTCTTGCGGATTGTGGCCATTATTTCAATAATTACCTTATATGCCTAGCAATTAATGCTTTATAATCATTACAGCCGTTGCTTATGTTCGCTTAATGCTTTATGATGACACATGGAAAAGCATAAAGCATTAAACACTAACAACATAGAAAGGGGCAAAAAATGGAAAAGACAGCAAAAAGCGAATACACAAG
>CAZYVR010000047.1:0-23351 GCA_964651145.1 uncultured Victivallales bacterium | reverse complement strand
AGCACTTCAAGTTTGTCTATTCCAGTTGCGGCTAATTCTTTCGACAAATCTAAATAAAACTGCTTGTCTCCAATTGTGCATCCCCAAGTGACGCCTTCAGGTATATTTTTTCTGGCCTTCAGGAGCTTTTTTATGTTCCATTTTGACGAATGATACAATAAGAAAGAAATAGAGACCTTTAAATTTTTCTTTTTGCTTAGTTTTACTAATCTCTCCAAAATGCTGTTAAAGGGAGCTTCGTTGTAAAATACTTTTGATGGCCAGACGATTAGATTTTTATAAGATGAAAGTCTTACTATAATGCGATTTGCATTTTTTCTGATAGCCTCATCAACTATATAATTTAAGGTGCTGTCAATGTTCTCCTTTGTGAAAGGATAATCTGCCAACTCAATACAGTAAAGATTATTTGAGAATTTTTTCTCGTTACGTTTGTCTTCTGTAATTTTTGAATATTCACTTATGCCCTGGGGAGAACCCGCAATAAGCTTTGGCGGATTTTTCCAGTCAATATATCTGTCTCTAACCTTGGCAAAGCCTCCCATTGCCAGAATCATTGCCCCTTTTGTCCCTTGTGGGGATACTCTTATTGAAAGCCTTATCCCATTGGCGTCTTCACCTTGATATATTGACGCATAAGTGTTTTTTGTCTCAAATATTTGCCCTAGGGATTCACCTCTGTCGTCAGTAATGCATACCCAGCCTTCTTTTAAATACTTGCTCAGGTTGAATGACTTGCGATTATATCCCAGGCCATTTAATAAAAACTTTTTTACTCCTGAAGCAGTTTCGTAATATCCTGAATCGTGAAGTTCGTCACCCATAGGCAGACATTTTGTTCCGATATCAAACGTGTCCTTTTTTCCTGTTATTTTATAATAGATTTCATCTGAATTTTCATAAATTCTAAACTTCACAGAAACATCTTTGGATGAATACATAATTTCTTTAAAAAGGTCTCCTCCATAAGTTTTAACTGTCCATTTTGGAGCAATGCCTTTTTTATGAAGACAAAATCCACCGCCGGAATCCATGAAATTTCTTACTCTGTTTCTGCCGTCAGAATTCAGCAGCTCAAGCCTTCTGATGATGGCTCCTCTTGAACGTGGCTCTTTATAAAACTCAACAAGTATTCTTTTGTTATAAATGATGTAGGCAACGTTGTCTTCTTTCTGTTTCAGCAGCGTGCCATATTTTGTTTTTTGAGCTTTTTTGTTGTCATAATAAACAAATAATGGCAAGTTTTCATTTTCAGCAAGAGTCGCTGTGAAAGTTATTCTGAAAGTATTTTTCTCCTTGTTCATAAGCTCTGTCTGGGATGGAATAATTTCATTGCCTGTTGTTGCCACTCTTATTGAATCAGGAGAAATATTTTCAGGAAAATTATGCTCAAGAATAACTGGCGTGTTTGTTCGTTTTTTATTAATAGTGTCGGCTACAATCAATGGGATGCGTTGCTTCCATTTTTTGTCCCACCATCTTTGCTGAGGCATATTTTTCAAAAATAACGGGTTTGCGTTTTTTGTTTTTTCTGTGAATTTGTCCATAACGGGAACGACTATTCCCGGCCCTGGAGATGTGCCCACTTTTTGTGGTTCAGTTTTATTTTTAGTTTTAGGTATATTGCTCTTTATGGGTGTAAATGTTTCCAGCGATTTGGCTCCTGGCACGGGCATTTGTATATTTACTTCTATGCTTTCCTTTCTGCCTTTTTCGAAGATAGAGCCTTTTTTGAACCAAGCTGGAGTTATATATAAATTTATATGTTTTCCACCGTATGAACGAGAGTCGCCGACAAACCACATCGTGTTTTTTTCTGACGCAAAGGACAGTATTCCCAGTTTGGGCAATTCCAGCGCCAATGATTTGACTTGTCCTTTTACAAATTCTGCGGGAAAAAGTCCTTTAACAATGTTTCGACCCGCTGGCTTCTCTGTGTATTTCACATCGTTTACGCAGGTGTCAAAGGTTGTTGTTATGTGGAATAAGTCCCATTTTAATGTTTGGAGGAATTCAATGTCATATCTTATCTTTATCGCACCTTTTGATGTGATAATCACAGTGTTTTTAAATTTAAACAAAGGATCATTGTTAAAAGCGTCCTTTTTTGACGCAAATCCATGGCTTATGATTATGTCATTGCCATCTTGCTTTTTTCTCTCTGTCCGTGTTTTATTGGCGCTGGAGTTCCAATTGTCCGCGTAAAGGAAAATTCGCTCTCGTTTTCCGGATTCAGCAATAGGATCGCACAGAATAAAGGCTGCGTGAGATATTATTTTTTTGCCGTCTGCTTTTATGCTTTGCAAGTCGCCTGTGGCGCTAAGATCAGCTTCCCAATTTTTATATTTTAAGTTTATTTTTTTGCCAAACGAGGACGCTCCAGCAAACAGCGTCAACAGGGACGCAAGGCACAAAAATCCTGCGGTTTTCTTCATTTTAATTTTCTCCTTAATTTTTTTTTATTTTATTAGTTGGGGTCTCTATGATTCCACATCCAGTCGGACGGCTTGTCTGAATGAATTAAGAACTGTTTTGTATGATCCACATGTCCATCAAAAAACAAAAAATTCGCGTTATTGGAATGTGGCCAGTGCATTTGATCCATGGCATCAAGCCTGTACCAGTAATGGGCGCCGGTGGCTGTCGGCGCCGCTTCAGAAATGGCAAACATTCTTGATGTATGTGAAATGTTTAATCTTGTCCGTTGATACCCCCACCAGGCATTGCCAATTGCTAACCACATTGCACTGGCATTGGCCGCGTAATTGCCATAAACTTCGTATATGTGTACATTTTCAAAGCTTGGACAACAAAAAATGCCGCGTTCTTTAGCTGGGGCGTTGATGTATTCATTAAGCTTGCTTTTCCAAGATTTTCCCGATGAGGTTTCGTAGTATTCAGGAACCCAGGCGTCATAATCTCCTCCGTACATGCTCATGGCGGCTCCCAATTGTTTTAAATTGCCTTTGCATGACAATTGTTTCGCGATATCTTTACTGCGGTTCAAGGCAGGGAGCAACATGCTGGCAAGAATTGCAATGATGGCAATCACGACGAGCAATTCAATGAGTGTAAAAGCTGTTTTTTTTCTCATGTTCTGAACTTCTCCTTTTTTCTGGCTTCTATTTTTTCTCTGATGTTTTTGCATGCTTGTTCAGGTTTTTCGAGCTTGTTCCAAACCATGAAAAGTTCGTCCCTTATTGGAGGGTAAAAACGATATTTTCCCGGAATCTCATTTTCCAGTTGTTTTGTGTCCAGCTGTTTGAGCAGGAACTCCGGTATTTCATTTTTCAATGACTCCAAAGCGGGAAAGCGCTTTGTGGCTGCCGCAATTTTTGTTACATTTTTTGGGTCAAAAAAATCTTCCAAAATTTGGAATGCTTCTGTTGTGTCCGTGGATTTTGTCAATGCAAAGCCTTGCGATGGGAGCCTTGTGGCGTTGCATTTCCATCCAGGCAAGGAGACCGCGCCCCATTCTGAACGTTTTTTTCCATCAGTGGCTTTGTGCACCAGAGCGTGGAAAAGTGTTATCATGGCAATCTTGTCGTTGGCAAAAAGAAAAGGAGTGGTGAAAGAATTTTCATACATGTAAGGCATTGCGCCGTGGCTGTGAATCATTTCGTCAAAAAATTTGACTGTTTCCAGAAATTCTTTTTTGTCGGCGTTGCTTTCTTTTTTCTCGTTAAAAAGTCTTACGCCGCGTTGCCAGAATATTGTGGAGAGGAAGCTGGAATTCAGCATGTCCAGGATAAGAGGCTTCACCAATTTTTGCTTTTCGGATGGACAATTAAATATATCGCAAGCTTTTTGCACATCCATCCATGTCCAGCTGTTGTCAGGGAAGCTGATTCCGTAATCTTTGAAGATGTTCTTGTTGTAAACCAATACTGGCGCAGACCAGCAGACGGGCAGGCCATAAATTTTTCCGTCCACAATATATTGCTTGAGAAGTCGCTGAAAGAATATATTTTTCTTAATAATTTTTGAATTTGCAATCAGGCCGTCCAGCGGTTCAAGTGCGCCCTGGCTCGCCAATGTTGCAATATTGCCTTCATTGACCGAAATAATTTTGGATCGGCTGTTGTTTTTTATTGAATCCGCAAGGCTGATTGTCAATTTTTCTGTGGATTCATAGTTGAATTCTGGATGAAATTCGCCGTCAATTTTGTATTTGCTGTTTTCGGCATTTATGGACTCAACAACTTCAGATAGCTCATCATGAGAGAAATCACAGCTTAAAATATTGACAAGCAATTTTTCAATGTGCCTGCCTGTCACATAGGTTCCGCGGCCAACTTGCCTTAAAAGGAATCCCATATTTTCAAGCTTGGCAATGGCGTCTCGCACAGTTATGCGGCTTACTCCGTGCTTCTCCGCAAGTTTCCGCTCGGAGGGGATCTTTTCGCCGCATTCAATTTCTTTTAAGCTATCCAGAAGAACCCGCTCAAGCTTTCCTGATAACAACTCTTTTTCTTTTTTCGCCATAAAAACTCCGAATTGCAAGTATTGGTAATACCAATTATAGTCTTATTATAAGTGAAAAGAGTTTCTTTGTCAAGTTGCAGGAGGAAAATTTTTAAATTCAGAAAAAGAGCTAGTGATCCCTCAGTGAAGCTGGCGCGCAATTTATTAAATGCCAACAGCTTTCGGCTTTGCCGACAAGCGATTCCGCCGCTGGATGGCGTCCGGACAAAGTCCGGTTTCTATTCCGACTCAGTCGGTTTTTTTATTTTAAAAAAATCACTTTCACTGAGGGTTTGCAAACTAACGCTTTATAAGAGCTTCTTGCGAAGATGGAGCCGCTGCAAAGACCGCCGGATTGGGATGAAAAAATCAAAGCTGGAAAAAATACGGACAGGCGTTATATTTATTGTCAGGACGGACTGGGTTTTTATTGCTTAGGAGATAAAGCAATGGCGGAAAAGATATCAGCGGCAGACTTTCTTCAGGAAAGGCAGGCTGCTTTCAGCAAGCTTATGCAAGCTAAAAATCTTCCTGAACTGTCAGATCTTGACAGAAAAGCTCTTACGCTTTTGCTGGCCGACAATGTCAACAAAAAAACTCTTGTTCGAATCATAACGCATAATCATCCGCTCACAAAGCGCGCTCTGGATTTGATCAATACAGGGAATTACGGCCTGAAGGACACTGTAAAGACAATTAACAGCGCAATAGAGCAGCTCGGGTTGCCGAGTTTTAAACAGGCAGTTTATGCCGCGTTGATAATGGATTTCTACTCTGTGGAGGAGGCTGATGAATGGGAGCACGTCTATTCCTCATCGCTGCTTATGACCAAGCTTACAGAAGACAATCCAGGGATAAAAGGAGCGCGGCTTATTTTTGCAATGCTCGTTCACGATCTGGGAAAGATCGTTTTGAAGGAATATAGCTACAAAAGTTATCAAGCAGTTTTGATCACAGCTCGGGAGCGCGGCATATCTCAGCACAAAGCGGAAATGCAGATTTTGAAGATCGGGCATGCCGATGCAGGCGGAGTATTGTTAAAAAAATGGAACATTTCGCAGGATATAATCAAAACGGTGTTTTTTCATCATCATCCGGCAATGCCGAAAGAATACGCAATGGAGACGGCTCTTGTGCAGTTTGTAAACTGGGTCGACTGCCAGTCCCGCAGCATAATATGCGCGCCTCCGTGCCATGAGCTTTTGAAAGCCGCAAATTTTGAGGAGTTTGACATTAATTATATGGTGGGCTATCAACGGAACCTGATAAATTCTCTGGACAGCGATCATTTCAGGAGAATAAACACGCCGTTGAGCGAGCCTTCCGGCGAGGTCAGGGCATCCTCATTTCAGAATCCGCTTGACACTGACACCAGAAGCAGGCTGATTGACACTGCTTCCAAAATATTCAAAAAGCCTCCTGACTCTCAGCAAGCCCTTCCCAAAATAAGGAAGAAGACAAAACTGCCTGGAGCCCATTCTTTAATATTCGGCGACGACAGAAAGAGTTGAAGCATATTCCGTTCTTTTCGTTAGACATGATGTGAGGATAGAAGTATATTCCGAAATGGATATATAATGTAACTAAGCGAAGGCGGATATAATGCGGAGAATAACTTACAAGCAGAAGAACTTTGACAGCGTCTTGAACAGTCTCTACAAGCGGCCATCCTTTCCGAGTGAGATAGAGCAGTCAGTGCAGAAGATACTTTTTGACGTAAAAGAAAATGGAAACAGAGCCATTAAGGAATACGCAAAAAAATTTGACAACGCAGTTTTTAAAAAATCATCCGAGTTCTCTGTCAGTGAAAATGAAATGAACGCGGCATCCTCGCAGCTTGACTCGGAATGCAAAAAGGCAATCAACACTTCGCTGGTAAATATAACCAGCTTTGCAAAAAAACGCCTGCCCAAGCCGTGGACGTATTCTCCGCGGCCCGGAGTTATTCTGGGCGAACGCTTTGAGCCGTTTGACAGAGTGGGCGTGTACATCCCCGGCGGAACCGCGCCGCTGGCGTCAACTGTAATTCATACGGCCGGTCTGGCCAAAGCGGCTGGCGTTCATGAAATAGTGGCCGTCACACCGCCCCGTGAAGACGGAAGCGTTCATCCCGCAATTCTTTATGCGCTCGGAAAAGCTGGAGCCACTGAAGTTTACAAGCTTGGCGGAGTCTATGGGATCGGAGCCCTCGCTTATGGCACGCGCACAATAAAAAAAGTCGAAAAAATAGTTGGCCCGGGAAACGCATATGTCACTGCCGCCAAAAAAATTGTTTATGGCGAAGTTGCGATTGACATGGTGGCTGGCCCTTCGGAAATAATGATAATCGCCGATTCGCAGGGGAATCCTGAATTCATTGCCGCCGACATGCTGTCGCAGGCAGAACACGGAAGCGGCCTGGAGCAGGCTGTCCTTGTAACCACGAGCCTCAAGCTGATAGATAATGTTGCGGAAGCCTTGAAGCGCCAGGCGCAAGAGCTGAGCAGGGCGGAGACAGTGGCAAAGGTCCTTGACAATGGAGTGTTTTTCATACATGTCAAGGATATGGACCAGGCCACAAGCATAGCCAGCAGCTACGCGCCGGAGCATCTCGAAATAATGTGCGAACAGGCGGGGAATGTCGCTAAAAAAGTCAAGGCTGCGGGGGCAATATTCATTGGCAAATGGACGCCGGAGCCTGTGGGCGATTTTCTGGCTGGGCCAAGCCATGTGCTTCCCACCGCCGGAAGCGCGCGATTTTTCAGCGGGCTTACCGCAGAGAGCTTTATTCGCAGAATGAGCATTGTCAATTATCAGAAGAGCGCGCTGGAAAAAGAGCTTCCATTGATACAGAAATTTGCGGAGATGGAAGGACTGGACGCGCATGGAAGAAGCGCGTCAATCAGAATAAACGGAAAATAAAATTCAGAGCAAAAACAATGTCATATTTTAGAACAGAAATAGATGCGATGTCAGGCTATGCTCCCGGAGAGCAGCCAAAAGACCTGGCAATAATCAAACTTAACACCAATGAGAATCCGTATCCGCCTTCTCCTGATGTTGCGGGCGCCCTTGGCGGCGCGGCCGCGTCAAGGCTGAGGCTTTACCCGGACCCGGTTTGCTCCAGACTAAGAAAAGTCATTGCAGACCTGCACTGCCTGGAGCCGGACAATGTCATTGTCGGCAACGGCTCTGACGACATATTGACAATTGCCATGAGGTGTTTTTCCGGCGAGGGCCTGCCTGTCGCATGTGTCGAGCCCACTTATTCTCTCTACTCCGTTCTGGCAAAAATACAGGGCGCGGATTGCGTGAGCATTCCTTTGAAAGATGATTTTTCTTTGCCTGACAACCTGCTTGAGCAACTTGACGGCATAAATCTGTTCCTGTTGCCCAGGCCGAACGCGCCCACGGGGAATTCATTTCCGCTTGGCGCAATAAAAAACCTTTGCTCAAATTTTAAGGGCATAATCCTGATAGACGAGGCCTACGCTGATTTTGCCGATGACAATTGCGTGGCTTTTGCGCGTGAATATCCTAATGTCATAGTGAGCCGGACTCTATCGAAGAGTTATTCCTTGGCTGGCGCGCGGCTGGGATTTGCTATGGCGGACAAGAATATTATTGACGGCATGATGAAAGTCAAAGACTCATATAATGTAAACGCCTTGACTCAGAGTGTGGCCGCTGCCGCGTTGCTGGATCAGGAATATTTTCGCGGAACTGTGGCAAAGATCAAAGCGACCCGCAAGCTCCTGGATCTGGAATTGAAAAAGCTTGGCTTTGAAGTTTTGCCTTCTCAGGCCAATTTTATATTTGCGTCTCCTCCTGACAAGGACGGAGAGAAATATTTCAATTTTCTAAAGGAGCAAAAGATATTCGTGCGTTATTTTTCCGGCGGGCAAACCGGACGCTTTGTGAGAATCACAATAGGGACAGACGCTGAGATCGATAAACTTTTGGAAGCAACCCGCAAGCATCTTTTGAAAGCTGAATCATTCCATCAATGAAATTGACGCGGCAGAACAGGAAAGCGGAATGCTTTCTTCGTCATGGTCACCATTTTCTTTTTTACTTCCACCAAGCGAAGTTCCTGCGGATAATTTTCAAAAGTTGTCGCATTTGCAAGCTTGATATGAACATCGCCAAAGCTCAAAGATTCAAATTCATCAAGACTTATTTTTTCCTGCCTGAGCAGCAAGACTTTTTATGAAATCCAACATGCAGATTCACCTCATATAAGATTAAAGGTTCGCAATAGCTTAAATCTTAAATGAAAAATAGTCAACATGAAAATTAAAAAGCCCGCTCTACTCCTTAATTTTGCAATACATCAAGGAACTGAAACTCAACGCAATAAAAAATAAAAAATAAAAAACATTGACAATGATATAGCAATAGTATATAATATAGCTATAAGCGGAGATGGAATGAATAAAATCGACATTAAGAAAAACAGCAAACTACAAAGCAAATATCCAGAAATAGTCAGGGATTTACGCAAAAAAATTCTTTCAGGCCAAATTTCAGGCGGTTTGCCGGGAGTGCAACAGTACGCGGGGGAGTACAATGTAAATTTTATGACAGTCAATAAAGCTATCAATAAACTAGTGGAGGAAGGCCTTCTCTACCGCATACCACGCAAAGGCACTTATGTAAAAAGAACGTACAGGATAGCCCTCATAAACTTCACTCAGGATGACGCACTATCCAGGCCTATACCTTCCCTTTACATCGACTTGGTTCACGCCGTGGAAAAAGCACTTAACAAACAAAATCTTACAATGATATTCAAGAGACACAGCAGGGATGCTGAACTCTCAAGCGCGGATTTTCACGGAGAAATAGATGGAGTCATCTCCGTCGGCTCCTCTACTAATCCAAAGACCATTGAATGGCTAAAAAAAATATCATGCGTAAAAGCCATGGGCATTCCTGACGACAATGCTTTCTGCCCTCATGCAACATACAATAACAAAGCCACAGGGATTTTGGCTGCCAACTACGCCTTGAAAAATAACTTCCTAAACACATGTTTTATAAATGACAGCGAAAATAATATCATCTGCAAAGCCAGGGGGCTAGCTTTTGAAAACACTATGAAAAACTCCAGAGCAAAAGTAAAAAAACTAACACCTCCACTTTCGTCAACACATGAAGAAAGAATTGCGGGAATAATGGAAATAGCGGAAAAAATAGCAAAACGCCCCCTTCTGCCTGAATTGATTTTCACCGGCGGAATATGGTTCCTCCCTTTAATTTACTCTGTCTTTTACAAGAATGGCATAATCCCTCAAAAAGACATTGCCATCATCACATGCGATAAAGATGACTCTGTTCTTGCCTGTCTTTCGCCTTCGCCTATCCTTATTGACATAAAGACGGGAAAGATAGGAGAGAAAGCAGTGGAATTGCTAATGCAAATAATTAATGGCAAAAAAACAGAAAAAGAATTAATTCAAATAAAACCTGAACTTGTTTTCCATAACATGGAGAAGCTTTCAAATGATATTGCCATCTAAATACAGGGCTGCGCAAAAAAAAACTTTTACACTTATAGAGTTGCTCGTTGTAATAGCAATCATAGCAATTCTGGCGTCTATGTTGCTCCCTGCCCTAAGAAATGCGCGAGAAACCACAAAGAGAATTTTATGCCTCTCAAATTTCAGACAGATCGGACTGGGAATGCTCCAATATGTTGAGGACAATGAAATGACTTTTCCGGTAAGTAACGGACTTGCCGTCGAGGAGCACACTATATGGGGAATCGAATCCCTAAGGCCATATTACTGGGGAGGTGAGGACGGAAGACACTGGTGGAGCGAAAGCGATGTCAGAATACCAAGCAACAGAAAAAATGCAGTGCTTTCGCTGGAAATATGCCCGTCAGATAAAAAAGAAGCCACAAGAGATCACTTCGGACACACATACGTGGGCAGAGGAGCAGGCGCCCAAAGATTAAAAGTAAAATTTTACAAGAAACCTTCCCAGGCGGTAATGTTTTTCGACTCTGACACTGACAATGACGATCCATCATGGTGGTGCGAAGCGTTCCAATGGCAACGCCATGGGAAAAGCATAAACATGTGGTATCTGGACGGCCATTGCAAGGCCGTGCAATTTGGGGAGAAGGAAACTAGCGCGTCATGGCTCTGGTTTCTACACAGCAATGGTTATGCAAATTAAATTTTCAACTCTAAAAATTAAGGATAAACATGAAAAAGAAAAAGACGTTCTCTATGCTTCTGCTCTCAATAGCGTTTTTCACAACCCTCGCGAGCGACGGCAAAATAAAAACAACTCTTAAAGGCTTAAAGCCCGATCCGGCTCTTACCATATATGTAGTAAACAAAACCGAAAACGCAAATGCAAGGCTGGTTGCGCGGCACGGCAAATGCCCTCAGGGAGACAGGTTGATGATAAGAGTGCTCGACCCTGAAGAAAATTTAATCTACTGGCAATATGTTGAGCCGGGCAGGATGAAAGAGGCAAACCTTCCAGGCGAAGGAGAAATACTGGGCATTCCAATAAAAATAAACCACTCCTACAAACCCGGCGACATAATGCTGGATGTTGATTTGCCTATGAAGAAAAAAGGCGTTTTCCAAATAAGAGTCACTGCGGGGGCAAGAAATTCAAACATAAATCTGACGCTTCCTCATGGAGCTGAATATGGAATCTCATTTCAAAACGGATACTGGCTGCCATGGGACAATCAACCGGAAAAAATGTTCTTCTACATTCCTCCCCGCGCAGAAATCCTAGCCATAAAAGGAGATCCTCTCGAAATAAAAGACCAGAGCGGAAGCATAATTGAATCCGACGCAAAAAAAACAATGACAATTCAGCCAAAAGACTGGAAAAAAGTCTGGACCGCCAAGTTTAAGAACTTAAAGAGATATAGATTCAACGCATACGGCTTTCCTTTTATTTTATGCAACACAAAGGAAGCCGCTGAAAAAATCAAAGCGTCGATTATCGAATTAAAAGACGGCACAGTTGTATGTTTCAAATTTCAGGAAAAGATACACAATCTTTTGCCTGAAATCCTTTTAGAAAAAAATGTGGGCAAGACCGAAGACCTACTCGAAAATCTGATGAACTATAAGGAGAAATTACTTAAAGACCCGGCAAGGAACCAGATACTTGTAAATGCCTTTGACGGTCTGTTGACCTCAATCCCCCCACTCCTCAAAGAACAAAACATTGACCCTGAAAGTCATTGGAGCGGCTCTCTGCACGGATGGGAAAACAAAATCAAAAAAATGCCCCCTGAAAATCGTTGGGACAGGTTAATGCCAATCAAAGGCCTTTGGGCCGGAGCGTCTTCGATCAAAGTGTCAGCCGGCGCTGAAAAACTGGCAATAGCCGCAACCCTTAATTCCGAAGCAAATCCATATTACAAGAAAAAAGAACTTCTCTACAGAGCGGCGGCGGCTTCCCTGCGAGACCTAATGACGTTAGGCGAAGACGAAGTCTGGAGAGGTGTAAGCTCCGAAGATCCATACCCAGGTTTTATGGGCTTTGCGGTAGCTCAAAAAACTTTTCCCGTCTTTGAAATAGCGGCTCCTTATATGCCGGAAAAAATCAAAAAAATCTGGACAGAAGGCTTGAGGCATATAGTGGACAGATCTTACCCGGATGGCCTGGTAACGTGCAGAAATCAATCTTCGCATTACCTCGTTGCATTCCAGGCATTTGCCATGGGATCAGGAATGCAGCGCTACAAAGAACTGGCCAAAGATTACGCAAAACGCTTTATCGCTGGAACCCATCCGGCTGGTTTTCAGATTGAATCGTGCGGCCCCGACGGAAGCTATATTGGAATGAGCCATTGGCATATGGCCGTGTATTGTCGGATGAGTAATGACAAAGAAATGCTTAAAACAATCCAACGCTCCTACAATTTTTTCAATCACACCGTTGCTCCAGAGCCAACGGGGAAAATTCTTGGCGGATTTAATTTTAACCATCGTGTGGCTGACGGTTTCTACAATGAACAATGGAGTGGAGCAAAAGGAATTCTGGATAACGTTCTTCCGGAAGTCGGAATCTGGAACAATAACAAAGAGGACAAAGAAGCCGCCTCCGCCAACATAATAAATAACATAAGCAATTCTCCCGCCAAGATTGATGACTTCAAGTACGGCCCAAGATTTAATCTACAATTTCAACGTTATTTGCATTATGCAAAGCCACTGAAAACAAAGCCATGGCCGGCCTTGGCGAAAGGAAGTTTTATAAAAAACTTGTCCAATGAATTAATAGCCGTTAAACGGCCTGGATACTACACTGCTATTTATGTTGGCAAACCAGCGCCGCATCCACATTATATAGCCAAAAGAAAATATTTCAGCAAGCCTCTGCCTGAAGACGTGGAAAATAGCGGAGGAAAAAGAGAGGCGAAAAAAGTAACTCCATACCTAGGAGGCGGCATGTCCTTGCTGTGGACGCCTGAGTCCGGAAGCTCAATTCTGTCCACAAACTGGTCGCCACTTTGCCAGCAAGGAATTGTAGCCGTGGCAGACAACGGAAAAAGATACTGGGCTGATTATTTCGCCCAAGAGTTCAAGTTAGACAGAAGAAATTCGGAGTTGACAGTAACAGGGAAAATTGAAAAGCTTCCATTGATCTTTATACGCGCCTACAAATTCCTTGACAATGAAATACGAGTAAAACTAACCTTAAAAGCTCAAGGAAATATTGAATTAAAAAAGCTATTTGAAAACATTCCCGTTCCGCGAGGAACCGCAAAGAACAATGATGTAAAGATAATCTTTTCGCAGGAAAACGACAGAGTAAAAATTATCAATGAGAAAGGCAGCGGCATAGAGATAATCTTCCAGAAACCGCAAAGCTTTACGGTGCAGGAAAACGGCTTAACAAATGGCAATCTGCAAATCGGAAGGATTGAAGCAGCTCTCCCCAACAAAATAGACATAGGAGAGACGGCAAGTCTCTCCTATTCAATCGTTCCTCTAAAAAAAATAGAGTGACTATTTTACACAGCCATCCTATAACTTTCTAAAAATGGCGTTTTTAGACAAAAGTTGAGCGTGGGGTATGCTATTTTCGCTACCCCCCTTTTGGCAGATGTGACATTTCGAGCAGGAACGTCATAAAAGGTTAAAGCATATCTGATAGCTCCGCTCCGGCGATGCGCGAACTCGCATGCGACGACCCATGGTATCGCAACGAGCCAGTATACTGAGGAGGTCAAAATAATTCCAGATGACACCGGGAACCAAGGTAAAGAGCCGACTGAATGAATGTTTCCACTTATTGCGCCATGCCACAAAACGCAGCAGCAGATAGACCAGAAGCGCGCTCCACCACTTGCCAACGCACAGCGTTTTTATTGTAGCCCATAAAATCGGCAAGCTGTAAGGTCTGCTTGATTTCTTTGAAGAACACTTCGATGCCCCATCGAGCCCGGTAAAGCTCGCAGATAGACACGGCTGACCAGTTGAAAGTATTGGAAATGAATGTCATGGTCACCATTTTCTTTTTCACCTCCACTTCGGCTTCCACCAGGCGAAATTCCTGCGGATAATGTTTAAAGGTGGTCGCATTAGAAAGCTTGATATAAATGTCCCGGATGATCTTGATGGCTTTTTGTCAAATTCTCAGATTTTTATGGGATGCCTGTGTGTATTTTTTGTAGTAATGCCGGAGCTGGTCATAGGTCATATCCAGCTTTTGGGCGGCGGCCCGCTGGTTTCCCGAGCATTCGAACAGCGCGTTCTTGACAAGTGTCTCCTTGAAGGCTTCAACCTGTTCATGAAAGGAGTCCCCCGTTGTTGCTTTGCCTGTTATCTCCGGCGGCAAAGCGTCCGGGCTGATTGCTGATTTGCTCCCATACAGGTAAAGCCTTTCAACAATATTTTTTAATTCGCGAATATTGCCGGGCCAGTAATAATCCAACATGGCTTCAACGGTTTCCCTTTGGAAAGAGCGCTGCGGAATATTTGGCATTTCCTCGTGCAAGGCTCTCACAAAATGCACAATAAGATGTGGAATGTCGGCTTTTCTCTGCCGCAGGGGAGGGAGCTTCAATATGGCGAAAGCCAGTCTGTCGTAGAGGTCGCGCCGGAAAAGTTTTTCGTTCATCAGCTCTTCAAGGTTTGCGTTTGTGGCTGAGATAAACCTGACATTCACTCTGATTTTTTCCAGGCCGCCAAGCCTTTCAAATTCCTGATATTCCACCACTCGCAATATTTTTTCCTGAAACGGCAAAGACATGTTGCCCACTTCGTCCATAAACAATGTTCCGCCGTCTGCCTGTTCCAGCCTGCCTGTTTTTTTCTCCATGGCGCCGGTGAAGGAGCCTTTTTCATGGCCGTAAATCTCAGAATTCAAAAGCTCGTCATTAAATGACGCGCAGTTGATGGCCACAAACTTTCCTGCTGGACGCCCGCTGCAATCGTGGATAAACCTTGCGACTGCTTCTTTGCCGGAGCCGCGTTCGCCAGTTATAAGAATAGGGCGAGGCGCCGGAGCCAGGCGCTTTGCCTGTTCAAGAACTTCCAGAAAAATTCTGCTTTTTGCCACGCCGTTAAATTTTATCATTTGCAAATATAAGGCGTTTAGGAGCTATGTCAAACAGTCAGTGGCGTAAAACACCATACTGCATGGTGAAAAACACCAAGTCAACTTAGGCTCAATTAAGTTGACATAGGTCTAAAATATATGGCGTAAAACACCAATTGTTTAGATGGAAGCATTGTTTTCTAGATGGACTTATATTTTTAACATGCTTGCTATTAATATGTTGCATTCTTTTGTTTTAAGTTGGCATGCCGTTTGCTATTTAGAGGGCAAGAACTTTAAAATAAGGAGATGGAAAAATGACAGTTTTAAAGAGAATTCGCAAGATCATCAACGCAAGCGTCAACGATCTTTTGGACAAGGTTGAAGACCCTGAAAAAATGGTTAATCAAATAATAAGGGACATGGATTTGGCTATATTGTCGATGAGGCGCGAGACGTCGTCGGCAATTGCCACGCGGAAAATGCTGGAGAAAAAACTTGATAAAACAGAAAAGGAACTGGAGCATTGGGAAACAAACGCAAGAATGGCGGTAAAAGACGGCAATGACGAGCTTGCCCTTGAAGCTTTAAAGAAAAAAGACGCTGTCGGAGACAAAATATTATCATTGCGAGGTCAGTTGGCCGACGCAGCGGAATTGTCCGAAAGCCTGAAGGACGGCTTAATTCAGGCGGAAGACAAAGTTCAGGAATTCAGGCGGAAACGCGACACGCTCATAACCAAGAAAAGGGCGGCTGAAACACGCAGGCAACTTATGGATACAGCGGAGCGCGGAGGGCAAAGCTTTTCTGGCATAAACGCTTCGGCAAACCAGATAATCAACGGCTTTGACAGCTTTGAGCGCTTTGAAGAAAAAATAGAACGCCAGAGTTCTGAGGCAGAAGCAGAATTGGAGCTCCGCTCTGAGCTGGATGGCAATGATGTTGAGCGGCAATTCAAGAGCATCAATGAAAGCAGGAAGTTGACGGCTGAACTCAAAAAGCTAAAGAAGGAAATGGGGAAAATGTAATAAATTAACCTTATTACACTTTGCCTAATCAACCTTGACGGTGTATTGCTTCTATTGGGAAACAGGCAAAAGGAGGAAATGTGCCGAAGAAAGAAGAACAAACTCATTTTAGCGAAAAAGCAATAAATATTGTGGAAAATATTGCTTTCAGGCTGGCCGAAGCAAGCAAGGGAAGAATATCCCCGAACAGTCTTGTGCCATTCCTGCCAATGTCGCTCGCGCTTATAAGGGAATGCCTGAACAATATGGTTGACCATTTGTCAGTGTTTCGCGAAATTCAGGAAAACACAAATATTCCCATATATGTATTTGTGGCTTACGAAAACTCTGAAAAGGCGGACTTCAAAGATTTCGATTCCTGCGCCGCTTGTGACAAGGAAAATGTTCTGGCATCGCAAAATATTCTCTGTTTGGAATGCGACAAGCTGTTGAGAGGCGAACTTAACAATCTGGCCGACAAAATAGGCTGGCCTGCCGACGCTGTTTACGAACATGAAATACTCTATCTTTCCGCAAGCCGTCCCGAGCCTCTCTATTGCGGAAAGCTGGCTGGACGCTCAAGCTTCACGGTAAGGAGCATGCGCCGGAAACTTGACCGGCTTTGTTTGGACGGAGCCGCTGAACAGGCAATAGACAATGAAAAAGGATTGCTCGAGTATCGCTTTCCGGCAATTGAATACACAAAGGAACACTATCGCAGAAACATGTCTGTAATCAAGACTTATCCGGCGTCGATTATGGAAGAAATCGAGATAAAGCTTGTCAAAATTATACTCTGCATTTCGGTTTTGGCTGTATGTCTTTTTATGGCTTCTTTCTTTTTCAGGCTGCCGTTTCCGGCAATGATTTTTCTTTTGCTCGTTCTTTCGCCAATGCTAGGGCTTATGATCTGGAAGAAGCGCTCAAAAGCCATAGTTTATTGATTTTAAATTAGATAAAATAAAAACAGGAGAAAATAGGGAAATGAATCAACAACACGAGTATCATAAAATAGACTTCACCGCCGTGCGGAAAGTCTTCGGCAGCGGACTGACTCTGTTCGCGCTGGCGCTTCTTATGCTGATTATCGCGGGAATCAACTTTGTAAAATTTGGCCGCGTGACTGGAGGAGAAGTGGGAATACTTCTGGACAAGACAAATGGCAACATTGAAGTCATCAACAAGTCCGGCGTGAAAATTTACAACGGCGTCACAAAAGAATTCTATGTATTGGACAAGACCTTGAACTCTATGGAAATGACAGAGGATCAGGGACGCGGAGAGCGCAGCGAAAAAGACGACCTGAAAGTAAAAACAATGGATGGCAGCGATGTCTATCTGGATCTGAAAGTTCAATTCAAGATAATTCCCGAGATGGCCAAAACTATAATAATGACTTCCGGTCCTGGAGACAACTACAAAATCAAATGGGCAAGGGATTATGTTCGCTCCATTATGAGGAACTGCCTTGGAGAACTTACAACAGAAGAGTTTTACGATGCCTCAAAACGCAACGTCAAACGCATAAAGGCCCAAAAGATAATCAATGACAGACTCGCTCCGTTCGGGATTGAAATTACAGACATTGTCATTCCCAGAAAACCACACTTCTATAAAGAATATGAGGCGATGATCAAAAAGAAAAAGCTTGCCGACCAGGCCGTTCTTGAGGAAAGATCAAAAGCTCTCGCCGCCCAGCAGCGCCAGCTGACCATGATTCAGGTTGTAAACAATGCCAAGAATGTGGCGGTTGAACAGTTCGAGGGAACAATGGAGCAGAGGATCATTGAAATTGAGGCCGATGGGGAAAAAACAAGAAAAGCGTCCGATGCGTATTTTGACAAAATAACAATAGGCGCGGCCGCGGATCTTTACCAGATGAAACAGGTGGCGTCAGGAATTATGGCCCAGAAAAAAGCCGAGGCCAAAGGCATAGAGGCAATGAAGAAAGCTCTTGAAGGCGAAGGCGGCAGAAATATGGTAAAAATGGAGTACGCCAAAAAACTCAAGGATATAGTAATAAGCGGGAAGCCCTTCACTATTCAGGGCCATATTGAAAGATTTGAACATAACAAAGCTCCGGCGTCAAACATTATAAAATAAAGGATTGAATATAATGAAATTTATAAAAATAGCATCTGTGGCAATTGTTGTGCTAGTAATAGGCGCAACGCTGCTTATGAAGTTTTCGCTTATCAGTGTCCCGATTGGCGGCATTGGCGTGGTGACAAATGAATATGCCGTATTTGGCAAGCAGGGCGTTGTTCCCGAAGACTACAAGCCCGGCTGGCATTTTGACATCGGTCCGCTGCATTCCTGGACTATTTTTGACGGAACAATCCAGACACTTGAGATGACCAGAAATCCTTCCTATGGCTCCCGCAAGGAAAGAGACGAAGTTCAAGTTCAGTCTTCAGACGGCTATGCAGTATCCGTGGATGTGACTGTCAAATATAAAATAATGCCTGGCAAAGCCAACAAGCTTCTTCAGGAGCTGGGAGTCGGCGACAAATACAAGGTGATAGTCCGCAATCAGGCGCAGAAAACTTGTCTTTCGCTTTTTGGCGAAATGAAGACAGAGGACTTTTATAATCCGGAACAAAGAAGAGACAAAGCTGACCGCGCCAAAACACGCTTGAACGAATCTCTAAAGGGCAACTATGTGGAAGTCGTTGACGTGCTTATAAAAGACGTTCAGTTTGACCCTGAGTATGAGAAGAAAATTCAAAGAAAGAAACTGGCAGACCAGGAAGTGCAATTGAACATATCAATGGCCAGAGCCGCTCAAATGAGCGGAAAGACACAGCTTATCGAAGCCGAGACGCAAAGGAAGCTGAAAGTCATTGGCCAGCAGCAGAAAGCGGCGCTGGTAAGGATGGAGGCGGACGCGAATCGTAAAATAGCAAAGATTCAGGCCGACTACAATATGTTCGCCAAAAAGAAGCAAGCCGACGCTAATCTCGTCGCCGCGCAAAAAGGCGCGCAAGGCAAGCTTCTCATAAAGACTTCTGAGGCGCAAGGCGAAAAAATGCGCAATCAAGCCATGCAGGGCGTAGGCGGAAGCACCATAGTGGCCCTTGAAGCCGCAAAGAATCTGAATTTTTCAGACGTGACCATATCCACGGTCGACAACGATCTTTTGGATTTGGACAAAATGGCCACAAAGCTCGGAGCCTCCAAAAAGAAATAAAGACTATTGAGCCCTGCCGCTTCACTTCGTTGGCGGCGGGGCAATGGCTTTTATTCGCTATTCGTCTTTGTCTTCGTGCTCAGAGTATTTCGGGTTTCCTTGCATGATTCCGCGCTTTGAAGCTTTGATGAAATCAATAAAATGCTCCACTTCCGGAGTCATCCCGTCTTTGGCTATTGTTTCCAAAGCATTTTTTGCGTTCATTCCCTTGAAGAAAAAAGTCTTGATGGCTTTTCGGATGGCGCTTCTTTGCTGTGGGTCGAGTCCAGCCCGGCGCAAACCTATTGTGTTGGGGCCGTAAATGCAGTTGCTTTCCGTGAGCAGGCAGAATGGAGGGATGTCCTGGCTTATAAGCGCGTTGGCTCCGACCATTGCCAGTTGTCCAATTCTGCAGAACTGATGTATTTTTACGTATCCGCTCAGGACGGCTCCGTCTTCAATTTGCACATGTCCCGTGATGGCTGTGTGATTCGCCACGGTCACATGATTCCCTATAATCACATCATGCGCCACATGAACAAAAGCCATCAACAGCACATGGCTGCCCACTGCCGTCTTGAGATTTTCGAAAGGCGGACGGTGTATGGTCACATATTCGCGTATAACAGTGTCCGAGCCTATTTCCGTGTAGGAAACGATGCCCTTGTAAAATCTATGGTCCTGCGGCTCTTCGCCAACAAGGGCTCCGTAATAGATTCTGCATCTCGGCCCTATTTTTGTGTATTGCGCTATTTTGACATGCGCGTCGATAAAACAATCGTCGCCTATTTCCACATCGGACGAAATTATGGAATAAGGCCCTATCTCCACGTTGTTTCCAATTTTTGCCTCTGACGAAACCACTGCTGTTGGATGAATAGACATTTCCTGCGTCCTTAAATAAAAATGATATTGCTTAAGTAAAAATAAAGAGTAATTTTATACATGCAAGCGATATAAAACAACATTTGGAGAATAATATGGGGGCGGGTAGATTTTCTATAGGCATTGATTTTGGCAGCAATTCGGCGCGCGCGCTTGTTGTAGACGTTGATTCCGGCTCGGAATTGGGCTCAGGTTCTTCCGAATATACAGGTGGCGACCATGGAATCTACACGGAGCTTTCCAATCCCCATCTGGCGCGTCAGTGCCCTGGCGCATATATAGAAAGCATGACTGTTGCCGTGAAAGACGCTTTGACTGAGGCGTCGGGAAAAAATGGCTTTGACGCTGAAAACGTGATTGGCATCGGTGTTGACGCCACAGCTTCCACGCCTATACCCGTGGGCAAAGATATGGCTCCGCTTGCGGGCAGTGAAAGATTTAAGCACAATCTGAACGCAAAGGCATGGATGTGGAAAGATCACACTTCAATTTTTGAAGCCGAAAGGATCACTGCTCTTGCCGCTGAAATGCGTCCGCAATATCTTGCCAAATGCGGCGGCTCGTATTCGTCAGAGTGGTTTTTTTCAAAAATATGGCATTGTCTTAACATAGACGAAGAGGTTTTCAACGCCGCTTACACGTGGCTGGATTTCCCTGATTATATTCCCGCAGTGCTTGCCGGAATAAAAGATCCGTCAGAGGTGAAACGCGGCGCATGCGCCGCCGGACATAAAGCCATGCACAGCAAAGAATGGGGGGGACTCCCTGACAAGGAATTTCTTAAAAAGCTTGACCCGAGGCTGGCGGAACTGCTTCCCAGACTTTTCACTGAAGTGTATCCTTCCAGCCAAATCGCTGGACGGCTTTGCCATGGCTGGGCTTGCATTTTCGGCTTGAAAGAGGGCATTCCCATAGCGGCAGGCATTATAGATGCCCATGCCGGAGCCGTTGGAGCTGGCGTAGGCAAGAGCCGTCTTGTTAAAATCATCGGAACTTCATCCTGCGACATAATGGTTGCTCCGAGCGACAACGAGCTTCCTGACATACCCGGAGTTTGCGGGGTTGCCGAAGCCTCTGTTCTGCCTGACTGCTTTGGCATTGAGGCCGGACAGGCCGCGGTCGGCGACATTTTCAACTGGTTCCTTTCCAAGGTCTGCGACAGCGGACACGATTTGTTCAAGAAGCTGACAGATGAGGCTAGCGCGCTCAGGCCCGGCCAGAGCGGCTTGCTTGCCCTTGACTGGAATAATGGAAACCGTTGCCTTTTGGCTGACCAGAAACTTTCCGGCATGCTTGTCGGAACCACGCTTCACACCACTCAGGCTGAAATATACCGCGCCCTCATCGAGGCGACTGCATTCGGGGCCAGAATGATAATTGACCGATTGGAAAAATACGGCATTCACATAGAAGAAATTATCAATTGCGGAGGCATTGCCGAAAAAAATCCGATGTTTATGCAAATATACGCGGATGTTTTTAACAGGACAATGAAAATTGCCGGCTCTTCGCAGACATGCGCTCTAGGCGCCGCCATTTATGGCGCAGTCGTTGGCGGAGCATATCATTCAGCGGAAGATGCCCAGGACAAAATCTGCTCCTTTAAGGACACCGTTTATAATCCTAATCCAGAGAGCTCCGCTGTTTATAAAGAACTTTTCTCCCTGTATTCAGAGCTTCACGACAGTTTCGGGATAAGAGGCGTGTCATTTGACCATTTCGAGCTTATGAAAAAACTTCTTCAAATAAAAGCCGGGCAAAAATAGCCCGCCTATTTAAGGCTGGATTAAAAAAGCGACAAGCACGAATATATCGTAAATGTGAATATGAGGAATACCAGGCAAAAGACAATGTTAAGTGTTTTTGCCAGCTTTTCCCTTGAATTTTTCAATAAGACGTGAAGAACAACTATGTTTATTATGCTTGTGAATATCAAGACATAGCCAATAAAAAAAGATATATCCGATTTGAGGAGATAGCCGACATGAGGCAGAGAAGATCTTGCTGACATTTGAAAAACAACCAAACTCAACAGAGCGGTCATTGCCGTCGAAAGCTTAGTGTCGAAGCGGTCAATTGGAACAAAAAATAAAATAGTCGCAATTGCTATTATTATAAAGAGCGGGACAAAAATAGTGAGAACGTAAGTGGTGGGGATTCTTTTTAACATAATAATGGATTCCACCGCAGAAAAATATTTGGCGTTGCTGCTGATTTCCCAGCCTGGAATGCCAAAGGAGGAATTGTATTCGCAAATAGCAGAATTGTCTTTGCGGTCAAGGTATTTCCATTCACGAGGAAATATTTGCTCAAGAGGGCTGTTGTTGTGTTTTTTATCGATGATCAACATGATATTGTTGCTGTTTTTTGTCCGGTGGGCAACGATTATAGGAAGCTCTTGGGTGTCAAATGGAAACTCTGTCAGGTCAAAGGGTTTAAGGAAGGTTCCTTTTATTCTGTAACAGACATATTTGACAGGCCTGGACATGTCTTTCATTATAAGCGTTGTCTTATCTGTCACATCGTAGAGGCCGTTTATAATCTCTATCTCAGAAATATTGACGTCTTTTCCTTTCCACTTGTACCACATGAAAAGCTCTGCGTCAAAGTTCATGTTTTTTGTGTCAATATCATTGATCCTGAAAAAATCTATTCCGACGTAAACTATGTCGATAATGCAGTAACGGGTTCCGTCAACAGCAAGGATTTTATTATAGTCGGAAGAAGAGCCTTCAAGTTTATGCAGTTGTATGAATGTTGGCTTCAGCCATCCATCGCTTGTCTTGAGAACGTAGATGTTGTTATTTTTGAAGCCGTCTTCAGTGAAGTAAGAAAATCCGCTTAGCAGATTTAGAGGATTTTTTTTGTTTACAGAGACAAGGCTTTTTCTTATTTTTTCTCTGTCATTTCCGGCATTCATTATTGCAAAACTGAAAAACTGGGCCGCCTCGTAGCAGAACGGGGTGTCGCGGTAAGGGGTTAGGCCATATTTTTTTTTTAATTTTTCGGCAAGGCGCGCAACTTTGCTGTTTGAGAGTTCAGACACGGAATATGAAGTAACAAAAACATTCTGCAGGAATTTGTCTTTCTCATTGAATCCTAGTTCATTGGCTGATCTTCCGGCATGAAATGCTCCCGGCGCCCAAATAGGCCCGTTGAAATTATTTGTTCGAAGCTGCTTGATGATGTCGATGGTATTTTTTTTGTTGGAGCAAAATAGGACTATAGCTTCGGGCTCTTTATCCTTGTCTTTAGTCGGGAATTTTGGGCCTATTATTTTCGAGGCTTGAAATAATTTCAGGTTGACAGATATTTTC
>CAZYVR010000046.1:0-23544 GCA_964651145.1 uncultured Victivallales bacterium | reverse complement strand
CGAAGCTAAAACAGGCAAATGTTGCCTCCGCGCCCGTGCATTGGACTTTTGGCGGCTCCATCGTATTAGACGGCTCCGCCGGGCTGCTTAAAGTTAACGACTTATCAAAATATTTGAGATCGGATGCTTGACTATGAGTTAACTTTGCGCTACACTTGATACAGCGTTAAACCTAAAAATGAGGCGCAATGAAAAAAATCAAAAAAAATGTTACCCTTAAAGACATTGCGGAGCACGTGGGCGTGTCCCTGCGCACAGTCTCTCTGGCTGTAAATGGCGAGGGGCGGATGTCAGAGGCTACCCGCGAGAAAATCCTTGCCATCGCGCGCGATTGGAATTACCGCCCGAATATTCTTGCGCGCGGACTCGTAAACCAGAAAACTTATTTGCTTGGCGTTATATTCCCTTATGTGGCAGTAAGCTTTTACGCGGATGTTTTGAGCGGCATAGAGGAAAAGTGCAAGAAAAACTTTTATGATCTGCTTCTTAGGGAGTCAGGCAACAGTCTGGATGTGGAGCAGGAAGCAGTGGAGCGCATGAAAGATCGCAAGGTTGACGGGATAATCTCTTACCCTGATCCGCGAGGATACGAACTTTACAAAAGCATTCTGGATGCTGGCATTCCGCTTGTGCAGATAAGCAGGTCTGTTCCTATGCTTGATGCGCCCTTGGTTTCAGTTGACAATGAAGGCGGCATTTTTATGGCTGTTTCGCGTCTCATAGAGCTGGGACATCGGAATATCGGGTACATCGGAAGCTCCAGCGGAACGCCTTTAATGACATCTCGGCACGACGGTTATCGCAAAGCTCTTCTCCATCACGACATCTCACTGGATCTGAATTTATATGAAGTGGCCACTGGCTTGCATGTTGAAAGCGGAGAACTGGGGGCGGCAGAGCTTCTGCGGCGAAACCCGGAATTGACGGGTATTGTCACTGCTTCAGAGCATCTTGCTATCGGAGCTGTTCGCTCATGCCTTGCGGCAGGAAAACGCGTTCCAAAAGATATTTCAATTATGGGCTTTGGCGACTTGGAGGTGGCCGAAAATCAAATCAAATATCCTCTGTCAACGATTGCTTTCCCAAAACGGGAAATAGGCCATGCTGCTTTTGATCTTTTCCTGAAGCAGAGCAAGGGCATGAAAGTCGAGTCGGTTGTTTTAAAAGCTGAGCTGACAGAAAGAGCAACAACCGCATCGGTTAGATAATTTTTTTGGGAAACATATTGACAATTTCATCGTTTGATAGTATAATGGTATAGCGTTAAACCAAGAAAGCTCAAGAAATGAAGAAAATTATAAACGCGACGTTCACACTCATCGAATTGCTCATAGTGATAGCCATAATAGCCATTTTAGCTTCAATGCTTTTGCCTGCGTTAAATAAGAGCAGGGCAACCGCTCAGAAGATAGCTTGCAGAAGCCAGTTGAGGCAATGGCATTCCGCAAGCCTTTTTTACTCCAATGATTACGACGGTTTTCTTCCCGCATGTCACAGGGCCGAAATGGGAGGATGGTGGATGAACAAGCTTTGCGACAGTTACCTGGGCGACAAAATATTGACTTGTCCGGCTGACAAAACAGGAAATAAAACCTGGCTGACTTTTGGAGATATCAACGAAGCAAAGCTTTTCAGTTACACTTACAACCGATTTTTGGGTTACGATTTGAATTCTTATGATTTGCCAATGCTAAAGATTTCGAGAGTTAAAAATCCTTCATTATGCCATATGCAGGCAGATGGAGGGACGGCATGCAACTATCACCCCGACTACACGAATTTTTTCAACGGAAACTATTTCAATGCATGCCACATGGGTCAAGGGAATTTTCTTTTTGTCGATGGCCATGTCAATGGTTATTTTATAGTGAAGGATCAACTCGAAATAAAATCATTGGGGAAGCCTGAATGAGCATGAATTTTGAATTTGCAAATAAACGCATCGAGAGATTTTGTTTTTTTACGCTCATCGAGTTGCTTGTGACTATAGCCATAATGGCAATTCTGGCTTCAATGCTTTTGCCTGCGTTAAGAAAAGCAAAAGAAAAAGCTTATGAAATAAATTGCAAAAACAATCTTAAGCAGTTTGGAGTTGCAACGATGCAATACCAAAACGACTATAGCGGATATATTCCATGTTCGCGCGCAACGCGAACCACGGATTTTTATAAAAGTTTTTACGACCAGCTGCAGGAATATTTCGGATGCGAAGAGACATTGGAGAATTTTTCGCCTTTTCAATGTCAGGCAAATTTGGAAAAGCATTATGAATTTTACCGTTACACCAGCTATGGAGCCAACCATCAGATCTTCTTCTACGCGTCATCCTCTACTCCTGCTAAAATTAAACGCAATTCACAAATAAAATATCCATCAGAGCTTGCCGGAATTCTTGACAAAGATGAAAACATCTTCATTAAGCCAGCATGGTCCGCCGAGTTGAGTGTCAGCGCTGTCAATGCGCGTCATTCCGGCGGTGTCAACATCATGTATATGGATGGTCATGCAGGCTGGCGGAAAGCTCCAGTTCCCAATACGTACGGCGGAGAACGCAGACTTTGGCTCCCAAATCCATAACTCATTAATATAAAAGCAACATTAGGAGAAAAATATGAAGAAAAGCATTATGCTTTCAATGCTGGTCGCATTTACGACTTCTTGCGTTTCTGAAAAAGAACACTCTTTCCAGGAAAAACACCCATTGTCCAAATATAAATGCGAAGAAGTCAAGGCTGGGAAAATAAAGGGGAAATCGTTGAAGCATTTGCGGGGATACGCAAGAATTGAGCTAGCTGCTCCCAACGACAAATTAATTGAGGCAATGAACAAAAAATATGGCGACTTCGGCTTGCCAGAAAAACTTCCCAACGATCCAGTCTTGCTTAAATACCTCAGCTATATTGCCGATCATTATCGTGTTGCATACCTGCATCTGGGCAGAGAGCCAGACAGGAAAAATATTGCCTTTTTTTGGCTGGCTGGAGCCTTGAGGGATTTGTGGATTTACCATGGAGACGAAGAGGCCAGAAAAAAATATGTCACTATAATGAAACATGCCTTGCGCAATATTGAAAAGCTTAGCGACAAACAGTTAAAGGAAAGAATAGACGAGCGTGGACTGCTCAATTTTTGGCATCCTCTGATGAAGTCTGCGGCTCTCTATTATGCCAGTCTTTATGAAGCGACTGGCGACGAGCGTTACGCAAAGCGCGCTTGCATTATTCTGGAGCGCTTCGGGGAGGTCTTTGACAAATGGAAGCTGCATTACCAGCGGAGTGCCAGTGACAAACGCGGTCGCGGCTCCCTTGTGCTTGACAAAACTGTTCCCAAAAAATATGAACACTACGGTCTCTGGGGATATTGGGGAAATGTGCATGATTTGGCTCATTCCCGGCCTCTGATCGACGCATATACTTTGGTTAAAAATAGCGAAACATTCAAAGATTTGTCTTCACAAAATAAAAAAGTAATTGTGGACGACCTTTTGCATAAAATTATAAAAAAGCACCTCTACTTCCCTTTTCAGCCTTTGCACAACCAGAGCATGAACCGTATTAAGGGAATGATCCATTTTGGAAAGCATCTTGACTCTCCTGAGTATATTCATATAGCTGTAAGGTGGATTAATGAGATGATTCATCTTGGATATCGCCGTGATGGATTTTGGAGCGAAGGAACGGAGTCATATGGGATAGGTGTCACTAAAGGAATATTCAAGGCAGCCGATGAACTAAAGGGCTGGTCAGATCCTAAAGGGTATAAAAATCCTGCAAATGAAAAACGCTTTGACAATTTTGACCCGAAAAAAGAATTCGGCTACAACTTTAAAATGATAAAAGAAGCGTTCAATAAACTGGCGCTTCCTGATGGTCGCTCTATCCCCTTGGAAGACGCAACATGGAATGCTAAAAATCATTTTTTTGGGGAGCCACCCAAAGTTGCCAAACCATTTTTGCTTGGGGCGTCAGGATTGGGAATGCTTGGCTTCGGCAAGGATAAAAATCAAACGAGGCTTTATTTTCATTGGGATGATTCGGCAGGGCATGATCACTATGACATGCTTGGGATTGCTCTTTGGTCAGAAAATCAGGAAATATGCTCGGAAACAGGCTATCGCGGCCTGCATAAATGGAACATAAGCACGGCGGCTCACAACACAGTGGTCATTGATGAAAAGAATCAGCTGGGAATGAGCAACAGAGCTTCCAGAAGAAAAAAGAAAAAAGACACCATTTACAGATATCCTCATTATAAATTCGAGAACCTTTGGCGCGGCAATCGCTCCTGTTTTGACGATCTTGGCAAGCTTTTGCTTTGGGATGTTTCTGAAGAGGACATTCAAATAGTCGAAGTTGACGGAGCAAGAGAGTTTCCCGCATCGGATAAAATTGAAAAATACAGCAGGACGCTTGCGCTTGTGAGAACTGGAAAAGAAGCTTTCTATATTGTTGATATTTTCAGAGTCAAGGGAGGAAAAATACACGACTGGATGCTTCATGGCAATTTGGGCAAAAGATATGATGTGAAACTATTTGACGAAAATGGAAAAGAACTTTCATTAGGAAAACAAAAAGGGGAAATAGGAGAGTTTCTGGAGAACCTTAAAGCTGTAAAAAATTGGGACAAAAATTTTGCCATTGAATTTGACGCAAAAGATGGCTCCATATTCAAGACCATTGTTTGCGGAGCTCCAAAAACTGATATCATTGTCGCGGAAGGACCATCAATAAGATTGAGCAAAGAACCGTCATCCTGGGGCAAGCCTGGATTCAGTTCAGTGAAGGCAAGGAATAAGACAAATTCAAAATATCTTGCTGTTCGCAGAACGGGCCCCGAGAATGTGTTTATCGCGGTGCATGAAGCATTTACAGGCAAGCCTTGCGTTGAAGGCGTGGAGCTTTTGAGCGCAAAAAATCCTGTGAGAATAAAGGTTAAACTAAAAGGCCGCGAAGATATTATTGAATCTTCTGACGGCAGGATTAAATATTCAGGCAACGGAAAAACTGTAGTTTTTGGAGGACGGAACATATCAGGAAATGTATTTGCCGCAACAAGCATGGACAGAGGCGACAAAGAGAATTCGTTCACGGTCTCCGGCGATCTGCAAGGAAAAGTTAAAGACGGAGAAGTCATCATAATTGTCGATGGAGAGAAAAGGCATCATCCATATATCATTAAAAAAATTATCCCTATAGAAGGGAACAAAACAAAGGTTGTGACAAAAGGCGAAACAGGAATGCTTATGGAAAACAACTTGATGGTTATGACTTATTTCCCAAGCTGGGACATAGCCGGAAAACTTTCCTATAAAATTCCAGGAAAACAAATCATCAAATAAAAGAAAGCCTGCAAGGAAATGAAAAAAATTGGCATAATTGGAGATCCGGGAGCATTTGCTCCCCGATTCAGAAAGCTGGGCCTCGAGACACACAATGTTACGTGGAAAGAATTGCTTGACGGCAACATAAAAGACGTTGAAGCGGTATTCTTTTTTCCTGACGCCGGAGAATTGAATGCCTGGCGCGAGCCTTCATTGGAAGAGGGAGAAGCTATTCTGAATCTTGCTGAATCCGGCGTGGGCATTTACACGGAATGCATGCTCACTTACGGTTGGAGACTTCGCGACACAATAGGGACGCAGCGCTTTCTGGAGCCGCGCACAACGTGGCGCGAAAGAGCATTTATTTCAAATACGCTCGAACCTTTTGATGATTTCGGAAAAGGAGATATTCTCGACTGTCGCGGAGCTACATATGGCATTGGCAGAAGCAGTCATCCAGCAATAATGACAGTTGGCGCAATTGGAGGTCTTTACAAAGCCAACAATGAGGATTTGGAAGGTGAAAATGGATCTCAAAATTCAAAATTTTGCCCTGTTCTTTTTAAGAAAAAAGGATCGTTAAAGCAGATTTGCGCCAATATTGACATTCGAAATGCTGACAAAAAAGGATTTTTGCCTAGGCAGAGATGGAAAGGCATAATAGACAGAATAATCATCGGCGCTTTGCCAGACAGCGCTGTTAATTCTTTAAAAGGCAAAATTGAAAAGCCCGAGCAGCTTTGGCGTCCAATCAAAATAAAGGATCGCCAAAAGGCATATGAAAATGCCGTCAAAAACAACTTGAAATGGTTTAGGGACACCGGACTGCTTCCGGCTGCCGATGGCTCGGAAGGAGTTTATGAGGGCTTTGACACATATGGGCATATTATGTCGGAATATCGCCCGGAATGTCAATTGGAGCCGGCCTTAATGTTTCATCTTGCCGGAGAATACTTTAATGACCCAGAGCTCATCAAAATTGCCGATAATATTGTGACATTTGCTTTAAACAGCGGAATGCAGATAACTGACAAAAAAGCGAAAGACTACGGACTTTGGTATTTTTACAAGCAATTCAGTGAAGATGCCGATTTAATATATGTGGGCGGCGCCTCAAAGACCAGCTCATGCCTGCTTCATTTCTATAGATTGACTGGACGCGAAGATGGCCTCCACAGCGCTAAAATAACTCTTGACGCAATCCTTAAGCTGCGCAACAGCAATGGAGTATTGCCAGACTGTGTGTCCAGAAGCAATGTAGAAAAGTGTGGCATGCATGGAGTGACCGAAGAAATAAAAGAATTGAAAGATAGAAAGTATGGAACTCCACACTTTCACTCAAGCGTAGTGAGCGCTCTTGTGAACTTGCATTTGACAACTGGCAATAAAGAATATCTTAATGCCGCTGCGCACATTCAACGTTGCCTGATTTCGGGGTTCCCTGATAAATTTGAAGATCATTTTGTGGCCTCGTTCACTATTGGACGATATATTATGGGACTTTCATCGTTAATGAACACTTCATTAAAAAGCGAATTCATTTCTCCTCTGAAATGTGCTTTAGAGTATGCTTTAAAGCTTCAGCATTCAAAAGGCGCGTTTGTTTCAGAAGTTCATGGAAGCCTGGCCGCAAACACTTTTGAAACAGGCATTGCTTGCTCCAATGATGACGAGATTGCTGACAATCTCTATGTCAACAATCACCTTGCCGTTGGTTTGCAAATGGCAGGATGGGCGCCGGAAGTTGGCCTTGATGATTCAGTGATTGAAAAACTTCTAGACTTCCAGGCCAATAGTCAGCCGCTTTGCGCTTTGCATGGCAGAACCGGAGCCTGGACAAGGGCTTTCAACCTAAAAACAGGAGATCCATTTGCTTTTAACGGGGATGTCGGATGGGGGCCTTATTGCACGATGACAGGATGGAGCAACGCGATGATTGTCATAAGTTTCCTGATGCGTTTGGGAAATAATAAAATCATTTTGTGAAATATTCCTGTTACAAAGAAGCTTCACACATCGCTGACATGTCGACTGAGTTCAACGAAAAAATACCATTGTCAGGCTGTTTTAATAACATAGAAACAAGGAGAGCGGAGCGGTGACAAGTCAAATAACGCACCATGTTCCAATAAAAAAAATAACGCCTAATGACGATAAAAATTATTTTTTCGGCTACTTCGACAAGTGTCCATGGGACAAAAGCCAGCGTTATCTTCTGGCGCATCAAACTGATTTCATAGGAAGGCAGCCTACGGCGGATGAACGGGCAAAAATAAGCGTCATTGACCTTCAAAACGATAATGAATTGATTCCGCTGGCGGAAACAAAAGCTTTCTGCTGGCAACAGGGCTCAATGCTCCAGTGGCTGAACGATAAAGAAACTGAAATTATATACAATGATCGGGATGGAGACCGTTTTGTTTCAAGAATAATTGACATAAAAACAGGACATATGCGCACTTTTCCACTACCGATTTATTGCCTGAGCCCAGACGGCAAATACGCTTTGAGTGTCAATTTTTCAAGGCTTGATAGGGAGCGCCCAGGATATGGATATGCTGGGTGTGCTGATCCAACCAAAGGCATGGCGCATCCTGAAAAAGACGGCATATCATTAATGAATATGAAAACAGGCAAAAATAAACTTCTCATGAGCCTTGATCAAATAGTAAAAATACTTCCTCTGCCCAGTTTTACAGGGCATGTCAACTGGTTTAATCATCTGCTTTTCTCTCCCAATAGTAAGCGTTTCGCATTCTTCCATCGATGGCGCACAGAGAACGGATGGCATCTGACAAGGATGTTTACGGCAAATACGGACGGTTCTGATATCTATTCGCTGAACATGGATGATATGAGTTCGCATTACACATGGATTGACGATGAAAAAATCATATGTTTTTGCAATAAACACGCTACAGGCTGGGGATATTATATTTTGACAGATAAAAGGCAGGAGGTTAAAATGATTGGCAGCGACCTATTTGATAACGACGGCCACTGTTCATTCTCGATTGACGGCAGATGGATGCTTACAGACACATATCCGTCAAAAAAAGAAAATATCAGGACGCTGATGCTTTACGATTCAGAGAAAAATATCAGATATGATATTGGCCAATTTTACGCTGATCCCAATTGGCCCATGCCAACCCGCTGCGATCTTCACCCCAACTGGTCAAGAGACTGTAAAAAAGTCTGCATAGATTCCATACATGAAGGCAGTCGGCATATTTATATGGCAGATGTGAGGGAAATAATAGAATAATAATTTTATTTTCAGGCAACTTTAAAAGGGGAAAAAAACTTGTCATTAATCCTCAAACAATAAAGACAGGCTATTAATAGACATCATCCACGAACAACCTTGCCAAAAGGCAAATAGGCATGTATAATTGCAAATAATAACTAAGGTAAAAACGATGAAATATATGCTTGAAGTTGGAGCTCGAACGATTGATGATGTCCTTGCCGCAGAGCGGGGCGGAGCGGAACGCGTGGAACTTTATTCGAGTCCCTTGGAAGGGGCTCTTACTCCGAGCGCCGGTTTGATAAAAAACGCGTCGGAGGCAGTGAATCATTTGCAGTTGTTTGTGATGATCCGTCCCAGAGCCGGAGATTTTTTGTACAGCGACAATGAATTTAAAACAATGCAGCGGGATGTGGAAATCGCCGTTGAAATGGGAGCTGACGGAATCATGTGCGGGATATTAAAAAGCAACGGCAAGCTTGATATTGAGCGCATGAAAGACCTGAAAAAAAGAAGCGGCGAAAAGAAGTTCACCCTTCATCGTGCATTCGATTTTTCAAAAGACCCCATGCGGACTCTGGACGAGGCAATCTCGCTGGGGTGCGATTATATTCTCACTTTGGGCCAGGAGCTAGACGCCACATTCAGCCGTGAAAAGCTTTTTGAAATCATGCGCAAAGCTGAATGTAAAACAAAAATCGTGTTGGGCCTTGGAGCTGATTTTGACACAGCTTCAGAACTTGACTCTGTTATAAAAGAAACAGGCGCGTGCGAATATCATATAGTCAATGGCTATCGCAAGCGTCCGTCAAAAATGGAAGAGACTCATGAAAAAATGGACAACGATGATTATCTGAAAGGCACAATGTATTCCATAGATTATCTATCGGAGAAAGCCGTGAGAGAATGCAGAAATATACTTGACAAATACGAAAATTAAACATAGGAAATGGGCAAATGAACAAAGAACAATTGATCGAGCAATTAAAAGCAATAGGCGTTAAAGAGGGCATGGATTTGATGATGCATTCATCGCTCAAAAGAGTAGGAAAAATAGATGGAGGGCCAGATGCCATTATCGACGCGCTGCTTGAAGTTTTGGGCACTGACGGAACGCTGATGATGTCAACTGTGTCTGGAAGCGTAACCCCAACACAGCCAGTTTACCACGCGGATCACACACCGTCTTCGGTCGGTTACCTGTCAAATGTTTTCCGCAAAAGGGATAATGTGATAAGGAGCCTTCATCCGGTTCACTCACTTGCCGCCTTTGGTCCGAAAGCTAAATTTTACACGGAAGGACACCTTCAGGCAAACACCCCATGGTCTCCCGATAATACGTATGGAAAGCTGATGCGCAACAATGCGAGCATACTTTTCTTTGGCGTTAATTTTGAATGCAACACCTGTTTGCACGCCCTCGAAATAGAAGCGAGAGTGCCCGGGCTTCACACAAGGGAAACAACGACTATTGCTGTTTTTGACACAAACAATGTTTGTCATGAATTGGAGCATCACTGGCATTCTCCGAAGAAGAGCTACTATTCCGACATGGAGCATATTGTGGAGAAAGCCGGAGGACTTACATACGGTCAAATTGGCAGAGGCATATCACGTTTTGTGAGCGCCTCAATTCTGCGCGAGACTCTGCTTCCTGTATTTGAGAAAACTCCAGAGCTGGCCATAATGCGTCTCTCTGACAATGATTATATTTGGGAATGATTCATCACAACTGGCATCGAACTAAGAAAAAGCCCTCGTAGAGGGCGGCATATTATAGCCTCGGGCGCAAGCCCGTGGAATATTATGGCAACAGAAAAAAGCCCACGCAGGGTGGCGATAGAAAATTTTTCATGCCAGCTCGACTGAAGCATTACTGCAACCGCACCGCCTAAATAATTATTTTGGAAAACATATTGACAACTGCGCCTTTTGATATTATAATGGTATAGCGTTAAACCACTAAGAGGTGAAGGAATGGAAAAAACTGCAAGTGCGAAGTTTACACTCATCGAATTGCTCATAGTGATAGCCATAATAGCCATTCTGGCTTCAATGCTCCTTCCCGCATTGCGCCGGAGCAGAGCTGTGGCTCAAAGGATAACCTGTAAAAATCAACTTAGACAATGGCATCAGGCAACAATATTTTATACATCAGACTTTGACGGCTGGATAGTTCCATGCAAGCGCGATGAGGTCGAAAGCTGGTGGATGAACATCTTAAATCGCCATTATCTTAAAGATCAGCTTTTAACGTGTCCGGCAGACAAAACTGGAAACCTTATCTGGCTAGGCCTTGCAGACGGCAGCGCTAAACAGATTCCCTTTAGTTATGTGTACAATAGATTTCTCGGATATGACGTGGATTCCTATAATCTTCCGATGTACAAAGTCTCGCAGGTTAAAAATTCATCGAGATGTCATCTGCAGGCAGATGGAGGAACTTCATGCCACTATCACCCTGACTATACAGAATTCTACAGCGGAAGCTACTTCAATCCCTGTCACCTTGGAATCTCGAATTTCCTCTTTGTTGACGGTCATGTGGAAAGCTTCCATCTCATTAAGGACCAGTTCAAAATCAAATCAACGGGCAAACCGAAAAAATAGCAATAATCAAGGAAAATCATAATGAGAAAACTGCTTTTCATTTCAATGGCAGGCGTGCTTGTATTCAATTCCTGCCTCTCAGGTAAAAAAAATAATTCCAGAGAATATTCCATTTCCGATGCCAGAGCCGCAAAGGCGCCGAGCAAAGAAAAATATCTAAAAAATTATGTCAAAAAAATAACGAACAAGCCCGTGGCAAAATCTTTTGAGGCGATATGCGAAGAGCGAGGAGATTATGGAATCCCGGCAAAATTGCCGGATGACCCGAAATTGCTTGATTTTCTCTCCTATTCTGCCGACCATTACAGAACTAGCTATCTTATGCTCGGAAAAGAGTCGGACCGGAAAAACACTGCTTTTGAATGGCAAATCGGCGCGCTCAAAGATCTTTGGATTTATTACGGCAATGAAGACGCTCGCAAAAGAGCCGAGGTTGTTTTAAAATATGCAGTCAGAAATCTGGAAAAAATGACTAACGAGCAGATTCGCTCAAAAATCGATAAGCAGGGTCTGAAAAATTTCTGGCATCCTTTGATGAAAAACGCGGCTTGGTACTATGCTCAGCTTTATGAACTCACAGGAGATGAACGCTACGCCCAAAGGGCGTGTTTGATACTCGAAAGATTTGGAGAGGTGTTCGGCAAATGGCCCGTGCATTTCTCGTCAGGCACAAAAGGCAAGAAAAAACGAGGAATGATTTATATTGACAAAAAAAATCCTCCTCCTATCAGAATAGGATATGGCTTCTGGGGATGGTGGGGCGATACTCTCGACTTAAAACACGCGTTGCCACTTTTGAAATCATGGACAATAGTGAAAGACAGCAAAACCTACAAAAAACTTTCACCTGAACGCCGCCGGACAATACGGAAAGAACTTCTCGAGCTTATGGTTGAAAAACATTTGCTGTTTAAATTCAAAGCGCTGCACAACCAGAACATGTGCAGAATTGAGGGATTGACTTATTTCGGAATATACCTTCAGAAGCCGGAATACATTCATCAGGCTGCAAGATGGATAAGCGACATGCTGCACATAGGCTATAGGCGCGACGGGATGTGGTGCGAAGGCACACTTTCCTACGCGGCCGGGGTTACAAAAGGCATTTTCAGGGCCGCTAAAATGATGAAAGGCTGGTCTGACCCGGAAGGATATAAAGATCCTATTGATGGAAAACACTTCACTAACTTCGATGTTGAAAAAGAATTCGGAACAGATTTCAAGAGAATAAAAAATGCTTTTGACTTGCTGGCGCTCCCGGACGGCAGATCAATCGCATTTGAGGATACCACCTGGAATGACAAAGGAAAATATTTCACTAAACCGCCGACTGAAAGCATCCCTTTTCTACTCGGCGAGTCCGGAGCTGGCATGCTCGGCTTCGGCAAGGGCGATGATCAGGTGCGCCTTTACCTGCACTGGGAAGGCATAAACAACCATGACCATTCAGACACTCTCGGCATTGCGCTATGGGCCTGCGGAGAAGAGATCGCTTCAGAAACCGGCTACCGCGGATTAAGGGCATGGAATAAAAGCACTGCGGCCCACAATACTGTTGTTGTTGACGAAAGCGATCAAGGCGGAAGGGAAAAAGCGCCAAAGGCCAAAAATGGCAATGATGCTTTGAAACTGCACCCTCAATACAAGTACGGAGAACTTTGGGGAGCCCAGTCAATATTTGACGACGCCGGCGATTTGACTCTATGGAACACAACTGAAAAAGATGTGCAGGTCGCTCAGGTAAACGCAATAAAATCCTACAAAGGAATAAAGAAATATCAGAGAAGTCTTGTTTTGGTTAAAGTTGACGAGAAACGCTTTTACATTCTGGATGTATTTGAAATAAACGGAAAAAAGACACATGATTGGATGTTGCACGGCAACCTTGCCAAAAGATACAAGATAAAAGCAGAGGGCATCAGCAAAAAACTCACAGACAAGGACGGTCGCAGCGGCAAATACCTTGATAATTTGAAAGCAGTGAAATGGAGCAAAAACTTTACCGTAGATTTTATCCATGAAAATGATCCTGTCTTGAGAACTATCGTCGCGGGCTCTCCTGATACCGAGGTTATTTTCGCGGATGGACCAGCCATCCGCCTTGACAGAGAACCGTCCTGCTGGGGGAAACCGGAAAAAGCAAAAGCCTTCGAGATGAAAAGAAGCGGGAAGTCTGAATTCCTGTGCGTCCGCAGAAAAGGGCCAGAAAATGTATTTGTGGCTATCCATGAGGCTTTCAGAAAAAAACCTTGCGTGAAAGACGTGGAATTTGCCAACGGAAAAATCTGTATAAAGCTAAAGAATCGGGAGGATGTTGTTGAAATCAAGGATGGCCTAATCATGTATTCCGGCAATGGGAAAACTATCGCGTTTGGCGCGAAACCACTATATGGAGATGTAATTAAGGTCACAAGCGTTGATAGAGGAGACGTGGAGAATTCGTTTATTGTTACAGAAAACTTGCCCGATGGAGAAAAGCTGAAAGACGAGATTCTTTTCATTTACGACGGTGACAAAAGGCCGCATCCTTATATAATATCCAGAATAAAAAAATTGGAAAATAACATGTCTAAAATCATAACTGAAGGGGAAACGGGAATGCTTATGGAAAACAACTTGATGGTGATGACTTATTATCCGAGTTGGGACATAGCCGGAAAACTTACCTATAAAATTTCAGGAAAACAAACTGTCAAATAAAAGAAAGCCTACAAGGAAATGAAAAAAATTGGAATAATTGGAGATCCAGGAGCATTTGCTCCCCGATTCAAAAAACTGAGCATCGAGACACAAAATTTTACATGGAAAGAATTGCTTGACGGCAACATAAAAGGCGTTGAAGCCGTGTTCTGTTTTCCTGACGCCGGAGAATTGAATGCCTGGCGCGAGCCTTCATTGGAAGAGGGAGAAGCTATTCTGAATCTTGCTGAATCCGGAGTGGGCATTTACACGGAATGCATGCTCACTTACGGCTGGAGGATGCGCGACGCAATGGGGACTCAACGGTTCTTTGAGCCGCGCACTGCATGGCGCGAGCGCATGGTTGTTGTCAACAATGAAGGCCCCGTTGAAGACTTTGCCAAGGGGGACATATTGGATTGCCGCAACGCCACATATGGAGTGGGCAGAAGCCATCAGTCATCCCTCCTTGCGGTGGGAACGACAAGCGGAACATACAGGACATCGGATGCGGAAAG
The DNA here is from genome assembly GCA_964651145.1 of uncultured Victivallales bacterium. Lineage (GTDB taxonomy): Bacteria > Verrucomicrobiota > Lentisphaeria > Victivallales > GWF2-45-14 > CAZYVR01. The sequence continues at coordinate 9,167 of CAZYVR010000046.1, read as the reverse complement.
TGAAGGGGCTTCGCAAAACAGCAGTTTGTGGCATGTTGTTTATAAAATGCGCGATGATCGCAGGCAAATTTGCGCCAACATTGACATTCGCAATGCCGAGCGCAAGGGCTTTCTTCCGCGCCAGAAATGGAACGCCTTGCTTGACCGGATAATATTGTATGTATTGCGGCCCGAATCAGCGTCTGAATTGAAAACCAGCGCGGCTTCAATAGAGGAGCGCTGGACTCCATCGCCAATCCCAGCCTCGCAAAAAGAAAACGCTTACAAGCAGGCCGTGCGCTCAAATATTGACTGGATAAGAAAAAATGGATTGTTGCCGGAAGCCGACGGCAGCAAAGGAATATTTGAAGGGTTTGACACTGCCGGGCATATGATGTGGGAGTACCGCGCGGAATGCCAGTTTGAATCGGCTCTGATGTTTCATCACGCTGGAGAATTGCTGGACGATGACGAGCTGAAAAAAATTGCAGACAATATAGTTACATTTGCGCTTGAAAGCGGCATCCAAATAACAGACGAAAAGGCGGAAGACTACGGGCTGTGGCATTTTTACAAGCAGTTTCGCGAAGACTCCAATTATATGTATATTGACACAGCCGCGCGGGCGGCAACGGGATTGTTGCATTTCTACAAGCTAAATGGACGAAAAGAATGCCTGGAAAGAGCTGAAATAACATTGCGGGCGCTCTTGAAATTGCGCAATCATAATGGAGTACTGCCGGATTGCATTCACAGAAGCGACATAAAAAAATGCGGGATGCACGGCGTAACAGAAGAGATAACAATATTAAAGGACAGGCGTCATGGCACTCCTCATCATCATTCAAGCGTGGTCAGCGCCTTTGTTATGGGCTATAAAGCGACCGGAAATGCAGATTACCTTGATGCAGCCGCAACAGTTCAGAAACGTTTAACGGCCGGATTCCCCGACAAATTTGAGGATCATTTTGTCTATAAATTCACGATAGGCCGTTATATTTTGGGGCTTGCGTCGCTAACGCACACTCCCCTCAAAGATGATTTTTTGCCAGCAATAAAGGAGGCCCTTGAGTATATCATGCCCCTGCAGCATCAAACAGGCGCATTCATTACCGGGCCTTTTGGCGACCTTTCGGGAAAAACCTTTGAAACCGGAATAATGTGTTCCGATGACGATGAAATAACTGACAATTTATATATGAACAATTATTTAACGGTCGCCTTTCAGACTCTTTTGAACACAGTTGAAACAGACTTGACTCAGAACGTGGTTGACAAACTTCTTGACTTTATGTCGGTATCACAGCCACTCTCAAGGCAGCCAGGGCAATATCCGGGATGCTGGACACGCGCGTTCAATTTGCGCACAGGCGATCCGTTCGCGTTTAACGGCGATATTGGATGGGGCGCATATTGCGCCTTGACCGGCTGGAGCAATGCTGTTATATCCCTCGGTTTTTTGATGCGCCTGGGCGGATATGAGATTATCCTTTAGAAAGCTTAATTGTCTTGCGGTTGTCGGCGACCGGGCGGCGCATCCAGCGTTGCTTTGCGCGTTTTAAAAAGCCCGGCGGCGACCCATAACGTTAAAAAAACTCCACCTTTGCCGGAATGCTTTCTCTGCATCGCCTATAAAGTTATTGCACTCACTCAGAAAAGGAGGCAAGAGTAGGCATGGGACTTTGTCCCCGACGAACACGCTGAATCAAACTTTTAGAAGTTGTGACTTTTTTTCGCTGATGTTATTCACCTTGAATTGACTTCTTTCTAAATGCCGGATATATTATTTTCAGCTTAACAGGGGGGAGCATTTATGTTAAACAAGAAATCCACAAGGATTGCCTTTGGAATTATTTTTCTTTTAATTCTAGTAATTTCTATCGTGCCTAATTTTTATCTCTACACGTCAATCGATGGGGTCGTTAATGCAAGGACAACAACATTGACAAGCCCGATAGAAGGCATTTTGCAGTTCTCTCAGCCCACGACATACGGAAAATATCTCAAAAAAGGCGAAATCATTGGAGAAGTGACAAACGAACGGGTCAACCGAAGTTTTGTCAATGAACTGAACACTGAAAAGAAAACCCTCACAAGCCGAATATCCAGCTTGAACGAAAGAGTCAAACAATACACAGCGCTTAGCTCTGAACTGGAGAAGCACCTTACGGCATATCAAAAATTCTCAGCCAAGCAATTGCGCTCCATGATAAAACAAGAAGAGCGCAAATTAGCGCAGGAAAAAGCCGAATACGAAAGAGCAAAAAAAGAATTTGACGCGAATAAACATCTTGAAAGTCGTAATGTTGTCAAGAAAAGAGAGTTCGAACGTTCTGAATCCAATTTTTTTAAATCATCAGAACGGATTATGGAAATAAAACACAACATCGAAGAGCTTAACAATTCTTTGTCTGCGGTGGAAGCCGGAGCATTCCTCGGGGACGGACACAACGACTCACCGTATTCAAAGCAAAGGATGGATCAACTTGTCATTGAAATATCTCAGGCAAAGACCGCATTGAATGAGTCTGTCAGCCGAGTTGAGGGCATTGAGCAACAAATAAAAACAGAGCAAGACAGAATAAAGAAAGTGGAACGTTTCCAATTAGTGTCGCCTTTCAACTCTTTGGTTTGGCGGCTTCCTTTGACTCCAGCCAGCACCGTGGTCATTGATTCAGAATTGATAGTTCTTCTTGATTGCTCAAGCGTTTTTCTTGACATTGCGGTCTCGGAGTCACAGTTTTCAAACATCAGTCCTGGAAATAAAATTCAATACCGCTTGATTGGCGAATCCGATTATCATGTGGGAACTGTGTTTGCTCTCCGAGGGTCTGGCTCGGAGATAAGCGACAAGAATTTTGCGGCAACCTTGAACAAGGATAAGAAAAAAGAGTTCCGTGTCTGGATTAGCGTAACCCCAAAAGATTTGAATTTAAACGCTGAAAACTTCTTCCAAGTGGGCAGAAGGGTAGAGGCCAGAATCCCACGAAAGTGGCATGTATTCAAAGAACTGACCAGGTTTTTTAATGTCTTTTGATTTTTTATCATTGCGTTTTTTTCTTGTGGTGGGCGCCTTCTGGCTGTTGCTCGCGCCCGCGTTATCCAAAGACAAAAATGTTCATAGAACAGTTGTAACTGTTTTCACCGCGGCTATAGGATTGCGCTATTTGCTTTGGCGTCTATTTTACACTGTTCTGCCGTTTTCCGGCGGAAGGCTTGAGTGGTTCTGGGTTGTGTTGGTGTTTATGGTGGAAGTTCTGTCGTTCATTGAGATTTGCATTTTTCTTTTGGTTATGAGCAAAAAAAACTCAAGAAGCGAGGAAGCAGACAAGTATCAAAAAGATATCTTCAGATTTCCTTCCGTGGACATATTTATTCCCACATATAACGAAGGGATCGATGTTTTAGAAAAAACAATTGTGGGCGCAAAAAATTTAGAATATCCTGATTTCAAGGTCTGGATTTTGGATGACGGGCGCCGTTCATGGCTGAAAGAGTTTTGCGAAAATCACGCAGTCGAATATATTGCCCGCTCTGAGAATTCCAACGCCAAAGCCGGCAATCTAAACAATGGCCTTCTTCATGCTTCCGGGGAGCTTTGCGCCATTTTTGACGCGGATTTTGTTCCCGCACAGAATTTTCTGCTTAGAACTGTTGGTTTTTTTATTCATGAGGAGGACATAGGAATAGTTCAAACTCCTCAGCATTTTTTCAACAGAGATCCGATCCAATCCAATTTATACATGAACAAAGTATGGCCGGATGAGCAGCGCCTTTTCTTTGACGCCATAGCCCCGTGCCGGGACGGATGGGGAGCCGCGTTCTGTTGCGGATCCTGTTCTATTATACGGCGCAAAGGCATAGACGCCATCGGTGGGATTCCAACTTCATCCATCACGGAGGATCTGTTAACCACTTTATGCATGCTTACTGTTAATTACAGGACCATCTACCTTAATGAAAAGCTAAGCCAGGGCATGGCGGCAGATTCCCTTAAAGGATATTTCATTCAAAGAGCCCGTTGGTGTCGCGGCGGGATCCAGTGCTTTTTTGTGCCAGAAGGCCCTTTGCGCGCTAAAGGGCTTACGCTTTTACAGCGCCTGCTTTTTATCCCATATGGCTGGATAATACAGCCCGCCACTAGGTTTATGCTTTTGATAGTTCCCATTATATACCTTTGGCTGGGAATAGCTCCACTGCACTTGACTTCGACTCAGGATTTGATGTCCTTCCAGTTCCCTATGCTTCTCGCTTTTGCGCTTGCGATGCAGTGGCTCGTGAAAAAAAAATATGTGCCTATTATTTCGACCGCTGTCGGGGTTTTTGGAATGTTCAGGCTTTTGCCTGTGGTTATTTCCAGCCTTATCAAGCCTTTTGGCGAGCCTTTCAGGGTCACGCCTAAAGGATCAGGCTCGTCTTCGGAAGTCGACTGGGGCATACTCGCGATCTGCACTTCTCTTATTCTTATAACTATAGGAGGAGTGATTATCAACCTTATACCTGAACATCGAATCCTTTCAAACATGGAGTTTTTTCCATACGCCCTTTTTTGGTGCTGCTTAAATATTTTTGTTCTTATTATTTGCTTTCTGATTTCCTTTGACGCTCCCAGAAAACGAAAAGAGGAGCGTTTTATTGTTGGCGAGGAAAGTTCTTTTGACGGAAAAAAAATTATTATAGAGGATATGTCGCTTTCCGGCTGCAAAATTAAACATTTTGCGAATGAAAGGATTATTGAACGCGGCGAACATTTGAAAATTAAAATTCCAGACATTTCCGGTCTCGTTGAGATGGAAGTAAAAAACTCTAATTCAAATTATGTTATGTGCGCTTTTTTAGCCCTGCCTCAAAGGCAGCGCGAAGAGATTATTGCCAAACTGTTTACAGGAAAATATGACAATGAAGTCCACAAGACTGAAAACTTTTTTAAAATAATATCCTCTTTGCTTAAGCGGGCATTGGGAGAAGAGATGAAGTAGCCTGTATGTGAGTGTTTTATTGATTGCAAAACAAAAGGAATGCATCTTTATTAGCGTAAAAAGGTGAGTTTTTTATGACGAATATTTCTAAAAAAAAAGAAATTCTTCAGAATCAGACTGAAAAACTTGAGCTGATCCTAAAGATGCTTGAATTCAGGGATCCACACATTTACGGGCACTTTTTTCGAGTGAGCCGAATATCTGTGATTATAGCTGAAGCCTTGGGGATAAATAACCCTTTTGAGCTTGAAACCATAAAGGACGGGGCGCTGTTTCATGACATAGGCAAAGTGTTTATTCCAGATCGAATTCTTTTGAAAGAAGGAGCATTGACTCCGGAAGAATACAAGCTAATGAGAAAGCATTTGGATTTTGGCGTTGAAATAATTCACACTTTTATAAATGACCCGGGCGTCAAACAAATTGTGGCCCAGCACCACGAAGCCTATGACGGCTCCGGATATCCCTCGGGCGCTTATGGAAACGACATATGCATAGGCGCAAGGATATGTTCAGTGGTTGACTCTTTTGACGCAATATATCATGGAAGAATTTACTGCGCGCCAAAAAGTTTGGAAGAAAGCATATCGGAAATAAATAAGTGCTCCGGAAAGCAATATGATCCTGAAGTGGTCGCGGCGTTTAACGATTGCGTGTCCGCTATTGACAAGGAGTTGTATTCCCGGCATTGAACTCCATCCCTGCTGGAGGAACAAATAAATTTTAATCAGACAGGAGGATATTTTGAAAGAAAAATCAGATGTTTTCACTGAAATAATAAAAGAATGTCTTTTAATGGATAGCGCAGCGTTTGCCACTTATAACAGATTCGCCCTTGAATCAGGCGACCCTTCAATTTCGGAAAAATGGAAACATTTAGCCCAAGAAGAAAAAAAACACATGGCTTTCTGGAACAATGTTATCGAGCTATGGAGACAAGGCAGCCTGCCTGACATTTTTGAAAATCCTATATCAGTCAGAGATAAACTGAAAAAAATCAGAGAGAAGCTAATAGACATAATTGCCAATTTCAAAGGCTATGCGATTCAACACGAAGCTTTGTCTCTGGCGTTTTTGCTGGAATCCTACATGCTTGACCCGGCATTTATGATGATGTTCCACAACTTCAAATTTGTCGATGAAAATGTCGAAAACACCTATAAATATCATATTTCTGAATTTATAGACTTAGCGCGAACTAACCAAGACTCTGAAATTACTTCTATTCAGATTGAATTTTTCTGTGAAACTCTTAGCAACCTCTACACATTGAACAGCAGGCTGTTGAAAGAGAAGTCAACTGACGTCCTTACCGGACTGCTTAACAGGGGCGGTTTTTTCAATAGCATAGAACCGTTGTTAAGCCTTGCTTCCAGAAAGAACTTGAATGTGGGAATAATCATGTCTGACATTGACAATTTCAAAAGCGTCAATGACACCTATGGGCATCCCACGGGCGACGAAGCGCTGAAAGCAGTTGGCTCCATAATGGGCTCAAGCATTAGAAAATCAGACATATCGGGCCGCTATGGGGGAGAAGAATTTATAATCTTTGCCGAGGTGAAAAATGCCGCGGCTCTTGAAGTTCTATGCGAAAAGATCAGAAAGAACATTGATGACAGATCAGAAAAGCATTGCGGAGTTCACTTTACCATCAGCCTTGGGGCTGCTTTAGACAAAATAGGCAAACCAGAAAAACAGTCTCTATCCAAACTTATTAACGATGCCGACAATAATCTGCTCAGAGCCAAAAAAGAAGGCAAAAACCGTTGGGTGATCTGAGTTCAATCCGCCGGCATTTTTTTAGAAGGAGACATTGACCTCGCCGCTGATTCTGACCGGGGGGGATAGAATCTTGATTCCTGGCTCTTCAGTCCAATCCCTGTCCCAGGTGTTAAAAAGCTTTGCCTGCGTGTCTCCGCCCCAGGGGTTGAGGTCAATAATCATAATATTAGAGCTGGAAGTGAAATAGATATCCACCGTGAGATCCTTTACCGGAAAAAGCCATGCCGTTTCGGACACAAAATCCTTTGCCATTTTCCAATATTGGGCTTTGAGATCGTCAAGGCGCTTGAAGTGCTGTGTCAGCCAATACTGACTCATGCCTTTCAATTTGCCGTCTTTTATGAACAGACGAAATTCACGAATGCGGTTCATTCTTCTGAACGGCTTTATGCATATATAATTGACACGTCCCTCCGCCGCCGCTTTTTTTATTTTTTCGCTTCTGGCAAGAGTTTTCCATGCGCTCTCCGGCGAATAAACAGCGCCTCGCTTGGAATTGAAGCGTCCAGTGTCTGTCGGAGCCAATGAATCCACAGTCACAAATGAGTTTCCCATAAAAACATTCATCGGCGCGCTCAGGCGTGATATGACATTGCGCACGGCGTCTCCGTCCGTTGTTTCTCCGCTAGCCAGAGCCTGAATCTCTTCCGGGCGCAACTTTACGAAGCTTGTTGTAAAAGTATAGTTGGCCAAAGCGGGATACCAATGCGGCATTCCAAATATTTCATCTGTGTAAGTTTTTATAGTCATTGCAAATCTCAGAATTCATTATTGCTGTTTTCTTCCGGGGGCTCCGGACACAGCATTTTTTTTAATTTGTTAAAAACGACAAATAGATAACCGGAAAAACCGATAACATAAACAGTTCTGTAATCCAAAAACGGCAAATTGAACGCCGGGAACATTGAAGCGACTAAAATTGCGGGAAATCCAGCGTACAGGCTTATCACAAACAATGTTTTAAAATTCAGCTTCAAGTCATCGCCGCCGACAAAAGAATACATAAGGGCGAAGATGGCGGTGAACAGGAAAGAGGAAAGCACAATGTCAAATAGAAAGCTTTTCGCAAAAACAATGGCGACAACGAAAAGCATTACCACAGGCAGGATTATCGGGCCGTCGAACTGGTAAGACTCTTTGGCTATTCTAAAAGTTCCTTCATGCTGACTGTGTTCTTTTATGTATTCTTCAGTTTTGACTTTTGAAAACAATAAATTGCCTGGGCGCGAATATTCTTTTCCAGACGCGGTGAACACTGGAACAGGATACACCAAATACTCGCCGTTTTTAACTTTGTTCCAAATGACGGAAAATTTTGGCGTCCATATAAAGCCCTTGAAGCATTTGTTCGCATCAATGTTGCCGAGAGAAAAGTCGTTGTTTGGGAAATAGCACATTCTGAAATGGTCCGTCAGCACGAAATCTCTTGGAGTTTGAGGCTCTTTGAGCGGAAAAATGCCTTGGTCCGTCACTTCTATGCTATCAAATTCCCGCGACAGCATGCTCAATGCGTCAGAGGCCAATTCATAATAAGGAAAGAATCGGCAGAATGTAATAAAAGAAGAGCAGACAATGGCGAGCATTACGAAATGCAATATTGCTTTGCCAAGCGAATGGTCCATCAGAACGCCAAAGATTTTGGCTCCGGAGCAAATTGAAAAAAAGACTTTTATGAAACTCATATTCATAATTATTTGGAAAACCCCTTTAAGAATCCTTTTCTCTTTCCGTGCTTCTTCAAGCGGTCAAGCCTGGGCTGGATTTTTTTGCGCTCTTCCTCGGTTATTCTGTCAATAAAAAGAATGCCGTCCAAATGGTCTATTTCATGTTGCACCGCTCTAGCGAGAAGTCCTGAGCATTCAAACTGGATGTTTGGCCCTTTGAAAACTTGAGCTTTCAGCACAACAGAAACTGGGCGAATTACCGGCGCGTAGATATCCGGGAGGCTCAAGCATCCTTCTTCGCGCTCTTCTTTTGCGTCGCTTGAGGCGATTATTTCGGGGTTCAGAAGGATCATGGGCATTTGAGGAAGCAGCTCCATTTCGCCCGGCGAGTTTGCCGCCAATTTTCCATCGCCATTTTTCCCCATGGGCACGCCCAGAGCCGCCATTCGCAAATTGACGCCAACTTGCGGAGCGGCAAGGCCTATTCCGTCGTCGGCAAACATTGTATTGATCAAAGCTTCGGCAAGCAAGACAATGTCGTGATCTATATTCATAACTGGGAGCGAGCTTTTTTTCAGAGAAGGGTCCCCGTAAGTGCGCACGCTCATTATATTTTTTCTTTTCAATCCAAACATGATTTTAGTTTTCGATTTATTTATTTATTTTTGCCCATGAATCCCGCAAGGAAATGATTCGGTTGAAAACCGGCGCGCCTGGCGAAGAATCCTTTGAGTCAAAGTTGAAATAGCCTATTCTTTCA